>CALXRY010000076.1 GCA_944390955.1 uncultured Clostridia bacterium | reverse complement strand
CTCTACAGTTCCGTTGTCGGAAACATCCTCATATACCCAAGCCGGAACATTTTGACCTTCTATCGAAACGGTGCCGGTTATGCCGTCAATAAAATACAGCTCGTTCTTGTCCCAGTATTCGAGCTCGTCGGAACCGACCGCTGCCATAACGATGGTGGCGCATGCCATTGTTACGACTATAGCCACCGTCATCACTGCTGCTATTATTTTTGACAGCCGTCCGCTCTTAGAGCGCATTTTTACAAACCGCGTCTGCAGCTGCCGGTAATTTGAGCTCATCTGAGTCGTATAATATTTTTTAAACATTCTAATCCCTCCATTCCTTTTTATACCTATACATTTTCCTTATTTCTCAAGCAGATTCAATATCGTTTCCATATAGAGCTGTCTGTCGTCCTCATTGAGATTTTTGATAACAGCCATATCGCACGATACCTCGCACGCCTCGCTTATGTTTGCGGCAAGCAGATACGCAAACGGATTAAACCAATGCATCGCATTCATAAAAAGACTAAGCCATTTGAGAAGCAGGTCTCCGTGCTTGTAATGCGTCAGCTCGTGCCTGAAAACCATCCGCTCCGCGGCCTCGTCCATACTTTTCTGCGGCACGTATATGATCGGGAACAGCGTCCCGACAAGCATAGGTGAAGTGGTATCCGCAGATATCCGCACGCGGATATTTCTTCGTATATCAAGCTCCGCCTTCACCCCCTCAAATACCGTGCTGTGTTCGAGCCTGAAGCTGTGTCTTTTCTTTTTTGCAAGGAATACAAAATAGCTTCCAAATGCGATGCAGAGAAACACGCACGCTCCAAAAAGCCATATAAGGGCGAGCGCATCGTACAAGCGTATGCTGCCCGAACCTATTATATGTATTTCTCGGTATTCCATAGGCACGCTCTCTATAATATCCACTCCGGCGCCGCCTTTGTCCTTCGGCGGCTGTGCTTCTGCTGCACTATAGTTCTCATAAGACGGCTGCTGCACATATCCGTCCGGTATAAGCTTCCATACCGGTATGAGCATTGCCGCTATAGCTATGAGCCATGCAAAACGCTGCCAGCCGGCGGGAAGTTTTTTTGCCGTTATCGGCTTGACGATAAGCAGCAGGAGCGTAATACACCCGCCAATAAGACTCATCGCAAGCACCGTTTTGAAAATTCCGAATATACCGTGCATAGCTTATTTGTCTGAGCCGATTATTTTTCTCAGATTCTCTATCTCCTCCTGAGAAATTTCTTTATTTTCATAAAGCGAGGCGACAAGACTGCCTACAGAGCCGTTATAAAGCCTTGATAAAAAGGATTTCGTTTCGCCCATGTTGTAATCCTTCTTCTTTAAAACAGCATAGTAGAAATTTGCTTTTCCTCTCTTTTCAAAGCCTGCGGCTCCCTTGTCGCAAAGTCTCGAGAGCATCGTTCCAACTGTATTGCGCGCCCAGTTTTTATCGGAAACAGCCTTGAGTATATCGCCGAAGGCCATAGGCTCGTCAGCCTCCCATAAGACCTTCATAAGCTCATACTCAGATTCCGTAACGCTCTGTCTTGACATTATGATTACCTCCATTTCGCATAAGAGCGGCAAAATTTCGCCTTTCATCAAGCGCCACCGGTTATGCGCCCGACTATATGACTACCACTGTGGTCATCTTTATTATAGCCCACATTTGTGGTCTTGTCAAGTGTTTTTTGATTTATTTTAAAAATATTTTTAAGATCACGGATTCACATAAAATTCAATCCTCGCATAATATAAGCCGGAGGTGGTCTTTATGCGTATGGGAATGAGGCGAAGACGATTAAGGTGTATTATAATACTCCCAGTTCTTTTGACGGCGCTGTACTTTACAGCCGTAAGGCTTGAGCCGGCGTTTCTTACACTTGCACATGAGGCCGCCAACAATATGATCAATTCAATGATAAATGAAAAGGTAGCCGAGGTATTTGCGGGCTACAGCTCGGAGTCGTTCTATACCGAGACTGACGATACGTTCATAAGCAATGTAAGTGCGATAAACACCCTAAAATCAGAGATCGTTACAGGGCTCTATGAATCGCTGTCGGAAAACGGAGGGACGGTCATAAAAATACCGCTCGGCAGTGCATCGGGGCTGTATCTTCTGAACGGAATAGGGCCGTCCGTACCTGTCAGAATATCGCCCGCCGAGATGGTAACGGCAGACTTTGAAAACAGCTTTGAAAGCGCAGGGATAAATTTTGTAAAGCATACGATGTATATAACTGTATCGGTAGCTGTCAACTACAGCGGATTCGCGCTGAATGAACAGGAAACAATAACGACGCGCATTCCTGTAATAGAAAATGTTACCTCCGGGAGCGTTCCGGACTATTACGGCGGTGCGGGATTTATCGGAAGTTCTGCAGACTGAGCTCTGCGTGCTGATTTTTTAACAAAATTATCTGTTTTATTGAGAAAAATTTAAGTAAAAGGTATTGCTTTTTCCTCCGCAAGCTATTATAATAGACGGGACTTTAAAATCCAAAGGAGAGATTGATTATGGAAAAAGCGATCATCAACGCAAAAAGGAAAAAGGGGAAAATAAGCAGATATATTTACGGACAGTTTGCCGAGCATCTCGGAAGGTGCATATACGAAGGGCTTTATGTCGGTGAGGATTCGGAGATACCGAACATAAACGGCATGAGATGCGATGTGGTGAATGCACTTAAGGAGCTTGAGATACCCGTATTAAGGTGGCCCGGCGGCTGCTTCGCCGACGACTACCACTGGCGCGACGGAATAGGACCGAAGGAGAGCCGCCCTTATATGGTGAACACGAACTGGGGCGGTGTTGTGGAGAACAACCATTTTGGGACACATGAATTTTTTGAATTATGCGAGCAGCTCGGAACGGAGCCGTACATAGCCGGAAACGTCGGCAGCGGCACCGTTCAGGAGATGCGAGACTGGATCGAATATATGACGTTCGGCGGAGATTCGCCGCTTGCCAATGAACGCCGCAAAAACGGACGTGAGGAGCCATGGAAGCTGAAGTGGTTCGGCGTCGGAAACGAGAACTGGGGCTGCGGCGGGAACATGCGTCCCGAATACTACAGCGACCTCTACAGAAGGTATCAGACATTTATCAGAAATTACGGCGATGAGCCGATATTCAAGATAGCGGGTGGTCCCGGTGACTTTAACTATCACTGGACTGAGGTACTGATGCGCGAGCAGAAGAACCTGATGGACGGTATGTCGCTTCACTATTACACATTCCCGGGCGACTGGAATGAGAAGGGTGACAGTGTTGTGTTTGATGATGATGACTGGTACAGAACGATGGCAAAGGCAATGAAGATGGAAACGGCCATAAAGAATCACACAGCTATAATGGATTCGTATGATCCTGAAAAGAAAGTTTCACTGATAGTCGATGAATGGGGAACGTGGTTTGACGTGCTGCCGGGAACGAATCCCGGGTTCCTGTATCAGCAGAATACAATTAGAGACGCCGTTATTGCTATGCTGACTCTCCATATTTTCCATGCTCATAATGACAGAGTGCTCATGGCCAATATCGCGCAGATGGTAAATGTGCTTCAGGCGATGATCCTGACCGAAGGCGAAAAAATGGTGCTGACGCCTACATATCATCTTTTCAGAATGATGAAGGGCCATATGGACGGTGAACTGCTTGATGTTGATCATACAAGCGCCGCATATGACTGCATCGGCGTGTCTGTTCCGGAGGTAAGTATAAGCGCATCCGAAAAGGACGGCGTTATGACTGTCTCGGCTGTAAATACGCGTCTTGATTCTGACAAGGATATCGAGCTTGAAATAAGGGATGCTGACTTTAAAAGTGTTTCTGCGGAGCTGCTTGCATCGAGCGATGTGCACAACTGCAATACCTTTGATGAGCCGGAAAAGGTAAAGCCTGCGCTTCTGCATACAGCTGCCGAAAACGGAAAAATATCGTTCAAGCTGCCTGCGGCAAGCGCTGCTGTGCTGACGGTTACGCTGTCATGAAAAAATGCATACGATGTCTTAACGGCCCTAATGTTTCAGAAGCTGAAATAGAACAGGCCGTCGAGCGTCTCAAGGCGATGAAAAGCATAAGACTAGCCGATGACGATACAGTAAACCGCAGGCTTGCTGCGTGCTCCGAGTGCGATCGTTTTGAATACGGCTCTACATGTATGCTCTGCGGCTGCCTTGTCCGGGTAAGAGCGCTCATGGCTGACGGAAAATGTCCGTATCCGAGAAATAATAAGTGGATATAAAAATAATGGGGCGGGGGACAGACATAGTTTCGGATCAACAAAACAGTCCAAGAATATGTCCGCCCCGCCCTTATTGAGCAGGATGATAATGCGCTCTTTCATAATCGCAGTGAGTAAGTTCTGCTGTCAGTGCAGAGATGTACTTAATAAAACGTTATCGTTGCATATACTTCATTTATCAGTCTGTCATAGTAGTCGTGCTGCGATGTTGGATAATGGAACTCAAAGCCCCTGATCATCCCATCCGTAAGCTTATAATAGCAATAATGGCTTCGACTGCCGTTGATAGTGCTGCCAGCGCAAAAATCATCGCCTACATTTCTATAATCGACCGCACCGCCATAAGATGAAACAAAATTATTAAAAACGGTCTGCGGAGATAGGCCGGATGAATTTTCAGTTCCGTTTATGTAAAGATCAGCAGCAGAATCCGGCGACTCACATGAATACAAAATAAATGAGTCATCTACTATAGTAGTTCTGAATGACGTGGGGTATGAGCACGAAAAGCTATACTTGCTGCTGCTGTATGGCGTATATGCAGGTGTTGTCTGCCGTGCCGGAGCTTCTCTTTCCTTCGCTTCGGGTATAGGCGTAGGCTCAGCAGGAGGCTGTCCTTCAGATCCTACGGATACTGCACCTGCTGGGAGTGCCGTCGTTACATTGCTTTGCTGCGGCGATGCGGTAGGTGTCTGCTGAACAGCGGGTGTCTGAGTTGCTT
>CALXRY010000075.1 GCA_944390955.1 uncultured Clostridia bacterium | reverse complement strand
CAGTCCGCGGCGGAGGCGATCTTTTCAAGTATATCCTCAGAGGTTAGGAAGTTCTGCCCCAGCCCTTTTTTAAAGGTAAAGCCGAACATATCGGCTATCGCTCTTATAGTTTTCGGGCTGGTCAATTTCATGCTGTTATCCATCTATCATGCTCCGATAAATTTATTCTGCGCCGAGCACGGCAATCTCCGAGATATGGCAGTAGTTCTTTTCGGGATCTGTCGCGCCGTCGCCTGCGTAGCGGATATACCTTGCGGTAACGGGCGCCTCGAATTCATACACCTCGAAATCCTCGGTAGTGCCGCTGTTCTGCGTCTTTTCAAGCGCCGTTTCCCAATTTGAGCCGTCTGTCGAATACTGGATTATAAACGGATATATCCTTTCCGAGCCCTTCCACATTGCGATGGCAACGCCCGTTACCTCCTGCTCGCTACCAAGGTCGAGCGTGAGATTATTCGGTCCGTATGCGCTCCAGCGCGTACCCATGTCGCGGTCTACCGCTCCGGCCTCGTTATTGCCGTCGTTTGAGGTGGCGGTAACCTCGAATACGTCAAGCTGGTTATCGTAGAATTTTTCATTATCGCCGCCGAGAGCAACGGGGATTATCTGAGATGGCACTTCGGCGTTTAATATGGCTTCTATTATTTCGTCACTGTACCGGTTGCCCGCTGTATTAGAATATGTTTCCATTGTCGATATAAGTCCGCCGGGCTGCGGTCCGTACCCGCCTGTGCTGTGATATCCGCCCGACAGGCTGTTGCCGCCGACAAGATCAAAATAAATCAGAAGATCCGTCGGCACCATTGTCCTGCCGTCTATAACGACCGGCGCGTCGCACCTGAGCTCAAAGTCACTTGAGTTTTCAATTATATTCACAACGCCCGAATCGGGTGATACCGCAGTTTTTCCGCCGAACGTTCCTGACGTGGCCGTGGTCGAGCCTATGCGAAGTATCAAAATTTCTCCTCGCGGGAAGATCAGCGTAACAGCATTGTTCATACCGTCCCATTCGACTGTTGCACCGGCAAATTCTGCGATAAATCTGAGCGGCACCCAAACGATGTTGTCCTCGTGCGACTGCGCACCATCGATCAGATACGGAACAACATCAAGGTTGTCGTTATCGATACGCTTGGGCATTCCGTTTGCAAGCGCAACGGGATAGCCCTCGACAAGGTACAGCCTGTTGCCTATCGTAATAAGACGGTCGTCTTCCTCGGCGTTCGAGCTTTTTAATATATACGGCTCCGTATCTGGATTTGAAACGCCGTTTACCGTTATGTCGGGAACGGGTACCGTTTCTGTGTCGTAGCCGAGGTAGTAGCTCAGATGCGTCGGCTGGTTATAGCAGGTGTTCTGCAGTGCGACATGGTTCCTGTACTGCGTGTCGTGCATAAGCGTCGGCAGTCTGTACGCTGTCGGTATATTTGTCGTGTATATCCTGAGTGCGGAATTATCATTAAGGGGATATATTACCTCCTCACGCCAGTCGCCGAGGATGTCGGCGGTAAGCGACGGATTGGCCTTTGTGCCGTTCACGGCAGAGCAGCCGGAAGCGGTGAATATCGTATCTGTCGTCTGATACATGCTGTTCCACTTGCTGATATATATACCGTCCTGTACCTCGCGTCCAAGATCGCCGTCCCAGTATACCATGAAGTTTGCGCTCATCGTGTAATCATCAGAGATCACAGTTCCGTCAGCTGTTGTGAGGACTCCAGCCGCGCTCCAGCACTCCTCGCCCTCATAGCGCGGATCGATATCGGCTGCAGCTGCGCGTCCGTTGTCTATCCCAAGCTGTTCGCCGCCCCAGAGTATCTCGCCCGTGCGTGCATCTCTGAGGTCAAAGCTGTATTCGGCATTTGTATCCTCATGGCAGGAGAATACCTCAAGACCGGGCCGCGACGGAAGGATATCGCCCACGTGCTGTGCATCGCCGTGACCGAGCCCTGTCGAATACATCGGAGTTCCGTCATGGTCAACGGCAAGCGCGCCGTAGATGACTTCGTCGCAGCCGTCAAAGTCAACGTCGGCCATAGACATTGAATGGTTGCCCTGACCTATATATTGATTTTCGTAGTCCATGGTATCGAATACCCAGCGTTTTTCAAGGCTGCCGTCTACAAGATCCCATGCGGCAATGACCGTTCTGCCGCCGGTTTCACCCTCGGAGCCGGTGTAGTAGCCTCTTGCAAATACTGCGCTTGTGGTCTTTCCGTCAAGCGAGCCTATACCTGCAAGGTATCTTTCCGAGCGGTTGCCCCAGGTATCGCCCCAGGTATCGACGCCGCCCTTGTCCGAAACTGTCTGAGGCTCATAATCAACGGTATCTATGACCGTTCCGTCTGTGCCTCTGAATGCGGTAAGGTAAAGCGGTCCCGTCAGGTTCTTGCCGCTTTCAGGATCGGCCCAGTTCGCGTCGGCGTCGCCTATATACGTTCCGTCGCCAGCCATCGTTCCGTCGGCTGTGCGGCATATCATCTCGGCTGCTCCATCGCCGTCAAAGTCATAGACCATGAACTGCGTGTCGTGTTCTCCGGCGCGGATATTCGGACCCATATTCACACGCCACATAAGCGTGCCGTCTGTATCGTACGCGTCGATGATGCATTCACCGGTGAAGCCCGAATTTGCGGCGTCCTTTGAGTTTGATGGATTCCATTTGAGGATTATCTCATACTGTCCGTCGCCGTCAAGGTCTGCGACGGACGCATCGCCTGCCGAATATGAATATGCTTCGCTGTTTATTTCATTGTCATCAGGCTTCTGTATCGGGATATCGGTATAATTGTCGTTCCATACCGAGACTGCGTCGCATTGCTCGCCCTCCGTTCCCTCTGTTACCGGAGCAACGGAATAGCTTGCCGAAGCAATATCCGATGAGGGGATTGATATGTCCGTATAATTTGTCAACGGCAGCGGCTCTTCGTTGAGCTTTTCTCCGTTGCGGTAGATATTATATCGCGTGTTCACGCTCTCATAGCCGAGCCAGCGCCATGAAAGATATACGTATTTGTCGACCTTTACCGCAACAAGCCCGCGGTCAATATCCTCCATAGCCCGTCCCGTTCGAGGCTGAGAGTCTATAAGGCTCTGCGTTTCCTCGGCCGACGCTAAATAATCGCCTGTAATAAGGCTGTCGCCGACTGCGGGCTTTTCGGCTGCGAGCGCCGCTGTTCCGGAAACAAGCGCCGCCGCAAGCAGCATTGATATAAGCTTCCTTTTCATGATTCTTCTCCTTTCTTATCCATGGCGGTATTCCCGCCGTTTTCTTTTATTTTAACATAAATTTACGGGAACGGCAAGCATAATATTCTTTTTGTCTGATTTTTTGAATATTTGCACGCAATAAGACACATAATAAAAAAGTCATAGGACTGCGGCGTATCTGAGCGCCGCTGCAAGCGGTATTCAGACACGCCGTAAAAATTTTTCGTTTATGAAAGGAGCCATGAACATTATGAATGAATGTCACGGAACGCCTAACAAAAGCATAAAATGCACGGTTACGCAGTGTGCGTACCATTGCCAGGCAAAGGATTACTGCTCGCTTTCGAGCATACAGGTGGGAACCCATGAGGCCAATCCCACAATGATCGAGTGCACCGACTGCACGTCGTTTATGCTGAAATCATAAGCAAAAAGCGCCGGAGCTTTTCAGTCCCGGCGCTTTTAATTTTGTTATTATTCTTTATTTTTTCCGCAGCAGTGCTTATATTTCTTGCCGCTGCCGCAGGGACACGGATCGTTCCTTCCAGGTTCCTTTTTGGCTGTTGCGCCCTTACTCTTTAATGAACCGTCGCCTCCTGTGTCAAGAGGCTTTGCCACCTGCTCGCGTTGTATTTTTATCCTCGGCATTGCCGAAAGCACATATCTTACGGTGTCGCGCTTTATTGCATCAAGCATTCCCTGATACAGCTCCGCGCCCACGTTCTTGTATTCCATTACGGGGTCGTGCTGTCCGTATGCCCTTAGACCTATCTCACGCTTAACGTGCTCCATCTCATCAAGGTGATCCATCCAGAGCGTGTCAACGACCTTGAGCATTATAACTCTCTCAAGCTCGCGCATGTTCTCGCCGAAGATCTGCTCCTGCATCTCGTAGCGCTTATGCGCGATCTCCATGAGCATTTCCTTGACATCGTTGCGCGTTATGACCTCCATATCCTCTTCGGGGATGTCAAACTCATTGTTTGCACGCAGATAAATGTTTGCAAATTCCTTTATCGCGCGGATATTCCAATCCTCCGGTATCTCCGAGATGCCTATATAATCGTCAAGAGCCGAATCTATAACGCTCTCTATCATGTCCTTTATGGTGCCTGAAATATCCTCGCCGTCAAGAACCATCCTGCGCTGTGCGTATATGATCTTACGCTGCTCGTTCATTACCTCGTCATACTGGAGAACGTGCTTACGTGAATCAAAGTTGCGGCTTTCAAGATTTCTCTGAGCGTTTTCGATAGCGTTTGTGAGCATCTTTGCCTCAATGGGCTGATCCTCCTCAAGGCCGAGAGTCTCTACCATCTTCTTTACCCGCTCCGAGCCGAAGATCCTCATCAGGTCATCGTCGAGCGAAAGGAAGAATCTTGACGCGCCCGGGTCTCCCTGACGTCCGGCACGTCCGCGGAGCTGGTTGTCTATACGCCTTGACTCATGGCGCTCCGTACCGATTATGAACAGTCCGCCTGCGTTCTTTACGGCCTCCTGCTCAGGTTTTATTTGAGCCTTGAATTTTTCGTTAAGCTCGGTAAACGTCTTTCTGGCGTTTATGATCTCTTCGTCGTCCGTATCGCCGAAGCCCGTTGCCTCTGCGATAAGCTCATCGCTGAAGCCGAGCTTTGCCATCTCATGCTTTGCCATATATTCGGCGTTTCCTCCGAGCATGATGTCAGTGCCTCGTCCTGCCATGTTCGTGGCTATCGTTACGGCTCCGCGCTTTCCGGCTTGTGCTACGATTTCGGCTTCCTTCTCATGATATTTTGCGTTCAGAACCTCATGCGCTATTCCCTGGCGCTTAAGCAGCGAGCTGAGGTGCTCCGATTTGTCTACGTTTACCGTACCTACGAGCACGGGCTGGCCTTTTTCGTGACATTCCTTTATCTGCTTTATAACAGCCGCGTATTTTCCGTTCTCCGTTTTGTAAACGGAGTCGTGCATATCGACTCTGATAACAGGCTTGTTCGTCGGAACGGCCACGCAGTCGAGCTTATAGATATGCTGGAATTCTTCTTCTTCGGTAAGAGCCGTACCGGTCATGCCGGAGAGCTTCCCGTAAAGACGGAAGAAATTCTGGAATGTTATCGTTGCGAGCGTTCGCGATTCAGCCTCGACCTTAACGCCCTCCTTTGCCTCTATCGCCTGATGCAGACCGTCGCTGTAGCGGCGTCCGGGCATGATACGTCCTGTAAACTCGTCCACTATAAGCACCTCGCCGTCCTTTACGACATATTGCTGGTCGCGGTGCATTACGCCGTTTGCATGGAGAGCCTGGTTTATATGGTGGAGGAGCTTCATGTTTTCAGGGTCGGAAAGGTTCTCGACTCCGAAACCCTGCTCCGCCTTTTTGACGCCGCGCTCCGTGAGCGTAGCCGTCTTTGCCTTTTCGTCTACTATATAATCTGCGTCCACGTCTACGTCAAGCTGCTTGTCGTCGTGCTCGGTAAGCACGAGCTTTTTGAGGCGCTTGGCAAACATGTCCGCAACGCGGTACATGTCACTCGAGGTGTTGCCCGGTCCGGAAATGATAAGCGGCGTTCTCGCTTCGTCTATAAGGATAGAGTCAACCTCGTCGACGATAGCATAATTGTGCCCGCGCTGAACCATTTCCTCCTTATGAACTACCATGTTGTCACGCAGATAATCAAAGCCGAGCTCGTTATTCGTTCCGTAGGTTATGTCGCTGGCATATGCCTCGCGGCGCTCGGGCTGGGTCTTTTCGTGAATGATAAGTCCGCACGTCATTCCGAGGAAACGGTAGACCTTACCCATCCACTCGCTGTCTCTTTTGGCAAGGTAATCGTTTACGGTAACGATATGTACGCCCTTGCCGGTCAGAGCGTTAAGATATGCAGGCAGCGTTGAAACGAGCGTCTTACCTTCACCTGTTTTCATCTCTGCTATTCTTCCCTGATGCAGTATAACTCCGCCTATTACCTGAACATAGAAATGCTTCATGCCGAGAACTCTCCAGCTTGCTTCTCTTACGACGGCAAAGGCCTCGGGCAGAAGATCGTCGAGCGTTTCTCCGTTTTTAAGACGCTCCTTGAATTCCGGAGTCTTTGCCTTCAGCTCAGCGTCCGTGAGCTTCGCCATATCGTCCTCCAGAGCCATGACCTTATCGGCTATGGGCTTTACCTTTTTCAGCTCCCTGTCGGAATAGGTGCCGAAAATTTTATCAAATAAACTCAACAGATTTCACATCCTTCATTAATATAACTCCGCGGCAGGGCGGAAGTTCGTTTCCTTTCACATATAACCCCTGATGCCCGTACGGGCGGTTATTTGCGCTATCCTATTTATTATAACACATAATCTGAATAATTACCACTGTTTTTTATGAAAAATTTTTAAACTTTTCCGATATTTTTTCGATTATGCTTTCTCCGGGCTTCAGCAAAACGATCCTTTCATCGCGCCGAAACCACGTAAGCTGCCGTTTTGCGTAGTGGCGGGTGTTCATTTTTATAAGCTCCGCGCATTCCTCAAGTGATATTTTCCCAGAGATATACTCGATCGTTTCTTTATAGCCTATGCCCTGCATTGATTGTGAATCCGGCGTACAGCCCATCTCAAGCAGGCGCTTGACCTCTTCGGTGAGCCCCTTGGCAAGCATTTTGTCGACGCGTATATTTATCCGCTCATAAAGCACGGCGCGCTCAAAATCGAGCATAACCATAAGCGGATCGTAGCGGCTGTCTGTGAGCCTCGTTTCACGCTGGTGCTCGGAGATCGTTTTCCCTGTCGTCCTGTAAAATTCTATCGCACGGATTATGCGCCGCGTATTGTTCGGGTGCAGGCGCTCTGCCGACTCGGGATCAAATTCCGATAATATCCCGAGCAGATATTCCGCGCCGCGCTCCTCGGCAAGGCGGTTAAGCTCCCCGCGTATCTCCGGGTCCGAGCCGCCGTCGCCGAAGATCACATCGTTTACAACGCTCGTTATATAGAGCCCGGTGCCGCCCGCAAGTATCGGAAGCCTTCCGCGGCTGTGGATATCGTATATCGCATCATGCGCAAGCGGAACATAATCGGCCACGCTGAAGCTCTCGCGCGGATCGACAAAGCCTATCAGATGGTGCTTTGCCGCGGCAAGCTCCTCGGGCGTGGGTTTTGCCGTGCCGATGTCCATGTATTTATATATCTGCATGCTGTCGGCGTTTACGATCTCTCCGCCGAAACGCTCTGCGGCCTCTATCGCAAGCGCCGTCTTTCCGCTCGCCGTCGGACCGCATATGACGAGCAGCGGGATCTTTTTTATTTGCATATGGCTCTCCTTCTGCCGTTAATGATAGTACAAAATTGTAACGTGGAAAAGAAGCAAGCAGATTATTACACGAAGGGACGCCGACGTACTTTGTGTACTTCAAGTCCATGAGAGTGATGAGATGCGCCGCTTATTTTTCACGTTACTATTCTCTTAAAGTCCTTCTCTATCTCCCTCTTCGTTTTCCTTATCAGCATGGGCCGTCCGTGCGGACAGGTGCCTTTGCCTGAGCGCTCGAGCCTGAGTACGCTCCGAACGAGACTTTCCATTTCAAAAGGCGACAGCCTGTGGTTCGCTTTTACGGCGGCCTTGCACGCCACCGTGTATAAAAGCCGCTGACGCGTGTCGGAAATGAGCTCGCATTTGCCCTCGCCGAACTGTGTTATCAGCTCTATCAGAAGGTCCTCCGCCTCGCCCATATCTATATCCTGCGGAACGGCGCTGACAAATACCGTGCCGTTCTCCTCGCGGCAGTCAAAGCCGAGCTTTTTAAGCTCTTCCTCGGCGGCAGCATAGCTCCCGGCCTCCGCTCCGCTGAGCTTTACCTCTACAGGCTCTATAAGCATCTGAGAAAATATCCCCTTGCCGTCAAGCTCATTTAAGAGCTCCTCGTATTTGAGCCGCTCATGCGCCGCATGCTGGTCGATAATAAGCATTTCACCGTCCTGCTCGGCGATTATATACGTGTCGAATATCTGCCCGGCAACTCTGAAATATTCAAAAAGCTCGTCCGGTGCTTTAGTGTCCCTGTGAGCTTCGACGATTTCTGCGTCTTCTATCGATCCTTGAGTTTTAGTGTCCTCAGGATTTTTTGAAAGCTCGGCAGCCTTTTTGCGGTACTGCAATATTACACTGTCGCTTTGCAGAAGCTCCGGCTCCTCATGCCTTGCGCCGACTGCGTCGAGTATGCCGTGTCCTATAGTAGGCGCAGGCTGCGCGGTCTCCTGCATTGCGGGAGCTTCAGAAGCGGAGTCGGCGACGAACTGTCTTTCGGACTGTTTTAATATATTCCCGAAGCTCTCTTTAAGTGTATGACCTGTCGAATAGTGAGGTTTAGTGTCCCCTGAATTTGATTTGGTGTCCCTATGTTGATTTTTGAGGAACGGATTTTCTCTCGGGTTAAACTGCGGCGATGCGGGGCGCTTGAGCATATCTGTCGGGATACCGAGAAAATCCGAGGCCTTTTCCGGCTCGTCCCCGTCCTGCTCGGGTATCGCATAAAGTGCGTTTTTTACGCCGTAATATACGGTCTGATATATCTTTCTGTCGTCCGAAAATTTTACCTCAAGCTTTGTCGGGTGGACGTTTATGTCTATAAATAGCGGATTTATTTCGATATTAAGTACGGCAAGTGGGAATTTGCCTATCATTATCTGGTTTTTGAATGCCTCCTCGAGCGCGTTCATAAGCTTCGGACTCTTTACGTAGCGGCTGTTTACAAAAAAGCTTTCGTGCGTTCTGTTCGGTCTTGAAACGCTGCCGTTCCCGATCACGCCTGTGACCCTGACACCGTCGTTGTCGTAGTCTACGGGTATCAGGTTTTCGGCGTAGTCGCGGCCGTATACGGTGGTGACTGCGTTTTTCAGATTACTGTCCCCGGGACTGAAAAGCTTTTCCTTACCGTTTATTATGAGCCTGAACGATATTTCCGGGTGCGCGAATATAAAGCGCGACATTATATCGGTGATGTAGCCGGCCTCAGTCGCGTCTTTTTTAAGGAATTTAGCGCGCGCCGGGGTGTTGAAAAACAGGTCCTCGACTATTACGGCGGTCCCCTGCTGGAGTCCTGCCTCCTCGGAGGATATTATCTCGCCGCCCTCGCATTTTACGCACACGCCGCGTCCGTCCTTTCTGCGGGTATAAAGGCTCACGCGTGCAACTGCGCCGATGCTTGAGAGCGCTTCGCCGCGGAAGCCGAGCGTGTAGATAGCGTCGAGGTCCTCCTCGGCCTTTATTTTGCTTGTCGCATGGCGGAGGAAGCATATTTTTGCATCGTCTGGCTCCATGCCGCAGCCGTTGTCGGTGACGCGGATATACGTGGAGCCGCCCTTTGCGATGTCGACTGTTATCGTCGACGCGCCTGCGTCTATTGAATTTTCAACGAGCTCCTTAACGACGCTCGCGGGACGCTCCACGACCTCGCCCGCGGCGATCTTGTTCGATATTTCGCTCGGGAGTATATTTACTATGCCCATGTTTACTGTCCTTTCAGCCGGTTACTGCTCTTTTGCCGCTGCGGCAAGCTCAAACAGCTTCTGCGCGGCTTCTATCATCGTCATGGACGGAACGTCCATATTTCTTAATTCGTTCATTATTTTTTCCGTCACAGGGTCAGGCGACTGAGCGGCGGAGGGCTCCGTTTCGGGCTCGGTCTCCGAAAGCGTGTAATCCGCGTCCGAAAAATCATCGGTCTCCATGTCGAGCGCAAGCTGCTCAAATAGCGGCTCTCCGCGCTTTGGCATCGTGCTTTCAAGATGCTTTAATATCCGCTTTGCGGCGGTTATCACGGGCTTCGGAACTCCCGCAAGCGCCGCGACCTCTATGCCGTAGCTCCTGTCCGAGCCGCCGCGGACGATCTTCCTCAGGAACGTTATCTCATCGCCCTTTTTCTTTACCGAGACGCTGTAGTTCTTCACGCCGTCCATCTTGTCCTCAAGCTCCGTCATCTCATGGTAGTGAGTCGCAAAGAGTGTTTTTGCACCGAGTTTTTTCTTGTCGCAGACGTATTCCGCGACTGCCCACGCGATGGAAAGCCCGTCGAAGGTGCTTGTTCCGCGTCCTATCTCGTCAAGGATTATAAGCGAGCGGTTCGTCGCGTTTTTTAGGATGTTTGCGACCTCGGTCATCTCGAGCATGAATGTGCTCTGCCCGGAGGCGATGTCGTCCGACGCGCCGACCCTTGTGAAGATCCTGTCCACAACGCCTATATGCGCCGAGCTTGCCGGGACGAAGCTTCCTATCTGCGCCATCAGCGTTATGAGCGCTGTTTGGCGCATGTACGTTGATTTGCCAGCCATGTTCGGACCGGTGATTATCATAAGCCTGTTTTTTTCGGTGTCGAGTATCGTGTCGTTCGGGACGAATATCGCGTTGTCGGCAGTGACCTCGACTACAGGATGGCGTCCTTCATTTATCTCTATAAGTCCGCTGTTGTCGACGGACGGGCGCGTATAGCCGTTCTTTACTGCCGTCTCCGACAGAGAATACAGGCAGTCAAGCTTTGAAAGCGCTTCGGCAAGCTGCCTCAGCTGTTCCGAATATTTGAGTATCTCGTCTATCGCCTCGCGGTAGAGGTGCAGCTCAAGCTCAAGCAGCTTTTCTGATGCGCCCATGATCTCTGCTTCTATTTCCTTGAGCTTCACTGTTGTGAAGCGCTCGTTGTTTGCGAGCGTCTGACGGCGGATATAGTCATCGGGGACGTTTTCCGCCTGAGCTCTCGATATATCTATATAGTAGCCGAAGACCTTGTTGTAGCCTACTTTAAGCTTTGATATCCCGGTGCGTTTGCGCTCCTCTTCGGCGAATGCCTCAAGGTATGACGTACCGTTCTGCTTTATGTCGCGCAGGTCGTCTACCTGACGGCTGTGCCCTTCCTTTATTATGTTGCCGTCGCGGATTATGGCTGGTGCGTCGTCCTTTATTGCCGATTCAAGGAACAGCCAGAGCGTTTTCAGCTCGTCAAAGTTTACCTTCATGTTTTTTATCATCGGAGACTTTGCACCATCGATTATCTCCCGCAGTGTCGGCAGGTTGTTGAGCGTGCTTTTCAGGGCAAGCATGTCCTTCGGCGTGACCGTTCCTGATGACGTGCGCGTCATTATGCGCGAAATATCATACGTCGAATCGAGCGCGTATTTTACCGATTCGCGCATGTCAAAATTCCCGACGAGCTCGTCGACTGAATCAAGGCGCGTTTTTATGTCCATTACATTCAAGAGCGGTTTTTCTATCCACTGCTTCAGGAGCCTTGCACCCATCGACGTGCGCGTTTTGTCAAGCACACCGATAAGGGAGCCGCTGCGCTTTTTGTCGCGGAGCGTTTCCGTCAGCTCAAGATTGCGGCGTGTCGCCATATCCATGTCCATATAGTCCGAAACGGAATAGATATTGAGTCTGTCTATGTAGGAAACGCTTGATTTTTGAGTGTGGAAGAGGTAACGGAGCATCGCCGCGGCAGCGATGGTTATCCCGCCTGTGCGCTCCGCGCCGCCATTGATCTTGAGATGCTGCGAAACAAGCTCCTCGGCTCCGTTTTCGTCAAAAAGCTCCGCATGTGAAAAGTCCGGGACGATATTGAAGCGCCGGATTATTTCCTTGTTCAGCTCCGGCTTGTCCTTTGAATTTATGATTATCTCACGGGGGGAATAGCGCGCCGTCTCGTTCATTATCTCGCTCATCGAGCGCACCTCTGCGGAAAAAAGCTCGCTTGTGGAAATATCGCAAAATACAAGAGCCGCTCTTTTCTGCATCACGAAAACAACGGCAAGATAGTTATTGCTTTTTTCATCAAGGAGCTCGTCCTCTATGAGCGTTCCGGGAGTTATCACACGCACGACATCTCTTTTTACGATACCCTTCGCCTTTTTCGGATCCTCCGTCTGCTCGCATACCGCGACCTTATAGCCTTTGTCTATGAGCTTTGCGATATACGGCGTGACGCTGTGGTACGGTATTCCGCACATCGGGGCGCGCTCCTCAAGGCCGCAGTCCTTGCCGGTCAGAGTTATTTCAAGCTCGCGCGAGGCGGTCTTTGCATCGTCAA
>CALXRY010000074.1 GCA_944390955.1 uncultured Clostridia bacterium | reverse complement strand
AAACCTGCGATGATGTTTTTCTTTCCTTCTGTTAATTTTCTTCTTCGTGCCATAAAAACGCCTCCTGTGGTTTAATTATATTCTACCACAGAAGGCTTCAAATTTACAGACTTTTTTTCGCAGGCTCCATATTCGCGCTTTGAGGCGGCTTGGTAGAATAATATTTCTACTAATAAGCTTTTATGCGGAATGACCGTTAAGTCACTTCCTTACTGCTTATATTATATCACGCAGGCGATGAATTGTCAAGTGGTGATATAAGACCCCAAAATCCCCTCCTGCGGTACATGACCGTGTGGAGGGGATGTTTTTTAAGCCTTGCCTATTGAACCGAATAGCTCCATTTTTTCTTTTACGATTTCCTTGATTGCTTCCGCGCCGGGGGCAAGAAGCTTTCTCGGGTCATAGCCCTTACCCTGAAGGTCTTTTCCGGCCTCGATATACTTTCTTGTTGCCTCCTGGAAGTAAAGCTGGCATTCTGTATTTACGTTTATCTTTGCAACTCCGAGAGAGATAGCCTTCTGTATCATATCAGAGGGTATGCCGGTTCCGCCGTGGAGAACAAGAGGAAGGTCGCCTATGAGCGCCTTTGTCTTTGCAAGAGCGTCAAAATCAAGACCTGCCCAGTTTTCAGGATATTTGCCATGGATGTTGCCTATGCCTGCAGCGAGGAAGTCAACGCCGAGATCCGCGATTTTCTTGCATTCTTCAGGATCGGCGATCTCGCCCGCGCCTACAACTCCGTCCTCTTCTCCGCCTATTGATCCAACCTCGGCCTCAATCGAAAGACCCATTGCATGAGCTATCGTTACAAGCTCCTTTGTCTTTGCGACATTTTCGTCGATTGGGAAGTGCGAGCCGTCGAACATGATCGACGAGAAGCCCGCTTTTATGCACTTGTAGCAGCCCTCGTATGTGCCGTGGTCAAGATGCAGAGCCACGGGGACCGTTATGTTCATTTCCTCTATCATGGCCTTTACCATAGCAGCGACTGTCTTAAAGCCGGTCATGTATTTTCCTGCTCCCTCGGATACACCAAGGATGACAGGCGAGCTGTTTTCTTGAGCTGTCGCAAGTATTGATTTTGTCCACTCGAGGTTGTTGATGTTGAACTGACCTACGGCATATTTGCCGTCAACGGCCTTTTTCAACATTTCCGTTGCTGAAACTAACATTGATAATTCCTCCTGTTATGATTAATATAAAAAATAATATATAAAATTATTATTTTATTACAAAGGTTTTTATATTCATAAGCTGCATCAGAGTATGCTCATCGGCAGGTATGGACAGATGCTTGCCGCAGTCACGGCATTCAGCCGTTACGAACCCGTTCCGAATGTTCATCGCTACATTTGTGCTGCCGCAGCTGCATTTTACAGAGCCGAGGTGTATCATCATTTCAAGGCGTTCCGCTATGCCGTGAAGGATTATTTCATCCTCGTCAAAGTCGTCGTCGGGGAGATCCTCGTCGTCCTCACCGTAATATTCATCGAATAATTCGTTGTATATATTTATGTGCTCACGCAGCTTGTCATTTACGGCGGAAGGCTTTCCCATAAAGAAAATGCCTATGCCCGATTCTGGACACTTGAGCGTCAGCACGCTGTTTGTCCATAATTTCTCCTTGGGTATATAAAACGAATGAGTCTCCATACACACAGGGCATTCTGCGTCGATCCTGTATTTTTTGCCGCGCGGGATAATAGATGCGCAGTGCTCACCGCAGCCGCGTCCGGCACAGTTCAGGCTGAGCGAAGCACCGCCGGAAAAGTCGAATATGCTGACAGTATGCTGCGAGATCATGGAGCAGAAAGGACATGCGTATGCCGCCGTTCTGTTATAATCTAAAATCATTAAAAATCACCTCTGACTTATACGACGCTAATGCCGCTAAGTACCTATCTTGTTATCTCTTGCCCAGAAGAATAGATACTGCTGTGCAAAGCCGCCGAGCTCTCCGAATTTTTCGCAGGCAAGCTCCGATACCTCTTTTATGGAAGCCTCTCTTCCAAAATAGCAGTGCTCCATTATGCGGCGTATCCATACGTCTACGGGGAAGGAGTCGGCGCGGTTCAGACCGAACAGCAATATGCAGTCGGAGACCTTGTTGCCTACGCCGTTTATTTTCATAAGCTCCGCCTTTGCTTCCGGCGTTGGAAGCGAGCGTATGTAATCGAGGGACATCTCGCCGCCGGCGATCTTTCGCGCCGCGTCAAGTATATATTTATCGCGGAAGCCGGCACGTATAACGGAAAGCTCCGATCCCGTCAATGCCGCAAGCCTTTCGGGAGTAGGAAACGAGAAGCACGTCTTTCCCATATAGCTGATCTCATTGCCGAAGTTTGCACATAGACGCTCGATTATGCCCTTGATCCTTGGTATGTTGTTGCTTGCGGAGATAATAAACGAGATTATTGTCTCCCACAGCTCCTGCTTGAGTATCCGTATCCCATAGCCGTATTCGGTCGCCTGCCGCATAACGTCGTCATGTGCGAGCGACGATTTGATTTTTCCGTAATCGCGGTCAAGATCAAAGAACTTATACCAGATTTCATTAAATTCCTGCTCGGTCGTGCTGTGCAGCATAACGTCCCTGCCGTTTTGAGATATTTTAAGAGCATGTCCGAATGCAGCCCCGAAATACGAGCCGTCGGACTCCCGATCAAAACGGAACGCTTGTCCGCAGTCAAATATATGGCGCAGGTCAAAATCGGGTACGTCCGTCAATATGATATTGCCGCCTTCATATTTAATTTCCATAGTATACATATTATATCACAGTGTTAACTTTTTATCAATGAATTTGTGCAAAATTTATTATCTTTATAAAAAGTGTGGACTAAAATTTAATAGTGTGGTATACTAAATGTATATAATGTATAAGAAGGGACTTGATTTATATGACGGACAAAGAACAGTTTGAAGCGCTTTCATATAAGCGCCGCAATGCATACGAGGTTATGAGCGATTCGGAAATTTCCGAAATGAACGCATTGTGCAACGAGTACAGGTGTTTTCTCGATGCGGGAAAAACAGAGCGCGAATGCGTAAGGGAGAGCGTGAAGCTTGCGGAGGAATACGGTTTTAAAAATCTTGACGGGACTGAGTCGCTCAAGCCGGGCGACAGGGTCTACAAGATAAACAGAGGCAAGAATATTCTGCTTGCCGTAATAGGCAGCGACGACATAACGAGCGGCATAAATCTTGTCGGTGCGCATATAGATTCTCCGAGGCTCGACCTGAAGCAGAATCCGCTTTACGAGAGCTGCGATATGGCGCTTTTAAAGACGCATTATTATGGCGGTATAAAGAAATACCAGTGGACGGCGATACCGCTTGCAATGCACGGCGTTGTGTATACTGAGAGCGGAGAGACTGTAGAGCTGAATATAGGAGAAAATGAGGACGACCCCGTATTTTGCGTTACGGACCTGCTGCCGCATCTTGCTCAGGACCAGATGTCAAAGAAGATGAGCGAGGGTATAGAGGGCGAGAATCTTAATATCCTTATAGCCGGAATGCCTGTGAAGGCAAAGGACGTTTCGGAGAAAGTGAAGTTTGCCGTACTGAAATATATAAACGAAAAGTACGGCATGAAAGAGCGCGACTTTCAGACGGCCGAAATAGAGATAGTTCCGGCGTTTAAGGCCAAGAATGTGGGATTCGACGGCAGCTTTATAGGTGCTTACGGGCAGGATGACAGAGTGTGCGGCTTTACAACGCTTAAGAGCATACTTGACACAAAGAGCCCCAAAAAGACGGCAATGGCTATCCTTGTGGATAAGGAAGAGATCGGCTCGATGGGCAATACGGGAATGCAGAGCGCATTCTTTAGCATGGCGGTCGCAGAGGTCATTGAAAAGCTCACAGGCTCCTGCACCGTTACGCAGTATAATAAGACGATCGCAAATTCGGCGTGTATGTCATCTGACGTAAACGCCGGTGTGGACCCGAATTATGAGAGCGTTTCGGAAAAGAAAAACGCGTCGTTCTGCAACTGCGGCGTAGTTCTTACAAAGTACACGGGAGCACGCGGAAAGTCCGGGTCGTCCGACGCAAGCGCTGAATTTGTGAGCAGCCTTGCAAGGATCATGGATGCAAACGGAGTTGTATGGCAGACCGGAGAGCTTGGCAAGGTAGATCAGGGCGGCGGCGGAACGATAGCGCAGTATGTTGCGAACCTCAATATGGAGGTTATAGACTGCGGAGTTTCAGTGCTTTCGATGCATTCTCCGTTTGAGATAACCGCAAAGACCGACGTATATATGGCGTACAGGGCATATATGGCATTTTATAAGGACAGATAATACGCGGAAGGAGAGAAAAAAAGGATGACGATGCTCAGAACAGCCTTTAGGGCCTGTGGAGCAATGCCGCTGAATTTAATACTGGTTATTGTCTTTATCGGTATTCTGGGGGCAGCCGCTTTTGCGGTATATTATAGAGGAAAAAGAGCAGGAGTTAACGGAGCCGCATATGCGGCTCCGCAGGGCTCCGGATATATCCCGGCGCTCGACGGGCTCCGCGCATTATGTGCGATATTGATCTTTGCATTCCATAATTGGCAGCAGACATGGCTCAGCGCAAAGTTTACAATAGGGGGCTTTACCTTTAATCTTGAGCCTTTGCAGAGATATGGTTATATTGCGATAGACGCGTTTTTTGTGATGAGCGGCTTTTGCCTGTTCTATCCGATCGCCCGCAGTATGTTTGGGGAATGCGGACAGACCGGCTGGAAGGAATTTTACATAAAGCGTATAAGGCGTATCGTACCGGCATATTATTTTATGCTGATTGTGCTGCTGTTTGTTCCGGTGCTGTCGTATAATATATATGATGTAAATAATGCCGCAGACGTTGCGAAGCATTTTGGCCTGCATGCGCTGTTTCTCCATGTATATAATCCAAGCACCCAAGGCTCGGTGATATCGACGGCGTGGACTCTCGGAATAGAAGCGGCGTTTTATGCGGTCTTCCCGTTTATTGCGTACGTATTCAAAAAGAAGCCGGTGCTCGTGTTTGCCGGCATGTTTGTGCTGTCGCAGCTGCTCCGCCTTAATGCGGCGTCCGAGCCGCGAATTGACATGTTCGTTATGGTAAATCCGCTGCTGTATCTTGATATATTCGGCTGCGGAATGCTGTCGGCATACGCTGTTGTGTACGTAAGGCATAAGGTCAGGATAACTGCTTCAATGAGCGGTATACTTACGGTCATATCTATCCTGTGCCTTGTTGGTGTGTATATGTATATGCTGTGGATGGGAAGCGTGCGCATGGAGGGCATGGACGCGCAGTCATACCACAGGCTTCTGTACAGGTGGATCCTTGCGTGGCTGTTTGCGCTGTTTATATTTGCCGCGGCGTATTCGGCAAAAATGTGGCAGAAATTCTGGGGGAACAAGTTTTTCGTATTCATGTCGGGAATATCATACAGCTTTTACCTTTGGCATCAGAATATACATATAGCCTTAAAGAAGCTGCATATACCGTACACGACGGCAGACCCTGTTATGAACGATAAAACAGCGATGGCGTGGTTCCTTGTAATAAGCATAATATTGAGCCTGGCGATCGCATCGTTCAGCACATATTGTATTGAAAAGCCAGTAGTAAAATACGGCTTTAAGGGCTGTGCCGTCAAGATAGGCGGAGGAATGAAAAAAATAATAACAAAAATAAAGGGTCAGAAATGACCCTTTATTTTACATATGAAAGAATTATATCCGCCTCGCCGCTCAGTTTGTATTCGCCGTTCTGAGCAGGGATAAAAATACTGTCGCCTTTGTTCAGATCAAGCGTCTGACCGTTCAGTTCAAGCGTGCCGCTGCCGTCCGTCACAATAAGCGAGTGGAAGCAGCTGTCTGTTATTTTGACGCTCATTCCGCTGTGGGGTGGCGTAAGCTTCCTTACCGTGAAATAATCACAGGAGGCAAGAATAACATCATTTCCTGCTTCGGGAGCCTTCTGTGCCGGTGACGGAGAAAGATTTGAGACCTCAATAGCCTTGTCGATGTGCAGCTCACGCGGCTTTCCGTTTTTATCGAGCCTGCCGTAGTCATATACGCGGTAGGTGGTGTTCGAATTCTGCTGTATCTCGCAGATAACTATACCCTGACCTATGGCGTGTATCGTTCCCGAGTTGATAAAGAATACGTCTCCTTTTTTTACCGGGACCTTGTTCAGTACCTCAAGAAGCGTATTGTTTTCAATCCTTTTCCTGAACTCCTCCTTGCTGAGCTCCTTTGTTACTCCGTAATAAAGCGAAGCCCCCTCATCGGCTTCAAGGATATACCACATCTCTGTTTTTCCGTATTCGCCCTCGACCCTCAGCGCATATTCATCGTCGGGATGCACCTGAACGGAAAGATTGCCGAGCGCATCGATGAATTTTATCAATATAGGGAAGTATTCGAATTTTTCGGCCGCGGAGCCTATACAGCCCTCATTTTTTTCTATGTATTCACTGAGTGTCAGGCCGTCGAATTCACCGCCGGAAATTATGCTCGGACCGTCCTTGTGCGTAGACAGCTCCCAGCTCTCTGCGACCTTCTCAAGTTTAGAGTGCTTGTTGTACTTTTCTTTTAGCTTCGTTCCGCCCCAAAGATAATCTTTGAACGCCGGAAGAAGCCGTACCGCCTCTTTGTTCATATTATCTCATTCCTTTCAAATTACACGGCAGAAAGCCGGTTATATTTATAAATTAATTTTCGTCATTCTTGTCATCATCGTTCTTCTCATCGGTATTCTTACTCTCATTAGTTGCATTGCTTTGCTGAGTATGCTGATGTATCTTCCTGTACTGGTCGGGCGTATAACCTGTGTGCTTTTTGAATGCAGTGTAGAAATACGATCCGGAATTAAGGCCTACCTGCTTGCCTATCTCCTGCGCGGTCATATTTGTTTCGAGCAGTATACGGCATACCTCGTCAAAACGCTTGTTTGAGATATAATCGGAGATCGATATGCCCTGACTTTGCTTGAATATGCTTCTTGTATAGTTTGCGCTTCTATTGACCTCATTTGCGATCATGTCTATCGACAGATTGCTGTCGCGGAAGTGCTCATCTATATAGTCTATTATCGTATTTGCTATCATATCCTTTTTGGAATCTGATTTTATCTCACTAAACTTGATGGAAACACTTTCGCACCGTGCAGCCACAAAGCTTTCTATTTCAGATATAGTTTCCATTCTTGTCATGGTTTCGATATTGTTGACCGTTACCGCATCCTCGGCCGAGGTTATCTTGACCGCGATCTGGTCGACGGCCGAAAGTAGGCGGTTGGCGTGCATGATGACAGTCGAATATGAGGCTGTCGATATAGTATCCATGAATTTATGAATATTTTTCCGCATAGACTCTCTGTTTTGAGTAGTCATGTCGGAAATTATATCACGCTCGAGTGTATCCGGATATTCGCAAATATTCTGCGCGCTGTCCTTTATAGAGTTGTACAGTATTATCGAATTATAACCCTTTGAAAGTCTGTACGACAGCGAATATTGTGCATTATGGTAGAGGTCGGAAAGATCCTCTGCGGAATCAGCCCCGAAATTACAGCCGAACGATGCTGTTATCTTATAAATGCTCTCAACAAATTTCTGCACCTGCTCAACCGCCGGCATAAGTGGATGATAGTCGTCGTAATTGATGACCCATGCGATATCAAATTCGTTGGACTCTATGCTGTAGACGCGGCCGACCTTTGCGAGAACCTCGTCGCCGATGTTCATTATCCCGTATTTAATAATAGGGATGTTTGCCGGATCGATCTCCTTCAGCCTGTCGATACGCGCCATAACTACTCCAAAGAACTGCTTGTCAAATACGATATTATATTCGTCGAGGTCGTCCTGCGAATATGTAAACGTTCCAAAGAGCAGCTTGTGTATAAGCTCGTTTCTCTTTGTCGAAAGGAAATCGTACTGTATACGCTTGTAGATCGACTGCTCATGACGGATGTTTTCTACTATATTTTCTATCTCCGTAAGCTCGTTGGCGGTTATATCGCCGGACGGCGATTTGGATATTCCTTCGAGCTTGTCCTTTATGGTGCGGATGGGCTTGAATGTCGTGGACGTTATGTATATGCTTGCAGCAGCATAAAGCAGCATCAGCAGTGCCGTAAATATGATTATGAGGGCAAGCAGCCAGTAAAAATTGCCGAGCAGCATCGTGGAATCGGTAATTTCCACATAATAAAAGCCTAAATATGATGACCTTGCGTAATTTACATAGGTACCGAAATGCTTGAATGAGCCGGAGCTGTCATTATGCTGGAGCACCTCGGAAAAGTACTCCTCATCCGATACATCCAGAGCAAAGTTCCGTGGCTGTGAATGTGAAAGCACACTTCCGGACGCATTAATAACTGCTGTGATCTGAGATTCATCATCATTGCCAGTAAGATTGACCATTGACTGGAAAGTATCCTGATTAAGATTAACAACGATGGCTCCTGCAGCGGTCTTATTGTATATGCAGGATATATAATTGCGAGGAGTTGTGACAATGCCGATGGCAGGATCGTCAAATATCCTTGGATAATACAGCGTGGTGCCTCGTTCGGTCTCCCGCACTATATTCATTATATCCTGATCGAAAAAATCATCCACGCTGCATGAGGGTGCGTTTGAAGAATATACTATATCATGCCTGAGATTTACTATATAAATAGAATCTATGAGACTCGACGACGCAACAAGCAAACTTATTTCTGAGTTGAGCTCGGTGGTGTTTTCGAGAGGCTCCTCGTAAAGAGCCTCTGCAAGCACGCTGCTTGATTCGATATTCTTTGTTATGAGTGAGTGTACATCTCTGAATATAAGGTCTCCAGTATTACATGCCTGGGCAAGCATCTGCTGCATTGTCTTATTGGTCTGCTCGGCAGAGATCGAAAGTATGCCATTCACTATGATTATGCAGAATAAAAGAAGAAGCGTACACCCTATAACTATATATGTTATAGTGGTGCGCCTCAGAAATGGACTTCCTTTAAGTTGATTTATGTATCGCTTTATAATGTCTTTCATTAAAAGATCCCCTTAGTATATATAAATAATAAATTCAGAAGATCATGAGGTCGGAAGGATATATATGCCCCCATTAAAATCCTGTTCTTCTCAATATCTCCCGTATATAATTAGTAAAATTGCTAAGGTTATTTTACCATAAACAGCTATCAATTGTCAAGTAAAAACAAGACCATGCCAAAATCCGTTTGTTCTTGAAACAATGTGAAGTTGTAATGAAACGTGCAATATAACTATGAAGTATGAATTGGAAAGAGATGCTTGCTACGTATTGCCGATCGTAGGCTTCGCCTTTGACGCATCGAATATCCAGACCGGGTCAACAAAGATTTGTCCATTCTGTATATAAAATCGAAAAGCCCCTATGCGCCTTCTTATTGCAACAGCATTTTTTATGATTTGAGCTTGAACAGCAGTACACCGCCTATCATCAGTGCAAGACCAATATATTTATTCCATAGAAACGGAGTTTTTTCCGTTCCCATTATTCCGAACGCGTCGATAAGCGCGGCCACGAGGAGCTGAGCGATCAATATTACCGAGACGGCAACAGCAGGGCTTGTTTTGCCCATTCCTATCATTACGGTCACTGTGATGACCATGCCGAGCAGACCGCCGAGCCAGTAGAGCTTGTTCACGTTCTGTATCTCCGAAAAGCTGCCCTTACCCCATATCCATGCGGCGAGCAACGCAAAGGCGAATGCGGTCCCTTGAACAAATGCGTTTGATTCATACAGCCCGATCTTTTCTCCGAGCCGTGTATTCATAACTCCCTGAATGCTCATGGCTGCTCCGGCTATGATGCATGAAATTATTCCTGTCAAAATTATCATCTCCCGTGTTTTATATTATTTTTCCCTGAAGATGCTGTTTTATGCGCAAAGGCGGATGGTATCGGCATAAAAAAAGAGTGCGGCGGTTTTGCTGCACTCTTTATGGATATTGGAGCAGGCGGCGGGAATCGAACCCGTAACCTCAGCTTGGGAAGCTGACATTTTACCACTAAACTACGCCTGCATATTCTGGTGGAGCATAGGGGACTTGAACCCCTGACCCCCACACTGCCAGTGTGATGCGCTCCCAACTGCGCTAATGCCCCGTGTCTATAGTATTTTACTATACTTTTACCATTTTGTCAAGACAAAATTTAATTATTTTGGGGCTCCCGCAAAAAGCCCGCGCTGCGCTATGCGAGCGCGAGCATTATTCCGGCGATTATTACAGCTGCGCACAGCAGTTTTCTTTTCGTTCCCGTTTCATGGAATATTATCCTGCCTCCGACTATTGTGACAAGCACCGAACACTGCTTTATAAGCGTTATCGCTGTAACACTGCTGTTTTCGTCCGCGCAGGCAATGAACAGCGCTCTGTCGCCAATGACAAACAGAAGGCTCAGGATAATTATCCAGTAATTTTTAAAGATCATTCGGAAGTCGATCTTCATGCGCTTTATAAGCATATACCCAAGATACAGCGCCGTGAGGAACAGCATGTACCAGAACTGGAGCTGACCGCTGTTGAGTGATTGCATGAGTACCTTGTCGAGCAGCTCCGAGCATGCGCTCAAAAAACACGATATGAGCGTCAGAGCTATAAATTTGCCAGAGCTGCTTCCGCTTTTAAGCTCGTTTCCCGATCGCTTCATATTAACGAGCAGAAGTCCCGCAAGGACGACAGCCAGTCCGGCCGCTTTTCGGAGCGTCAGCGTCTCGCCGAGCACAGCTATGCCGAGAAGCGATGCAAATATCACACGTGACATGTCCATTATGCCGTATAGACCTATAGGAAGCTTTGTTATCGCATTGAATGCGCACAGCCATGCTATAAAGATCACAAGCGATTTTAGAAATACAGGCGCGAGGAATACCATATTCATAGAAGCCGCGTTTTTTGCTTCTGGCAGCACAAAAAGAAAGCTCACAAAGGTATAAAAGAACAGGACCTCAACGGCGCTGCTCTTTTCGAGTGCTTTCTTTTTTACGAGCTCCCGGAAGCCTTTAAGTATTCCGAAGACCGAAACAAGCGCTATCCACATTATAAATACATCACCCTTAATATATTTTTTCCAGTGTTTGTTCGGAAAAGCTTATCGTATGCCGTGCGTACGGATTCATCTGAGATATTATCCTCAAAGGCGTTTACGAGAAAATCCGCCTCAAGCAATATTCTGTAGTCAATGCCGTCGACCCCTTCATATGTATGATGGCGGGAAACGAGGTAGCATACGCGGGCG
>CALXRY010000073.1 GCA_944390955.1 uncultured Clostridia bacterium | reverse complement strand
AATGATGGGCATGGGCCGCGGCGCGGGCAACTGCATGCTCGAGGGGCTGATGGGATTCCTGAAGAACCCGAGATACAGGCTGATA
Source organism: uncultured Clostridia bacterium (assembly GCA_944390955.1). Lineage (GTDB taxonomy): Bacteria > Bacillota > Clostridia > UBA1381 > UBA1381 > Ornithomonoglobus_A. The sequence continues at coordinate 3,563 of CALXRY010000073.1, read as the reverse complement.
TATGTATTGAAATTTATTCAGGAGCATATGCTCAAGCTCAGGGAACAGGGGCTCGAATGGGGCTATGATGTCCCGTATCTTATAACGGGGCTTCTGAATCAGCACCCACGAACGGCGATAGACCAGATAAAGAATAAAAATACCGATTATGTCGACTTTTATAAAGAGGTCTGGGACAGAGACTATTAATAAAACTTTTGATTCAAAGCACTGAACGAGGCTGCCGCGCTAAAAGCGGCAGCCTCTGCTTATATTAAAATTCAATTACAGCCCTAATTTATTATTGACGAAACAGGTTTTTTATTGTAAAATAAAAGTATATATGCAGTTTGATGTAGAATTTGTACATTGCTTCGGATTTTGAGACACAGGACATTCTTGAGGAGGTTTAGTAATAATGGCTGTAAAAATAGAAGAAAGCCGGTCCCGAAAAGGAAAAGTGGTTCTTATTGTAGTTATAATCGTGCTTGCAGTGATTCTTGCGGCTATAGGAATATCACTTACCGACAGTCTCGGCGTGAGTCTTGACGAAGACATAAAATACATTGAAATATCGGAAAATCAGAGCTCGGGCGATATTGCTGACATGCTCAAGGACGAGGGTATTATAAAATATCCGCTGATGTTCAGGCTTCAGGCGCTTATCGGCGGATATGATGGGCATTTTCAGGCCGGTTCGGCAAATATCGAAAACGGCATGAGTTATAATCAGATACTGGACATGCTCATTACGCCTTCCAGAAATACGACGAAGGTCATCATACCTCCCGGATGTGAGGTGCGCGAGATCGCGATAAGACTCTGCGAGCTCGGACTTACGACGTGGGATGAATTTTACGACGCCGTATACCACGTGTCGGATTATAATTATGCGTTCCTTCAGAATCTCCCGTCGCGCGACAGTATGTTTGAGGGATATCTTTACCCTGCAACGTATGAGATACCTCATGGCATGAGCGCGCACGATATTGTGGATCTGATGCTCCAGACGTTTGACGCTCAGTTCAAGCCGGAATATTATGAGAAGGCAGAAAGCATGGGAATGACGGTCGACGAAGTAATTACGATGGCATCTATACTTGAGCGTGAAACGAACGAAAACTGCGATCTCAGAATGGTAGCAGGAGTTTATCATAATCAGAAGAATACAGGAATGTATATGGATTCGAATGCGTCGGTGCAGTATGTGCTCGGAGAGAGAAAGCCGGTACTGGCCATAGCCGATACTCGGATAGATTCACCGTACAATACGTATGTTTATCCCGGTTTGCCAGTAGGCCCTATAGGAAATCCGAGCGTTGAAGCGATCGAAGCTGTGCTCGATTACAGTGCCACAGATGCATATTACTTCGGGTTGAGCGCAAACGGCGAGCCGATATTTGGCACGAGCTACGATGAATTTATCAATCTTGTAAGGTCGACAGATATGGCGATTGTCGTTGATTCTGATGTTATAAAGAACCAAGACGACAAGATACCGCAGTAAAAGAGGCTGATAGAATTTAATGATAGAATATGATAAAGACGCAATAGTTCCTCCTTATATAACAGAATACCTGCGAGCAAAAACCGTGCACGGCAATGAATTCCTCCACGAGTTGGAGGAATTCGCCGAAAAGAACAGCGTTCCTATAGTGGAGCCTGAGACTGCGCGGTTTTTGTCTGTAATGACACGCATAACGCGTCCTGTACGCATACTTGAGGTTGGCTGTGCAATTGGGTATTCGGCTATCCTGATGTCGGAGGGGCTCGGCAAAAACGGCAAAATAACAACTCTCGAATATAATGCCGAAATGGCGCAGCTTGCGAGGGCAAACATAAAAAGAGCGGGGCTGTCGGATACTATAGAAGTAGTCGAGGCCGACGCGAAGGAGTATCTTTCATATATCGACGAGGACGAAGCCTTCGATATGATATTTCTCGACGGTCCTAAGGCGCACTATATCTATATGCTTGACGAATGCGCAAGGCTTCTGCGGAGCGGCGGCATACTGATAGCCGACAATGTGCTCTATAAGGGCATGACGGCCGATGATAATCATGTTATAAGAAGGAAGATAACGATAGTAAAGCGGCTCAGGCGGTTTATTGACGAGCTGATGGCGAGAAAGGATTTTGAAACATCGCTGCTGCCGCTCGGCGACGGAGTTACGCTGTCCGTAAAGAAATAGGGAAGGGGATATTTTATGCAGAGACCCGAGCTGCTGGCTCCGGGCGGGAGCCTTGAAAAGCTTAAAACAGCGATAGAATACGGCGCGGACGCCGTTTATATAGGCGGCGAGGCGTTCAGCCTGCGTGCCGCCGCGGAAAATTTCAGCATCGAGAAAATTGCCGAGGGAATACAATTTGCACATGACCGCGGAAAAAAGGTGTATCTCACGGCAAATATAATACCGCATAACAGCGATATCGATGGATTTGAAAGGTTCATAAAGGAAATGAGCCCGATGGGCTTTGACGCTGTGCTCATAGCCGATCCGGGGCTTTTTGAAATGACGCGTGAGCTTGCGCCGGAGCTGCCTATCCATATAAGCACACAGGCCAATAACGTGAATTACCGCTCGGCGCGGTTCTGGCATAAGCTCGGTGCAAAGCGCATCGTGCTTGCACGTGAGATGTCGTTTAAGGAGATAGCGGAGATCCGCGCAAATATCCCGGACGAGCTTGAGCTTGAGGCGTTCGTTCACGGGGCGATGTGCATATCGTATTCGGGGCGGTGCCTGCTCTCGAATTATCTGACGAACCGTGACGCGAATATGGGCTGCTGCTCGCATCCGTGCCGCTGGAAATACAGCCTTGTCGAGGAAAAGCGTCCGGGACAGTATATGGACGTTTTTGAGAACGACAGGGGTACGTTCATCTTCAATTCAAAGGATCTGTGCATGATAGAGCATATCCCTGAGCTTGTGCAGAGCGGCATATCGAGCCTTAAGCTTGAGGGGCGTGTAAAGACGTCGTATTACGTCGCGACTGTCGTCGGTGCGTACCGTCGTGAGATCGACAGGTATTTTGCCGATCCCGAAAATTATAAATTCAATCCCGAGGAGCTTGACGAGCTGTGCAAGGTCAGCCACCGTCCGTACACGACCGGATTTTATTATCATAAGCCCGATTCCGAAACACAGGTCTACACCTCAAGCTCGTATATACGCGAGTATGACCTTGTAGGGCTTGTGCTCAATTATGATGAAAAGACGCAGACTGTGACGATAACGCAGCGCAACAGGTTTTTCAAGGGCGACGAGGTCGAGATAATGGGACCGATGCGTCCGTATTTCAGGCAGACAATAGGCGAGATGCGGAACGAGGAAAACGAAAGCATCGAGGTGGCGAACCATCCCGAGATGATAGTGCGCTTCAGGGTCGATAAGCCCGTAAAGCCGGGAGATATGATAAGGAAGAGGAAATAAAAATACGCGGAACGCATCATCAAATCGCTTTGCGAAGCAAAATTCAATTACTTTCGCGGAGCGAAAGTTTCCTATAGTGAGTCGTAACGTGTGCGAAGCACCGTCAGGCCGCCCGTCCGCGCCAGTTTGAGATAACTTTGGATTACGAAGAAG
>CALXRY010000072.1 GCA_944390955.1 uncultured Clostridia bacterium | reverse complement strand
ACCGGCAAGGCTTGGTTCAAGGTGCCCGAGGCGATAAAATTCAACCTGACGGGCAAGCTCAATAAATACGTGAGCGGAAAGGACCTCATACTGCATATTATAGGAATGATAGGCGTTGACGGAGCGCTGTACAAGTCGATGGAATTCACCGGCGAGGGTATGCACACGCTGACGATGGACGACCGCTTTACTATAGCAAACATGGCGATAGAGGCCGGAGCAAAGAACGGCATATTTGAGGTGGACGACGTCACAATAGAATATATGAAGGAGCATTCCGACAAGGAATATACCGTATTCAAGGCGGACAACGATGCGGAGTACGTAAAGGTCATAGATATAGACCTGTCGGAGGTTCCGCACACTGTTGCGTTCCCGCACCTTCCGGAAAACGCAAGGACGCCAGACAACTGGGGAACGGTCGAGATAGACCAGGTTGTCATAGGCTCCTGCACGAACGGACGTATATCGGACTTAAGACATGCGGCTGAGATACTGAAGGGCAGACACGTAAAGAAAGGGATAAGAGCGATAATATTCCCGGCAACGCAGAAGATATATCTTGACGCGCTGAAAGACGGAACGCTTTCGACACTTGTTGAGGCGGGCTGCGTTATCTCGGCTCCGACGTGCGGACCGTGTCTCGGCGGACATATGGGAATACTTGCCGAGGGCGAAAGATGCGTTTCGACTACTAACAGGAACTTTGTGGGACGTATGGGTCATGTCGACAGCGAGGTATATCTGGCAAGTCCCGAGGTCGCGGCGGCAAGCGCAGTGCTTGGACGTATAGCCTGTCCGGAAGAGTTATAAGGAAAGGAGCGGTATATTACGATGGAAGCAAAGGGAAAAGTAATAAAATACGGAGACAATATCGATACCGACGTAATAATCCCTGCAAGGTATCTGAACACCTCGGACCATGCGGAGCTTGCAAAGCACTGCATGGAGGATATAGACAAGGATTTTGTCAATAAAGTCCAAAAAGGCGATATAATGGTCGGCGGCGCGAACTTTGGCTGCGGCTCCTCAAGGGAGCATGCGCCGATAGCGATAAAGGAAAGCGGCATATCGTGCGTTATAGCAAAGGACTTTGCAAGGATATTTTTCAGGAACTCTATCAATATAGGACTTCCTATTCTTGAATGCGCCGAGGCGTCGGCCGATATAGACGATGGCGACGAGGTAGAGGTAAACTTCGACACCGGGGTTATAACAAACATTACAAAGAACAAGACGTATCAGGCAGTAGCGTTCCCTGAATTCATGCAGGGGATAATAAATGCCGGAGGGCTGGTTGAATATCTTAAGAAATAATACTGGGGCTGTCGCTTTTAGCGCAGACCGCAGCGACTTACACGCAGTGTAAGTTCGCCACAGGGACTTTTAGTCCCTGGCTACGAACAAAACGAACCGCTCGACGTATCCATATACGCCATCGGGCAAGGGTTTGCAAGCAAACCTTCGTTTCGTCCGTTCTGCATCTAAAATCGAACAGCCCTATGCACTTCTTAATACAACAGTCTGTTGACGCAATAAAATATCGGAAAGGATAAAATTACAATGGAATTTAATATAGCTCTGATACCGGGCGACGGGATAGGTCCCGAGATCGTTGCCGGAGCAGTCACGGTCCTGAAGGCCGTTGAGAAGAAATTCGGACATAAATTCAATTTTACGGAAACGTACATGGGAGGCTGCGCTATAGATAAATACGGCGAGCCGCTCCCCCAGGAGACGGTGGACATATGCAAAAGCTCGGACAGCGTGCTTTTGGGAGCTGTCGGCGGACCCAAATGGGACGGCGCTCCGAAGCGTCCGGAGGCGGGGCTTCTCGGCATAAGAAAGGCTCTCGGACTTTATTCGAACCTCAGACCGTCGATACTTAAGCCGCAGCTTAAGGACGCGTCGCCGCTGAAGGACGAAAAGCTCAAAAACGGTCTCGACGTAATGGTTGTGCGCGAGCTTACCGGAGGAATCTATTTCGGCAATCGCGAAAAGGCAGAGGACGGCTCATGGGCTTCCGACGAGGAGCGCTACAGCGTTGAGGAAGTAAAAAGAATAGGAAAGATAGCGTTTGACACGGCGATGCTCAGGAATAAAAGGCTCGTGAGCGTAGACAAGGCGAACGTGCTCGAATCGTCAAGGCTCTGGAGAAGGACGATGACTGAGCTGGCGGCGGAGTATCCCGAGGTAGAGCTGTCGCATATGTATGTTGACAACGCCGCGATGCAGCTTGCGATAAATCCGGCGCAGTTTGACGTAATCGTAACGTCGAATATCTTCGGAGACATCCTTTCGGATCTGTCGTCGGCGATAGCCGGCTCGATAGGAATGCTCCCGTCGGCGTCGCTCGGAGCAACGAAGTGTGGCATGTATGAGCCTATCCACGGCAGCGCGCCCGATATTGCGGGAATGGATATTGCAAATCCTATAGCTACGATAGTCAGCGCGGCTATGATGCTTGAGATGTCGTTCGGACTTTCGGAGGAGGCAAAGGCGATAAACACCGCAGTCGATAAGGTGCTCGATATGAATTACAGAACGGCCGACATAATGTCGGAGGGCATGATAAAGACAGGCTGCAAAAAGATGGCTGAGCTTATTGCCGAAAATTTATAAATTCCGACAAAAGGAGAGATAAGCATGGAGAAGGTAAAGCCAAGAACACTTACGGGCTTTATGGAGCTTTTGCCGAATGAGCAGATCGAATTTGACAGGTTTATAGATATACTCAGGAGCAATTATATAAAATACGGCTTTTATCCGCTCGATACTCCCGTGCTGGAAAGCTCAGCAGTGCTGCTGGCAAAGGCCGGAGGAGAAACGGAGCAGCAGATATACAGGTTCAAGAAGGGTGATACGGATCTCACTATGCGCTTCGATCTGACGGTGCCTCTTGCAAAGTACGTTGCGCTTAATTACAACGAGCTTAATTTCCCGTTCAAGCGATATCAGATAGGGAAAGTATACCGCGGCGAAAGGGCGCAGAAGGGACGCTTCCGTGAATTTTATCAGGCGGATATCGACATAATAGGCGACGGAGAACTGAGCATTATCCACGACGCGGAGATCCCGAGCATCATATACGATATCTTCAGGTCTCTCGGTATAGGCGGCTTTAAGATAAGAATAAACAACAGAAAGCTGCTTACGGGCTTTTTTGAGATCAAGCAGCTCTCGGACAATGTCGAGAACGTGCTGAGGATAGTTGACAAGCTCGATAAGATAGGCGCCGAAAAGGTCACGGCAGAGCTCGGGACCATAGGCGTTTCAGCTGAGACCGCGGCCGATATACTGGACTTTGTAAACACTAATGGCTCAAATAAGGAACGCCTTGCGGCGGCGGAAAAATACGCCGGTCAAAACGAGACGTATGACGCAGGCTTGAGCGAGCTCAAAATGGTTGCTCAGACCGTTAAGCTGTTCGGAGTGCCGGAGGAGAATTTCGTTATAGATTTTGCGATAGCACGCGGACTCGATTATTATACGGGGACCGTATATGAGACGGTAATAACAGACCATCCCGAATTCGGAAGCGTATGCTCCGGAGGACGGTATGATAATCTTGCCGAATATTATACGGACAAAAAGCTCCCGGGAGTCGGGATATCAATAGGCGCGACAAGGCTCTTCAGCGTACTGAAGGAGTCGGGCTTCTTTAATTTCGGCAAGACATCACCGGTGGATGCGCTGATAATCCCAATGACTCAAAATATTGAATACTGCATAAACGCAATGACCGCGCTCAGAAAGGCGGGCGTAAGGGTGCAGACGTACTTTGAGGATAAAAAGCTCAAAAAGAAAATGACATACGCAAACAGGATAAACGCACCGTATGCCGTGCTCATAGGCGATGATGAGATAGCGGCAGGAAAGGTAGCGCTTAAGGATCTGGAAACCGGCGAACAGTCGGTATGTACGGCAGAAGAAGCCGCCCGTATCATCCTCGGATGACGGGCGGCTTCGCTCTTATATACGTATTTGCATTAATAAAAGGAAACGGGGCAAGGCTCTTACTCTTCCCAAAGAACCTGTGCCCCTGATGATTGATTACGGAATATTTTTTTACATTCCTATGCTATTATATACCAAACGCATCAAATTTGTCAATGGTAAATTGTAAATATTAATATTATTTATTTATATTGCACAAATTGATGCATATGAGAATATACAATATTCCGAACAAAGCTCCCGTATTTGTAATATTTAACCACGATGTTATATATTTTATTTTTTTGCTTCTGTCTACCGAATTCATTTCCAAACGATAAAAAATAAATATCACGCCAATGAATAAATTTACTGCTCAGCGGTCAAAATAGCAATGTACTTTAAGCGAAAACCGGAAGGAGCAACATTGCTATGAAGTTTTTAAATTACCTTGCCCTTACGCTTGTTATTATAGGCGCGATAAACTGGGGGCTTATAGGATTTTTCAGATTTGATCTTGTGGCTGCGATATTCGGAGACATGAGCGGTATGTCACGCGTCGTTTATGCGCTTGTAGGTCTGTCGGGTTTGTACTCGCTGTTTTTCTACAAGCTGCTCAGCCGCGAAGAATGACGCAGGAGGTGACGTTATGCTCTACAGTGGAATTGACGAGCTTTTATCATCAAATCGTGAGGCACACCGTTTTTTCGACGGACTTCCGAAAGAGGTTCAGAATACGCTTCGCCGCTACGGCGGAGGGATAAACTCATTCGAAGAGCTTAAGCACTTTTCGGATGTTGCATGCAGACGAAGATAAAGAAATACCCCGGTGCAATTAGCATCGGGGTATTTCTTTTTTAATCTGCACGTTTTTCAAAATGCTGATAATCCCTGTATGAGGTCCATGAGCCGCCCCATGACCAGCCGCGGCTTATGAATATATCGTATATTTCGGTGTCTGTGCCGATATATGCCGCCTTTGCAATATCGCTTGACCACTGGCTTATATCTCTCGACCAGTATTCTCTGGCGTTTTCGTGAGCTCCCGTACCATCCGAAGCCACATACGGGTTTATCTGCGGATTGATGTCTATGGCACGGCCGAGACCATGCTGAGAAACGCGTCCGCTGCCGTCGGTGGAAAGCCTGTAATTAAATGCCGAGGTATTGTTCGCCTCTATTGACTCATAGTCGTCGGCTCCGTAATTATCTACAAGCTCCATCCGCTCTATAGGATACTGTATTTCATAAAGCTCGGCAAAAATATCGAGGACCTCCTCGGCAAGAGCGCTGTTTACCACCATATGACCTATCTGCGACTGATAATTGAAGTCATAGTACGGGATAGTGAGATATGACAGCTCATCAAGCGTTATATGGTCGTTTTCCCTGTAAGAAAGCCCCATCATACTTTGGCGTATATCCTCCGGTATCGGCTGAGCAGTTCCTCTGCTCGCAACTGAAGCTGCCGTCGGAGCAGCGGTAGGCTCAGGAGCCGGCGATGACGTGGCAGGCTCTACGGTAACGGAGACCGCGGGCATAGTATCCGGAGACTCGGTTGCCTGCATCATATTTTGCTCCTCCTCAGCCTGCCGCGTGTCATATAAGCCTTTCAGATTTACTGCGGCAATGACCGCTAAAAGCGCGGCGGCTGCAGACAGCAGATATACAAGCTTTTTTCTGCGCCGTCTTTTTTGGCGTTTATCCTGCAGCTCTTTGCGTCGTATTTGTTTATAATCCATTATTCCCCTCCGTATTACTGCTTATAGAAAATTAGCCGCCGTGTTTTGCCGCGGCGGCATAGATCAATCATCATCCGTGGAAAGTATAAACCACAATATCGTAAGCAGCGCCAGCGAGATACCGCCACCGATCAGCGCCGCCGGTGCCTTTATTTTTGCATCGAATATCTTTTCGATATTCACCTCCGGAAGCTTGATATTAAGCTCGAGAAGGTTTATCGTACTTTTCAGCCGCAGATCGCCTGCCGCCTCTTTAAACAGCAGCGTACACCGCGAATATGATTCCGCTGCCTGATACAGTTCACTGTCGGAAAGCGGTATACAGTCGGTCGCCACCTTAAGGATCTGATAGCCGCCCTCAGCGCTGCTGCTCCTGCGCAGCAGCGTATAATTATAAAACGAACGGTCGGTCGAGAACCGCACATAATATATCTCATTGCCAAGATCGTACATATTCGTTATAAGATAGAATCTGTCGCTGCACGTCTTTATATCAAGAGCTTCCCTGTACTCCTGCATCGAACCATATCTTAAAATATCAAAGTCATCGTAATTTACGGCCCTTGACAGTACGGCTTCAAGCGCTTTCTCGTCATCAAGGCTCAGGCGTTCGGAAATATCCTCACGCGTAACGCTGTCCGCAGCAGTATTCTTGAGCTTTGTAAAGAACTTGCTGAGCGGTTGATTATAGTTTGAAATATCAACTCCGGGGTGAAAATATGCGCAGTTGAAATTCATAACACCTACGTCATACACATTCGGCGGAGTGTTTATATACATGAACGCTTCACCGTCTATTATCGTATAATATTCAGATGAAACGAGTACGTTGTCACTGTATTCCTTATACGATATATACCGCTTGTCGCCGTTGTAGCCGATGTTAAACTCGCCCATGCAGTTTCTCGGTATATCTGAATACGGCTTATTCAGCTCAGCGATCTTTTTTGTGCTGAGGTTTTCCGTGTCATAGTCCCATATATGAACCTCTGCGCTGCGTGTGTCACTGTTTGCCGTAAATATAACAAGATACGGTTTTTTTTCGGCATCGAAGCTTATCAGGTCGGCATATACAATACCTCCCGGAGAGATCTCTGCTCCCGATATATCTATCAGCTCATCACCCGGATTTTCCGTTTTCATCGCTCCATATTCAAAGAGCATGTCGTTAAGCTTATAGCCGTATGCCGCGGACATTCTTCCGCTTACACTGTCCGGTTTTTCCGACGCCTCAGCGTGTGACGAAAGTTCGACGCAGCCAAGGATCAGAGTAAGTGCGCTCAGCGAGCATATTAATTTATAAAATATCTTTTCTGCGCTCCCTATAAGACACACCCCCTTTAAAGCGTAAAATAAATTATCAGCAACGAGACGAGTCTTATTTTGACAGCCTTATTACATTCCACGAAAATGCCGGAAGCTTTGCCGTCAATTTTCCGCCGTCAAGCTCCGTTGTACCGGTCACGGTCTCAGGGATTACGTTATAAGGGTCGTCGGCCGTATTTACATCCTTTGCACCGTGTCCTGCCATCTGTATATGCTCGTCAACGGTATAACCTTCAAAATCTCTCATATCATATTCGGCGATAATTTCCTCGTCCTCGGAACGGTTTACCGCGAATATTGTCATTTCCGATTTTTCCTCGTTATACGTTACCATTGTTTCCAGATACGGCACATCCGTATACTTCTTCGTGTCATGCTTTGGTGAATCGGTTATTATGTGCATAGCGTCGCCGACTCCGTATTTTGCGGCATGCATAAACGGATAATATATCGTCTGCGCCCATGCCCTGCCGCCGGTTTCCGTCATTATAGGCGCAATTACGTTTACGAGCTGTGCAAGACACGCCATCTTCAGCCTGTCGGCATGGCGCATCATTACCATGAGCATACAGCCTACGAGCAGTGCGTCCTCAAAATTATAAACATCCTCAAGAAGCGGGCGCGCGGTCATCCATTTTTCAAGCTTTTTATCCTGTTCATTTGAATGATACCAGACATTCCATTCGTCAAGCGATACGTTTACGTTCTTTTTTGAATGATGCTTGCCCTTTATATAATCGCATATCGATACGACTGTCGAGATAAAGCCGTCAAGCGCTATTGACTCCGCGATAAACGATGGTGTGTCGTTTTCGGCATTGCCGTAGTACTGGTGGAGAGACATGTAGTCTATTGTCTCGTAGCCCTCGTCAAGAACAGCAGCCTCCCATTCACCGAAGGTCGGCATGTAATACGAGCTTGAGCCGCAGGCAACAAGCTCGATCGAGTCATCGACCCACTTCATTGCCTTTCCGGCCTCATGGGCGATGCGGGCATATTCATGCGCAGTCTTTGCTCCTGTCTGCCACGAGCCGTCCATCTCGTTTCCGAGGCACCATACCTTTATATTGTGCGGCTCTTCAAAACCGTGAGCACGTCGCAAATTTGCAAACTTTGTATCGGTTTTTGAATTGCAGTATTCAACTATATTTTGTGCATCCTCAATGCCCTTTGTGCCTAAATTTACGGCCATCATAACATCGGTATTTGCTTTTTTTGCCCATTTGCAAAATTCATTGAGACCTACCTGATTTGTTTCGGTGGTCTGCCATGCAAGATCAAGGCGTTTTGGTCGAAGCTCCTTGGGGCCTATTCCATCTGTCCAGTCATAACCGGAAACGAAATTCCCACCCGGATACCGCACGATAGGAACATTAAGCTTTGCAACAAGCTCAAGCACATCTTTTCTGAAGCCATCCTCGTCGGCCGAGGGATGCCCCGGCTCGTAGATACCGCCGTATACAGCACGTCCCATATGTTCGATAAAGGAGCCGTAGATGCGCCTGTCTATTTTTGATATTCTATATGACTTGTCTAATTTTACAGAAGCCTTCATAATGGTTCTCCGTTCTGCCTCCCAGCTTATATAAGTGTAAGTTTGGCATAATAATATAATTGTATTATATCCGACATAATATGACATTTCAACTGTAGCTGTATTATGTTTATATTAAAAGTTTATGACGGATAAATAACAAATGAAAGCTCATAACTAAGCGCCAATCGGTACACTCAAGCACCGTGATCTCACGGTGAATCCCTCCCCTGCCCTGTGTCACATGGAAGAGAAATGACTTTCAAGGCTTTAAATAAAAACCGCATAAAAAAACGTGTACTCAGAATTAGCAGGCATAAAAAAACGGCTTAAAACCTATGTTTTAAGCCGTTATGGAGGAAGGGATGGGATTTGAACCCACGGTACGAATTAACGTACACAGCATTTCCAATGCTGCGCCTTCAGCCGCTCGGCCACCCCTCCATATTATTTTTTGAACACTTTTATAATTATACCACATATAGTTACGGAAGTCAAGCATTTTTCTGAATTTTATCTACAAATAAAACATAATACAACACAGTTTACATAATACTATAGATATAATAGGCTTGTTTTTCGATATTTTTCTACAAAATTATTATTTCGTATTGCAAAATCGAAAATTTGCTGTATAATATATAATAAGATATTATTTGTATACTATAGAAAAAGTATTCCCCGGGGCTGTCGCTTTTAGCGCAGACCGCAGCATAGCATAAAAGCTATATTGCTACGAACAAAACGCATCACTCGGAGTATACACATACACCGTCGGGTGCGTTTTGCATCTACAATCGAGCAGCCCTATGCAATTCTTAATGCGACAGCCCAAAAATTCCTGTATGGTTATTTTAGAGGGGATGCTTGCAGATTTTAACAGGAGGTTCTTATTTTTATGAATAAAAGGCTTCTCGGCGCACTTGCGCTGATCCTCGGGCTTTCAATGTTTTCATCAGCGCTTGCGGCTCCGTCACCAAAGGGAAGCGCAAATACTGGCACAACACAGCAGGGCGCAGCTGTATCGGCGACCGCAGCTCCTCAGGCGGAGACCTCGTCGACCGAAGCTCCGTCCGACACCTCTGCTGCAAATAGTGGAGACATCACGCAGAACACGGAGAGCAGCTCCCCGGATACTGATGAAAGCAGTACTGATGATACATCCGGCAATACGACGAATGATACATCGGGAAGCGCCGCATCAGATACATCAAGCAATACTTCCGGAGCACAAACCAGCTCTGATACGGTATATATAGAAGATGACTCGCTCACACCGCCCGACGTGCAGTATGCCGAATCCGCACTGCTCATGGACATGCAGTCTGGACGCCTTTTATACGGCAAGAATATCGACGAGCGTCTTTACCCTGCAAGCCTTACAAAAATGATGACAGGGATAATCGCTCTTGAAACAGGAAATATGTCCGATGTTGTGTCTGCAAGCTATGAGGCGATCGCACCAATAACACTTGAGGATTCGCAGATAGGAATACTTACGGGCGAGGAGCTTACGTTCGAGCAGCTTGTTAATGCAATGCTTATCCACAGCGCAAATGACGCAGCCAATGTCATCGCCGTTCATCTCGGCGGCTCGCTGCAGGGCTTTGTCGATATTATGAACAACAAGGCGGCTGAGCTCGGAATGACAAACACTCATTTTGCAAACCCATGCGGCTCTCACGATGACAGCCACTATACCACCGCACGCGATATGGCGATACTTGCACAGTATGCAATGCAGAATGAGACCTTCAGAAATATAGTAAAAACGGTAACGTATAAGATCGCACCGACAAACCTGTACACCTCGGAGCGTACCCTTGTAAACACCAATCTGTTTCTGAGCACCATACGCTCCCTTGAGCACTACTATCCGCCGTGCACCGGCATCAAGACCGGTCACACCTCTCAGTCAGGCTACTGTCTTGTTTCATCGGCGGAATATAATGATACCGAGTTGCTTTCGGTCGTTATGAACTGTCCAAACACAAACGACAACGAAGGCGCATATTCATATATAGATTCAAGAACACTGTTTGACTTTGGATTTGACAATTACGTCAGCCAGCCTATTGCCGCACCCGGCGACATAGTCTCAGATTCAAAGGTGCTCGAGGCAAAGGGTGACACAAGAGTTGCACTGACGGTAGAAACAAACGTAAACGCCCTTGTTCCGTCAAATGTTGACAGCGCCGCTGAAATAATTACGAATATAAATATTCCCGATGAGCTATACGCTCCGATAACAAAGGGTGATATAATCGGAACAGTGACCTACACCTATAAGGGCACTCAGATAGGGACGTCTAACCTCGTCGCCACAAACGATGTTGAGAGAAATGAAATACTGCATGTTTTGAATCTCATTCTAAGGATCATAACAAGTCCGTTCTTCTTTATACCAGCGATCGTGATCATACTTGTATTGATCGCGGCAAATGCCAAAAAGAAAAAGCGCGACAGACAGAAGCGCATACAGCAGCTTAAAAAGAAAAAGAGAACGCCTCCCGACAAGAGCAGCGCCGCAAGAGCACAGCGTCTTAGCGATGATATACGCAGCGACAACTCAAGATATACAAAATAACGATCAAGACATCTAAAAAGGCAGCCCGTACCGGACTGCCTTTTGCTTATCTCTCTATTTTCAGTATTTTTATATCCATGCCCCCGCCCGGAGTTACGGCCTGAACCGCATCGCCGACAGCATGGTTCATTATTGCAGCGCCGACCGGTGACTCATACGAAAGCTTATTTTTATAGGGATCCGCCTCTGAACTGCCTACTATCGTATACTGCATTTCCTCTCCCATCATTTCGATCGTAACCTTTGCGCCAAGAGTTACAACATCGGACTTGATATCCTCATCGTCTATCACACGCGCATATTTGAGCATGTATTCTATCTTATTTATCTCCGCCTCGACCTCAGCCTGTTCGTTCTTTGCCTCGTCATACTCGGCATTCTCGGAAAGGTCGCCGAAGGAGCGAGCCTCCTTTATTTTTTCGGAAACCTCTTTCCGCGTTACGTTTTTCAGTCTATCTAATTTTGCCTCAAGTTCTGCCTTTCCTTCAACCGTCAAAATGAATTCCTTTTGTTCCGCCATTTTTGTCTTCCTTTCAATTTTTTATATCAAGAAAAAAGCCGATAAACCGTATAGGCATCAGCTTGTTTGGGACCGGATATACTCCGGCCGGCGCAAGGTCCTTCACCTGCAACTCGTATTATTATACCACAAAACTCTGTCGGTGTAAAGACCTTTTTTGATTTTTTTATAACAAATACCGTTTGCATCGGAAACCATGCTTCAACATGGCTGCAGCTTCACAGATTCCTCTCTATATTCCCGATCAGCTCCGGCACTGCGTGCGAATATTCGTTCTTTATCAGCTTCACGACCGCACCTGTAAACATCGCTCTTTAACCGGTCGTCGAGCCAAAACCGCCGTTTCGCACCGCATCCGCCTCGTCATCGTACGTTATAAAATATTCGGTGAATATCCCCTGACAAAAGCCGTCGCCCTCGTTTATCTCAACAGTTTTACCTTCATTCGTATCGTTCGTTATTTTGCAGAAGATATGCCCCTCATTGTCGCTGCCGTAGTAATCGCTGTCTATGATCCCCACGGTATTGTTCAGCTGGAGGCGGAATTTGAAGCCGAGGCCGCTCCTCGGATACAGCTGCAGAACGTATCCGTCGTCGATCTCAGCGCGTATCCCCGTCGGTATTTTTACGGTTTCTCCGGGCCTTAAAACTATTTTGCAGGGCGCAAAAAAATCATAGCCCGCCGAGCCCGATGTGGCGCGCTTTGGGAGGCGGAGCCTTTCATATACCGCTGCGGCGTCGCCGTCAAGATCCCAGTCCTTTTTAAACTGCTCAAAAGAGACTTTCTCGAATTTTGCCACACGTTTCATATATGTATCCTTCCATAAGATATTAATATAGCTCTGAGACTGATCGATTTTAGATGCAGAACGAATGAAATGAAGGTTTAACCCTTGCCCGACGACGTATTCCGATACGCCGAGCGGTTCATTTCATTCGTAGCCACAGCCATGTGGCGGTCGGCGCTAAAATCAAAGTCTCAGTTTCGTCTGTTTTCCATTTCTTTATATACATCATCCCATGTCATGCCGTTGTCAACGAGCATTACCGTGAGGTGATACATCAGGTCCGCGACCTCGTACGTTATCTCTTCCTTGCTGCGGTTCTTGCCGGCGATAACGACCTCCGCCGCCTCCTCGCCGACCTTTTTGAGTATCTTGTCCTCGCCTTTATCGAAGAGATAATTGGTGTAGCTTCCCTGTTCGGGATTTTTCTTTCTGTCTATGATAACGGCCTGCTCACGTGCAACTATATCGGATGCGGCGTGCATTTCCGTATCCTCCACCAGCTCTCCGCTTTCTAGCTTCCTGAAAAAGCATGTTCTGTTTCCTGTATGGCATGCGGGGCCCGCAGGCGTCACAAGCAACAGAACGCAGTCCTCGTCGCAGTCAAGGCGTATCTCATCCACAAACATATAATTCCCGGATGTGCCGCCCTTTACCCATACCTCACCGCGGCTCCTCGACCAGAATGTCGCTCTCTTTGTCTCCACGGTCTTGTTGAACGTATCCTCATTCATGTACGCGACCATCAGCACTTCTTTTGTCGCGCTGTTCTGAACTACCGCAGGGATAAGTCCCTTTTCATCGTACTTCAATGTCTTTGCTCCTTCTATTATGAATTTTTATCTATTTCAGCTTCATCAGCTTCCAGTTCTGGACCAGATATTCTATTCCCGAAATAACAGTAAATATTATAGAGATCCACACCAGCACAGCCGATATTGTCCGCGCAGCAACAGCAGGTACTATCGCAAGATTAAGTATCAGGATAGATGCTATTATCGCCGCCATCTGTGACACTGTTTTGAACTTTCCCCAGAACGACGCAGCTATCACCTTGCCCTCGCCTACGGCGCAAAGCCGTATTCCGGCGACCATGAACTCCCTCGCAAGTATCAGCATAAGCGCCCATGAGTTTATTATTCCCTTTTCAAGAAATATCACGAACGCAGACGTTGTGAGCACCTTATCGGCAAGCGGGTCCATGAATTTTCCGAACGTCGTTATCTGATTTCTCTTTCTTGCGATCTGGCCGTCAAGCATATCTGTAAGCGACGCCAGAACAAAAACTCCGAGAGCCGCCATCTGACATGCAAAATTGTCTATCAGCAAAAGCACCATAAAAACAGGCACCAGCACTACTCTGAATAAAGTCAGCTTATTTGCCGTATTCATTTAACATACCTTCTTTCCCATAAGGTCGTATTCTCCGGCGTCCAATATCTCCACATTTATTATGTCGCCCGGTTCGACCTCATCTTCGGTGCCGAAATATACCTTGCCGTCAACCTCTATGCTGTCACCACGGCTCCGTCCGTAAAATAAAAAGCTTTCCTCATCATAGCCCTCGACTATGACATCTATAACACTTCCTATTCGTTTTCTGTTAAGCTCAAGCGAGATTTCCTGCTGTATAGTCATAAGCGTATCCAGCCGCTCCTGCTTTATCTCCTCATCTATCTGATCCTCAAAATTCGCCGCCGCAGTTCCTTCCTCGCGGGAATATGCAAACACGCCCATGCGGTCGAACTTAATGTCTTTGACAAAGCCGCAGAGCTTTTCAAACGCCTCCTCGCTTTCTCCGGGGAATCCGGCTATTATTGAGGTCCTTATCACCGCATCGGGCATTTTTTCACGTATCATCGCTATTTTGCCGCGTATCTCCTTTTCGCTTGTACGGCGGGCCATTCGCCTGAGAATATAGTCATCGCTGTGCTGCACTGGGATATCTATGTAATTGCATATCTTATCGTGCCGCGCCATTGTCTCGATGAGCTCCTCCGTCACTGCTTCCGGATAAAAATAATGCACTCGTATCCACTCTATGCCTTCTACCTTAACAAGCTCCTCAAGCAGCTCGCAGAGCGCGTATCTACCGTAAATATCCTGACCGTAGCGCGTCGTATCCTGCGCTATCAGAATCAGCTCCTTAACGCCGCTTTCGGCAAGCCTCTCTGCCTCATATACTATATTCTCTATCGGGCGGCTCCTGAAATGCCCGCGTATCTTCGGTATCGCGCAGTATGTGCAGTTGTTGTCGCAGCCATCGGCTATCTTCAGATACGCCGTATACGGCGGCGTTGTGAGTATCCTCGGCAGACGGTCGTCCGGAGTCCTGTCGGCGCTGCCGCAGTCTGCGCGGCGTATGCCCTCCTCTGCGTTTTTTATACATTCGCATATCCTGTCAAACTCGCCTGTACCGAGAACATAATCCACCTCAGGCAGCTCCCTCAGCACCTCGTCCTTATACCTCTGCGCAAGGCAGCCGGTAACGATGAGAAGGCGGCACTTCCCCTCTGTTTTGTACTGCGCCATCTCAAGTATCGCATCTATCGACTCCTGCTTTGCCGAATCTATAAACGCACAAGTATTCACAACAAGTATATCGGCATCCGCAGGATCATCGGCAAGCGAATAGCCGTCCTCGGCTAAGATACCGAGCATTATTTCAGCGTCCGTCTGGTTCTTTGCGCAGCCCAGAGACGCCATACCTATTTTTAAGCCCATACACCAATTCCTTTCTGCTTATTCGTTCTCCGCTTCGGCCCGTTCGATACAATGCTTTATCTCATAGAAATCATAGCCTCTGTACATAAAATAACGAATACATCTGTCGGCGCTCTTTTTTCCGAAATCGCCGCCCAGCTTCTTTTCGACGAGCGGATAAAGCCTGTCCTCTTCATCGTCAAAATCAAGCTCCTCCATAACTATGCTTATCGTTTCAGAGCCTATCCCGACAGCGGCAAGCTCGCGCTCTATGCGGCGCTTTCCGTATTTTTTGAGGTTTTTCAGATCCGCCGCCTTGAGCCTTGCGAATTCCTCATCGTCGATAAATTTGTATTCTTTGCAGAATTCTATTATCCTGTCTATATCATCGCTCTCCGCTCCGGCATGCCGGAGCTTATTGCGAAGCTCCTTTTCGGAGCGGCGTCTGAATTCAAGCAGACGCAGAGCCTTATCCTTTGCCTGCTCATATGTGAGCGGCGTATTATCTTTTCTCATCATCCAATTTAAAATATCCGAACATCTCTCCAAAATCCACACCGCCGATGACCTTTCCTCGGTATTTCTCAGAAAGATGCTCATAGCCTGAAACCATCGGCTCCGAACGTATCCCGTAGCTTAACGACATATACGCCTCCATATACGCCGACAAATGATCGCAGCCGCGTATTATCTGTCC
The DNA here is from genome assembly GCA_944390955.1 of uncultured Clostridia bacterium. Lineage (GTDB taxonomy): Bacteria > Bacillota > Clostridia > UBA1381 > UBA1381 > Ornithomonoglobus_A. Next base: position 3,294 of record CALXRY010000072.1, on the reverse strand, counting down.
GTCAAGAGGACTAAAATAATCATCATTATAATGCTCGTTTATCTCATCGGAGGTTATGATCTTTACCTCGCCGTTCAGCTTTATCTTTGACGAAAACTCGTTCTGCGTATAATAATCCATTTCCTCGTGCCAGTGCGGCGGCAGAAGCGGATATATGACCGCTTTCATCTGCTCATCCTCTATTTCATGGATTATGCTGTCAAGACCCTTTACCGAAGCCTTTACCGGAGAAACTATATCACGCGTCAGCACCTCCGGCAGGTCATGGAACAATCCCGAGATGAAATTATTGACAAGCCTTGAGGAGCACGAGCTTTCCTTTAATTCCTGCGTCGCAAAGTATGAAAGTATCGCAACGACGAGCATATGCCCCATAACGTACGTCTGAGGCATCCTCACCGCCTTTGCCCAGCGCTGCTGATAGCGCAGCTTTCCGATAAGCGACAGGAACTCCTGAAGATACTCGCTCCCTGCAAAATACCTGAAGCCCGCAAACGTATCACATGCTGCAAGCCCCTGAGCCATTTCATGCTTGACCTGCTCTATGCCAAACGTTTCTCTGTTCATTGAGTATATTATCTTGAATTCCCAGTTGCTGGCGTGATAATGCGCTGCCTTTAATATCTGCTTCTCAAGAGCCGAATATTCGGGCTCGGCATAATATCTGTTCATGCGCTCAAAAAATCCGCCGCCTATCCGGCAGAGGTCATCTTTCAGCTCATCCATGACCCAGCCATCTATCTGCCGTCCTTTTTCCTTGATGAGCTTATGATATATCGGCGGCTTTATATCTGTCAGGACAGAGCGGTGAAAAAATTCAAATATCCCTCCCTCGATGAGCTTAAGCATATCGACATTTTTGCCCTCGCACTTTGCAAGGACATAAGCATAAAACATCTTGTGCGCCTGCTTGTCAAGCTCGGTAAAGCCTGTCCACGGGCGGATATGGTCGTTCCACCGCTGAATAGAGGCAGCCTCGTAAATTAAAGAAATAAGTCTCTTTGTTATCATTCTCTTGTTACTTCGTATCCGTTCTTCTCCAGCATGCCTACGACTCTTCTGCCGTGATCGCTTCCGCCGACCTCACATGCCATATGTATTATAGCCTCGTTCGGGTCAAGCTCCGCGCTGAAGCGGTCATACTGGACCATGATTATATTTGCTCCGGCCTCCGCAAGCACATGCGAAAGATGCTCGAGGCTGCCGGGAAGGTCAAGCAGCTTGGTGCTGAATTTGAGCTTTCTGTCTCTTGAAGCAAGACCGAGATCTATTATCCTCTGTATGAAGCTCACGTCTATATTGCCTCCGGAAAGAACGCACGCGACCTTCTTGTTCTTGACGTCGACCTTGCCGTTAAGCACCGCCGCAAGCGTCGTCGCTCCCGACGGCTCCACGACCTGCTTTGTGCGCTCAAGCAGCAAAAGTATCGCCGAGCTTATCTCGCTGTCCGAAACCGTCACAACGTCATCTGCATATTTGTTTATAAGCTCCACAGTCTTTTCACCCGGCACCTTTACTGCTATACCGTCGGCTATGGTGCTTACCGACTCCGTCGAAACATGCTTTTTCTTCTTGAACGATTCAGCGATCGCCGGAGCGCCCTCGGCCTGTACACCGATTATCTTTACCCTCGGGTTTATATGCTTTATACACGAAGCAACACCGGCAAGCAGTCCGCCGCCGCCCGCGGGAACTATAACGATGTCGACCGTCGGAAGATCCTCAAGTATCTCAATACCGATCGTTCCCTGCCCGGCCATAACCTCAAGGTCGTCGTACGGGTGAAGGAACGTTGCTCCCTCAGTCTCCTGGATCTCTACAGCCTTGTTATACGCATCATCGTAGCAGTCGCCGTGGAGTACTACCTTTGCGCCGTAGCCCTCTGTCGCCGCGACCTTTGCAATAGGCGTTGACTTCGGCATAACTATAGTCGCGGGTATCCCGTGAACGTGAGACGCATAAGCCACACCCTGCGCATGGTTACCGGCAGACGATGCAACGCCGGACTTTATCTCGCCGCGCTCTATAAGCGCCGCTATTTTGTTCGCCGCTCCCCTTATCTTGAACGAGCCCGTCTTCTGCTGATTTTCAAACTTAAGATAGACATCTCCGCCCGACATGTTTGAAAACGTCGTGCTCTTTTCTATCTTTGTACGGTGTATTGTGCCCTTGAGTCTTTGGGCAGCCTTTTCTATTTCCTTTAATTCCAGATCCATTTGTCATTCCTCCGTTATACGCGCGGCACCGCACCGCACCGATAAATTAATGCTGCGGCATCGCAGTAAACGCTTGCTTACGGCATGCCGCTCGTATTCCATCTTATCTATTATACTATACAAATTACATTTTTTCAATAGCAAATACTAATAAAATCCCTCAAAAACACAAAAACATTTTGATAATCGGCACTCCTACGGGCGTTTTTCGGACATTAGATGGACAAAAAATCAACATGGCGTGCCGCATTAAGAATCACATAGGGCTGCTCGATTTTAGATGCAGAACGAACGAAACGCACCCGACGGCGTACTTTATGTACTCCGAGTGGTGCGTTTTGTTCGTAGCCAGGGGCTAAAAGCCCCTGTGGCGAACTTACACTGCGTGTAAGTCGCTGCGGTCTGCGCTAAAAGCGACAGCCCCTGTTGTCTATATCAACACCTCGTCCATACTTCTCTTCGGGACGTTCAGCACGCCGTCATCGTCAAGATAATACTTCGTGCTTCCGTCCTTCATTTCAACAGCCCTCGAGCGCTGCGCAGGATATCCGAGCGCAAGGATATATACGAGCTCATAGCTGTCGTCAAGCTCAAGGATGCGCTTTATCGCATCACGGTCTATCGCGCCCATCCAGCAGCTTGCTATGCCCATTTCCTCCGCGGCAAGCATCATATTCGTAACAGCCGCACCCGCGTCTGTTTCAAACGTCTTCTTTATAGATGTATCTCCTATCACGGCGATATATGCTGTCGGGCGCTCATCCTCCGCCGGAGCTCCGTCCTCAAGCATCGCGGCCCATTTGGTTTTCGGGAAAATTTTATCCATCGTATCCTCATCATCAACTATCCTGAATTTCAGCGGCTGCGTATTCGCGCCGTACGCCGCCATCCTTGCGCAGTCGACAAGCTTCAGCAGGTCGTCCCTTTTCAGCGGCTCCTGCGTGAATTTTCTTATCGTCCTTCTGTTCATTATCGCTTCATATACAGTCATTTTTATAAACCGCCTTTCTGCGAAAGGCACCAACGAGGTTATGAAACCGCGGATGTATTTACCTTTCGCCTCTTTTAATTTCCTATA
>CALXRY010000071.1 GCA_944390955.1 uncultured Clostridia bacterium | reverse complement strand
TATGAGGCATTTATACGAGGCGCGGCCTTCAGCGGAAACGAGCTTAAGAGCGTGACCGCAAATGTGGAGTATTATACGGGTCTTGAAAAGAAGAACATACCGTATGCGGTAGCGGTGGCAGAGATGTACGATTCCGAGGGCGGGCTTGCAGAGAGGTATCAGTCAACGACCGGAACGAAATATGACACAACGAACGGAAGCGGTACGTTTACATTCGAGTTTGAGGAAGGCGCGGTGATGCCTGAGGGCGGTTCATACAGGATATACCTTCAGGGCTTCACAAACGATAACGTGCTTATGGAAGGCGATAAATACAGGATATCGGATTACTTCACGCCGGAATCTGCATCTAATATGTCCATGATAGGCGATCTGGATGATATAGAGCTTCCCGATACTTTTGATTACTACGGAGTAAGAGTGGGTGCTGACCTCGCAGGCAACAACGGATGGTATATGGTCGGCAGCTCGACAAGGTCGGCTACGCTTGAAAATGACGGTGGGCGCAGCTATGCACAGCTTACAAAATCGTCAAGCAGCGGCTCATATGTTGTTTACCGCGCGTTCGACAGCGCGGTCACGGGCGGCAGGATAATTCTCGAGACCGACCTGTATTACGAATCGGGACGTGTGGACTTTATATTCTCAAATAAAACAAACGTTCCTAATAACGGTTATGCTCAAAGGATAACAGCATTCAAGGTGAATAACGGAACTCTGTATGACAGCGCTGATAACGAGCTCGGCGAGGTGCCGGAGAACGAATGGGTGAAAGTAAGATACGTACTTGATATGGATTACGGCATGCAGACTCTGACTGTCGGAGACAATGAGTACAGCTATACGGCAGCTGGAATGGATTCGATAAATCCCGATAATATAACGGTTTCGGCTCTTCAACAGCTCAATATTGCGGGAAGCGGCAGCTCAACGCTTTCGGCAAGGATAACGAACACCTCCGTAAAGACGGAGACTAACGACGAGATGCCGGATATGACGCTCACGCTCATTGAGCCTGACAGCATACAGGGAACAGCGTCGATCGCTGACAGCAGCGGACTCACCAAAACGGCTGCGATGAACAGTATTGTAAGCGTTTCGGCAATACCGAACGACGGATATATATTTGTCGGCTGGTTTGATGAGAACAATGAATTTGTTTCGGGAAATGATCAGGCACAGATAAGGCTGCACAGAGATGTAACGCTCACGGCTGTGTTTGAGGCGGACGATGACCCGATCGAATATGTATACCGAGAAACGTTTACGGCGCTTTCAACATCAACGCTTGCTGAAAACGACTGGGTGTCGGACAGCGCACAGTCATATCTTACGGTTAGAAATGACAATGATGAGGGGACTGACGGAAATTATTTATATTTCAATCCGAATAGGGGAAGCAGGAATATGAGCGGCGCATTCACGCTTGCCGAGCGGATTGATGAGAGGTATATCATCGAAATGGACTTTGGTATAAGTAACGGAAGCGGCGGTGACACTGCGGAATCCGAGTTTACGCTTATGACGTCGGGAACGATAAGTGCGACCAACCGCATGGTATCGGGTGAATATCTGCTTAAGCTCAATGCGACAGAAAAATCGAGCGGCTCAAGCGAGAACTCGATGACATGGAGCATAAACGACGGTGTGGAAAGTACCGTGACGCTTGAGCAGAGTGGCAACAATCCAGTATGGGCGCACCTGAAGCTTACGGTAGATCCTGAAACAGGAACTGCGCAGCTTGTAATTACGCAGAACGGAGAGGAAAAATACAACGGTATAATAACAATGGGCGTAAAGAACGGCGATTATTCCGTGACCGGACTCCATTTCTACGCAGGAAGACAGTATTCAAAGTGTCAGTTCGACAATATAAGAGTTTATACAGCGTCGCAGCTTGAAACGCTGCCCGAAGCAAACTAAAGATATTAATAATACAAAATAAAGCGGCATTCGGTTTGGATGCCGCTTTGTTTTATAGCTTAAAGACCGCCGCATTGCTTTTTATGAGGCCCAACAAATTTGACGTTTTTAGACCTCCGGCTCAAAAGACCATAGAAATATGAAGCCGTTGCTCCGCCATCGATAGGAAAATCTGCACCTGTGATAAAAGCTCCTTCTGCGAGGGGATCAGTTCTACGCCAAGATTGTTTTCCGGTGAACGGATTTGCTGGGAGATAGGCGACGGGGATATATAGCATTTATTTACTGCTTCTGTAAAGCTGCTGCAGTCAACAACTATGATAAAATATTTCATTTGTCTGAAAGGCATGGTATATCCTCTTTTGAGAATACGTTTTATGGTATTTCCACTATTATGCATTTACGGCGTAATTATATTACCTTTATGCTCGGATTACAATGCTTTTTATAGCCGGTCCGCAAAAACAAGTATAAAATAAATTAAAAGCAGAATGAGCATATATCCGTATATTTGCAAATTTTTTGTATAAAAAGCTATAGCTGTAAAAGATTTATCACACAATATATTCTTGCCGAATAGTAATCTAATTTTACAGCAAGGCTTTTAAAATGTTAATTTTCTGTGACAAAGCTTGATTAATGGAGCAAATAATATTATAATATGTTGTATCCAATCTAACAGAAAGGAAAAAATATCAAATGTCTGATTTGAAAAAAAATGCTTCGCATTCGTTTATGGGTAATGTCGCTATCGTTTTGGTAGCGCAGCTCATGGTCAAGATACTTGGCTTTGTTTACAGAATAGTAATAACAAATATAGAGGGCTTCGGGGATCTTGGGAACGCATATTATACCGCCGGTTTTCAGATTTATACTGTGCTGCTTGCCATTTCGTCGGTAGGTATTCCTAACGCAATGGCAAAGATGGTTTCGGAGCGTATAGCTATCAAGGATTACAGGGGAGCGCATAGGATATTCAAGACAGCTTTTTTACTGTTCACTGTTATAGGTCTTGTTTGCTCGGGCTTACTGTATCTCTGTGCGGAATTTTACACAAGCCGTGTAATATCGATGCCGGGAGCGATATATTCGATAAAGGCTCTTTCGCCGTCGATATTCTTTGTATGCGTGTCATCAGTAGTAAGAGGATACTTCCAGGGCATGAATAACATGAATGCTACGAGCCGCTCCCAGATGCTTGAGCAGGTATTTAAATGCGCATTGACCGTAATACTAGTAATGCTTGCCGTGGGACAGCCGCCAGAGGTAATGGCGGCATGGGCAAATGGCGCGTCGTCGATCGCTACGCTCTTGTCGTTTGCGTATCTTGCGGCTTTCTATATGCGACGACAGAAGGGCATAAGGGAAGAGATAAGAAAAACAGCGGTGGAATCACTTTCTATGGGAACCGGAAAGCTTATGGGCTCTATTCTTATGCTGTCGATACCGATCTCGCTTGCATCGATAATAACCTCGCTGAACAGGGTCATAGATACAGCGACTATAGTAAGAGGAATAGAGGCTGCATTTGCAAACGGTATCCCCGCGCATTTTGACGCTGCCGGAAACTGGGTAGATACGATCCTGAATCCTACTGCTGAGCAGCTTAGCCTTGAGGCAGAAAGGCTTATGGGCATGCTCTCAAAGAGTGATACGCTTATCAATATGCCGCTTTCTCTTAATTTTGCTTTTGCAACAGTGCTTGTTCCGACGATAGCAGGGGCCCTTGCTGTGGGCAGTAAACAAGAAGCGTCACGTGAGGCGACATATTCGTTCTTGTTCTCGATAATACTCATACTTCCGTGGGCTATAGGTTATATAGTGCTGGCAGAGCCGATATATAACGTCGTATATTTCAATGCGTCCTCGGGCGGCGAACTTCTGGCGTTGACTGCGGTCTCGCTGGTTTTCAGCGCGCTGAGCCAGACTATGTCCGGAACCCTTCAGGGTATAGGGAAGATATACGTTCCGGCGATAGGATTGCTTGTAGGCTGTGCTGTAAAGCTTGTGCTGAATCTTGTACTGATAAGGATACCGGGTATAAATATTTATGGAGCCGTGATAAGCACAATAGCATGTCAGGTTGTTGCATTCTTGATAAGCTTTTTGGTTATGATAAAATATATTTCGCTTAAGATAACGTTGATAAAGTATATTGTAAAGCCTCTTATTGCAGGAATCATTATGGGCGCAGCTGCTGTGGGTATTTACAGGCTTGTATCGCTTGCGGCAGGGACCGGCTTTACGGGGAATCTTATTGCTACGCTTACGGCGATTGTTATCGCTGCGGCGGTATATGTTATTCTTATAGCCGTTTTAAAGATACTTGACCGCAAGGAGATAGAGATGCTGCCTGGCGGCGCCGGTATTTACCGCCGGTGGCGTAAAATTGGTTTATATAAATAATAATGATGGGCTACTGCGCTAAAAATTGTGTTGGGCTGGTTGATTTTAGATGCAGAACGGACAAAACGAAGGGTTGCTTGTAAACCCTTGCCAGATGGTGAGTATGCACCGCTCAATAAGACGCGGACAGACCGAAGGTCTGGCTTTTGCAAAGCAAAAGTGCTGAAAAGTATACATCGAGCAGTTCGTTTTATTCGTAGTTTCAAGACTTTTATAGATTTGAAACGCTCTGCGCTAAAAGCAGCAGCCCTTTTTTACATAAAACTTACATACAGTATTAGGCAACTTGGATTATTAAGGGTTGACAAGCATGTATAAATGTGAGATAATATAACCTGATTATGGGGGTTGATAACGCAAAAAATAAGCGGCGCATCTCACCACCCGCTGCGGCTTGAGGTACATCGAGTACATCTGCGCCGCGTTGGGCGGCAATCTGCTTGCTTCTTTTCCGCGTTATGATTGTGCTGTCATAGGCGGAGAAATGGAGATTATTATGCACAGAATAGATACCACAATAGGCTATGTAGAGGACGGTTCACTTGCAGCGGAGGCAGGGATCGAAGCGGGGGACAGGCTGCTCACGATAAACGGCAGCGATTTTCACGATATTCTTGAATATCGCTATCTTGTATCTGAATATGAGGTTGAGCTTGAGGTTGAGAAAAAGGACGGCTGCGTTGAGATAATAACTATAGAAAACGATTATGACGATTTAGGGCTTGAGTTCAGAGAAGAGCTTATAGATACGGCGCAAAGCAGTACGAACAAGTGCTTATTCTGTTTTATAGTTAAGCTCCCGGAGGGCATGCGCGAAACTGTCTATTTCAAGGATGACGATACGCGCCTTTCATTTTTGCAGGGTAATTATGTTACGCTTACAAATATGAGCAATGATGACATAGACCGACTCATAAAAATGCGTGTGTCGCCGATCAATATAAGCGTTCACGCCACAGAGCCGGAGCTGAGAATAAGAATGCTCCATAACCGATTTGCGGGAGAATGCTATAAGATAATGCAGAAATTTGCCGCGAACAATATATATATGAACTGCCAGATAGTGCTCTGCCCCGGAATAAACGATGGAGCGGAGCTTGATAGGACAATATCTGATCTTGCCGCGCTGTATCCGTATGTGAGCAGTGTATCGGTCGTGCCGGTCGGGCTTACACGCTATAGAGACGGGCTGTATCCGCTGACACAGTATGACGGCGCGGGCTCACGTGAGGTGATAAGACAAGTATCGAAATGGCAGGAGAGGTTGCTTAAGAAGCACGGCTCGCGGCTTATATTCCTTTCGGATGAATTTTATCTGAATGCTGGAGTAAGTGTGCCCGATGCGGAAGAATACGAGGGTTTTCCTCAGCTTGAAAACGGCGTTGGCCTTATCGCAAGCATGAAAGAGGAGTTTGAGAGTGCCGTTAAATTGATAGAAAAAAAGAAAAGAAGCAGAACTGTAACGATCGCCACAGGAGAGCTTGCGGCGGGATTTATATCGGAGCTTGCAAAAGAGATAGAGGCGGCTGCCGATGGCGTGAGCATAAGCGTCAAACCGATAAAAAATAATTTTTTCGGCGGCGGAGTGAATGTTGCAGGACTTGTGTGCGGCTGTGATATAATCGAGCAGCTCAGAAATACACCTAAGACTGACGCGCTCATAATCCCGCATAGTATGCTTCGTGACGATGACGAGATATTCCTTGATGATACGACTGTAGAGGATGTGGAGCGTGCTTTAGGAATGAAAGTATCGGCAGCCTTAAACGACGGCTACGATTTTATAGAAAAAATTCTCGGTGAAGAGCTTTTTTAATTAAGTAGCTCTGTTATAAAAGGAAGCAATGATGAAAGGAAGTAATACATGAAACCATTGGTAGCGATAGTGGGACGTCCAAATGTGGGGAAGTCTACGCTGTTTAACAAGATCACGGGCCAGCGTATAAGCATAGTCGAGGATACGCCGGGCGTTACGCGCGACAGGATATATGCCGATGCGTCGTGGCTTGACAAGAAATTTACGCTCGTCGATACCGGCGGTATAGAGCCGTCATCAAAGGATGAGATTTTGCAGCAGATGCGCCGTCAGGCGCAGCTCGCCATTGAGATGGCCGATGTTGTTATTCTTATGACCAACGTAAGGGATGGCGTTACGGCAAATGACCAAGATGTTGCTGCGATGCTTTTGAAGGCGCAGAAGAAGATAGTCCTTGCAGTGAACAAGGTCGATAATATAGGCGAGCCTCCGATGGAGTTTTACGAGTTTTATAATTTGGGACTGGGCGACCCTATAGCTATCTCATCGACACACGGGCTCGGAGTCGGTGATCTGCTTGATGAGGTCACGCATAAATTCCCGGATGATGCCGAAACCGGCGAGGACGAGGATGAAATAAAGGTTGCCGTTATAGGCAAGCCGAACGCCGGGAAATCATCTCTTATAAATAAAATTCTTGGAGAGGACCGCGTCATAGTGAGCGATATAGCTGGAACGACGCGAGATGCGATAGATTCGCATTACGAAAAGGATGGTCAGAAATATCTCTTTATAGATACTGCCGGCATGAGAAAGCGCGGCAAGATAGACGAAAACGTAGAGCGCTACAGTGTTGTGCGTTCG
>CALXRY010000070.1 GCA_944390955.1 uncultured Clostridia bacterium | reverse complement strand
TGAGACCATATATCAGCTCACCGCTCATTGAAAGAGTGTCCGCAAATACATTCGTTATAAAGAAATCCTTATCGCCGTACTGCACGGAGCTTATCCTTGTTCTTAATTTGTATCCTTTCGGAAGCAGCTCATTGCCCATCAGCACTCCGAACCACGATAACACTCCGGGGCGTCTGTGCTTGCTGTCGGTTTTTGGATATACCGAGGCAAACTCGCGCCAGAACTGTTTCGAAGGATCATGACGTTTCGGAGTACATACGGATCTTTTCTTGTCATCGCTCTGTCTCCAGACTGTCATCGGCTCTATAAAGGCATTTTCTCTTTCAAAAAACTCTCCGCCGAGCAAGCTGCAGCCCGTTATCCCGTCTTCACCACGTTCAAGAAGTATCTTCCGCGACCGCAATGTGTACAGCTCCGCAAGATTATCCGGCATCGCTATATTAACGCGCTCAACACGCTCTATGCGTATATTCTCCGGATCCCTCGGCACATATCCGTCGCGCTCCCAGGCAGGGCACTGCTCATCGCCTATCATGCTGCTTCCGTCAAACGACATCACGAGATTGAGCATAAGAGTTTCAAACAGATTCTCACCCTGGAGTGTTATCAGCCCTAGCTTTCCGAGCCATCCCGCTCCGGGTGAAGCATATTTTACCTTCCTTGACCGCGACAGTGCCGACGGTTTTGCCGATGTATCGTCAAAGCCGTTTGCATAAAGCAGCCATCTTGCCGCCTGAGGCACTGTCAACGTTTCCTTTTCCTTCCACGCAAGCATCCTGAACAGACGGCTTTTATTGTTACTTTCCGAAAGCTCGCCGTTCAGCTTTGAAGCGGTGTATTTCGTTCCGTACTTGGCAAGAGGCTCCTGCATGAACGGATGCGACGGATGGAACAGCCAGAACCTGTCCCGCTGCGATTCAAGATATCCTTCTATTACACCGCTCGGGAAGCGGCCGCTGTCCCATATCGCCTTCCATCTGTCTATCAGCTCCTCCGCGGTGTCCGCCTCATTCTCTGCACCGCTTTCATCGTATCTTAATATAACTGTGTGAAGTATTGCGAGCAGTATCCGCATCACGGCAACATCCTGCGCCGACAGCTCACCGCAAAGATCGGCGTAATCCTGTGCACCGCGGAACAGCTCTGTCAAAGAAAGCTCGTCGATATGGCAGCCGCCGTCTATCACACGTATCCATTTTTCATCGATCAAGTTAAATTCAATATCCTTCAATCTATACCTCCTCCTTTATTTGTTCGTATGACATTCCTTTTTCTCTTGAGTAACTGAGCTTATATCCGTTCAGCTCCGCAGTAAGCGAGCGATCCAGGAACAGGATCAGCTCTCCTCTGAGCCAATACGACTCCTGCCATGCCTTTAAGTCATTGTCCATATTCTCCAGTTCTCTTATCGTATCGTCTATGTTGTATTTACTGCAAAGAGCCCTCGGAAGTCTTATACACTGCTGCGCGATCTTTTTAGCTATATCCGGCAGCGGACATTCCGTGAGCAATATCCTTTCCCCTTTTGATATCCAAGGCAGAAACTCCGCGTATCCGTCCCCAGGCGATACCATAACAAGCACCTCGACCGAATCCCCTCCGTCACGAACGGACGCCTCAGCCGCTGCGTCATGCACGCCCTGATCAAGCCAGCCGTCCAATGTGGCGCCATATTTTGATTCTGTGTACTTCCCGAGCAAAAATCCCGATGCGCGGCTTTCTTTATTATTTACAACTGTGCTGTACTCTCGATAAGCGTCTTCCTCATCGTCCGTATCAAAGCTTTCGCATTCATACACATCGCTTACAAGCTGCGATATATCGTCGGGAATGCTGATGCTCTCGGGCAGTATCTTTTCCGTCTGCATAAGCAGCCAGTCCCCGTATACGGCACGCGAGCCCTTGTCAAGCTCTCCGTCCTCGGGCTTTATGACGATGCATCTTGCAGTATCAACTCCCTTCGGTCTTATATGCTCCTTATGTCTGAAAAGCCTTCCCATCCTCTGCAAAAGCAGGTCCATCGGACACAGCTCCGTTATCAGAAGATCGAAGTCTATATCGAGCGACTGCTCCAACACCTGCGTTCCGATGACCAGCAGCCCCGCTCTTTCCCCCGGCTCCGCATATTTTCCTGCCGCCGCCAATATCTGCTCCTCTTTTTCAACTCTGTCCGGCAATATGTACTGAGCATGATAAAGCATAAGCTTTTCTGTTTCGGCTGCTTGTTCCGCAAGCTCCTGAGCCTTTTTGACCGTGTTGCATATAATACCGACGCACGCCCCGCGCTTTGCAGCGTCTGCGGCAATCTTTAGAGCCTCCGCATCGCTCATACGCTCTATACTCACATCGGTGTTTTCATGCGGATATTCTATAGCTTTACGATATATCTTTCCGCCGTCGGACCATGTGACCGAAGGATACGCATTATCATCCTCCAGCTTAAGCTTTTTCTCTTTTGTTCGAAGATACGCAGCCATAAGCGCTTTTCGTCTTGACGGCGGTAGCGTTGCCGACAGCAGTATCACAGGCACGTCATATGCACCGAGCCACTCGATCGCACGTTCAAGATAGCAATTCATATAGGCGTCGTAGGCATGGCATTCGTCCACTATCACGACCTTCTGCGACAATCCCAGATGCAGGAGCATCGTATGCTTTCGCTTCAAAGCCGCCATAAGCATACGGTCGACCGTCCCCACAACAAATTCCGCCATACACGACTGCTTCCTGCCCATAAAAAACGAATGCACGATAAGTCCGTTTTGGTCGTCATGTTCGATGTCATATTCAACATCGGGGACATGCCTCGGCAGGCTGCTGAATGCAGGCTGAAAATCGGCATTTGTATGAGCCAGCATTATGCTGTGATAGAAACCATCCGACTGCTTCCCTGCCCATGACATAAATCGTCCGAATATACCGTTGGCAGTAGTCTGAGTCGGCAGACCGAAAAATACTCCGTGCTTATCCGCCCTGCACGCCATGACCTCCGCCGCCATAAGCGCGATCTCTGTTTTGCCGATACCCATGGGCGCCTCAAGGATCATGATACCCGGCTTTTCGATCTCGTTCACAATATCGAGCACCGCCTCCTGCACCTCACGCAGATCAAAGCCAAACCGCTCATGGAAAACCGAATTATCAGCACAGTACATCTCTGAGCTCCACACTTCCGTAAACCTAAGTTTCGCCCAGGCCTCTTCCGCACGAGTCTCATCGTACTCAGGCAGAAGTACACAATCAAGTTCAAGCAGCGGAAATTTATCGCTGTCGCTCGCTATCCAGTCTGCCGTTATAAGCAGACCGGACAGCAGTACCTGCGCTTTTTTGCTCAGCAGCGGAATATCCTCCTTTGAGGCAAATCCCGCAAGCTCCATTGATATGCTTATCCACTCATCCCAAAGCCCCGTCCAAAACTCATCTTCACCCAAATTGCCATAATAATTTTTAGGATATGTTTGAATATTTTTGTCGACTTGAATAGCAGAAGGCGGCATACCGTGATGAGCTCCCACTACAGATGCGAATGCCTTATTGATACCCATTGCGATCAGAATACTCTCTCCGGCTATCGGATGGTGTGAATTCTTCCTGTAGTCACTGCCCTCTTTAAAGCAGCCTGCATATTCAGAAGCATAGCGGCATTCAAAATTCACAGAAGCCATTATAAGGCTCTGAAAAGCGGGCGTGACCTTCCCGATATCATGGAGAAGCGCAAGCAGCCTTACTGTTTTCAGAAACTCGCTCTTGCTCATGCCGCATAGCTCATGCATCCCGTCGTACCGGCAGTGCACAAGAAGCTCGATCATTTTCATCGTATCGAGCGCGTGCATATAAAACGGGAGCCAGCCGTTTCCTTCTCTGCGATCCGTCTTTCCGATGATATATTTCAATTCATCGGAAATTTTCAATTTCACTTTTTCACCTTCTTTGTATATTGTATTGCATAGCTCTTCTCACAAACAAAAGCAATAGGCGAACCATACATACCCCTGCTACCGCAGGGAACATACATTGTTTTTGTAACTTATGTTACTATTTTATGGATCATCCTTGACTTCTGCAAGGAAAATATCACCTGTTTAATTATAATATATCATGCATTTACTGTTTTGTCAATAATTTTATTTTACTATTTTAATTCCTTTTTATTGAAATGCATTCTTTTGCATTCACGCGCCAACATAGTACCGTATTATGAGACTGGCACGTGCCTGCACTCCATATAATACAAAAAAGCGCACCGAAATGATGCGCTCATGATATATAATATCGAATCCATTCGCTGCAGGGTCGGAGCTGATCGCCGGATCCGGAACACCGTGGCAGAGCAAAGAGCACCGGCACATACGAGCTGCCGCGCAAATATCATATTTTTATCTTATTTTTATTCCTCCATTCCCTTGGGGCTATACCGTATATATTTTTAAAGGCTCTTGAAAAATGCAGCTGGTTTTCATAGCCTACCGCCTTGCCTATATCCCCTATCGAAAGCTTTGTGAGCTTTAAAAGCTCTGCCGCCTTTATCATTCTGTAATTCATAAGAAATTCCTGTGTTGATTTTCCCATGGTTTCCTTGAATATCTTGCTGAAGTAGCTGCGGTTCAGACCGCATACTGCGGCTATATCCTCAACGGAAATATCGTTCTGAAAATTGTTTTCTATATATGTTATAGCCTCGTGCACATAAAAGTCGCGCAGCTTATTTCCCTTAGGCATGGAAAGGTCGGCGGCAGACCGCACAAGATAGTCAACAAAAAGATATAAATGCCCGATAAGATGAAACGTAGGAGCGTCCTTGTTATCTTTGATGTAAAGCATCTCATTTGCCATTTCCTCGCGCAGATCCTTTGAATGAGCCCTGTAAACAGGATTATCTTTTGTGAAGCCGGCCGTTTCGAGCATCCCCTTTACTCTCAGTCCGTCAAATTCGATCCATGCGTATTCCCACGGAAGCTCGTTGTCCGCAATATACGTATTTATCTGTCCCGGGAAGATCATAAAGCCCTGATTGCTTTTGATATGATATGTTTTTGTATCGCCCGCTGAATCCTGCGCCATAAGCGTGCCGGTCCCCGAAAAAACATAGTGAAAAAGATAGTGGTTTCTTGCGACGGGACCGAATGAGTGCGACGGCTCGCAGGCTTCCCAGCCAAACTGATAAAGTTCCAGATCAACAAAGTTTTCGCTCGGAAATATAGAAAATACCAACTCATGCATACTCAGCCCTCCAAAACAATCATTGTTCATCCTACTGTATTACAGCATCATTATAACATCAAATATACCAAAATGCAATATCAGATGATGTATATGCGCGAAAAATAGCATATTGGTATAAAAGTGGTATTTTTATGATATTTACAGATAGCATAATGGTATGTTATAATACAACTGAAAATCAAATCAGTGAACGGATTCTGAATAAGGAGGTAAAAAGCTATGAATCAGAAGGGACTTGCCAAGGGCTTGGCTGTTATGCTTACGGCTGTTTCTCTGCTGTCTGTGTCCGGCTGCGGTTCGCAAAATACAACAGACGGCGTTACGGAGATCGAGCTCGTGAATTATAAGCCCGAGGCGGTGGAAGCATTTGAAGAGATAGAGCGCCGCTTCAACGAAACGCATGACGACATTCATTTGACGATCGAATCCCCAAACGAGGCGATGACTATCCTGAAAACGCGTTTTATACGCGAGGATTATCCGGATATCGTGGGGATCGGCGGAGACATAAACTACTCGAATTTTCTTGATGCGGATATGTTTATGGATATTTCCGATCTTGAGCTCGTGAATGAGATCAAGCCTGTTTATATGGATATGGAAGAAGCGCTTGAGCTGCTGCCGAAGGAAGGCGTATACGCACTGCCATATGCCGCCAATGCCGCCGGTATTTTGTATAACAAGGATATGTTTGAGCAGCACGGATGGGAGATCCCCGAAACATGGAGCAAGTTTATATCATTGTGCGAGCAGATACGTGGTGCAGGCATACAGCCGCTGACTTTTGGTCTAAGAGATACGTGGACGGCGCTTTCGCCTTGGAATTCGCTGGTGGTCAGCCTGTCTCCGGCAAACGTATGCAAGGAGGTAAACGCAGGTAATACGACCTTTACAAAGGAGTACCGCACGACCGCGAAAAAGATAAAGGAGCTGATGCAGTACACCGACGGCAATCCGTTTGCATACGGCTATAACGATGCCTGTACCGCATTCGCACGCGGCGAGGCGGCAATGTACACTATCGGAAGCTATGCCGTGCCGCAGATAATGTCGGTAAATCCCGATATCAATATCGACACATTTACATTTCCGGCAAATGAAAACGAGCAGGATAACGTGCTCACATCAGGTGTCGATCTGCAATTTTCCGTTATGAGCACATGCGAAAATAAAGAGGCGGCATACGATGTCCTGCGCTTCCTGTTCGAGCATGATACGGTCCAGCTTTATCTCGACAACCAGAACGCAATACCGTGCATGGAGGGTGATTTTGAGCTTCCTTCTATGATGGACGGCATACAGTCGTATATAGAGGAAGGCCGTATGGGAGACTTCCACGACCACTATTATCCGAGTGAGATGAGCGTGGACGCAATTATCCAGACCTATCTGCTTGATAACAGCAGCGGCGCGCTCGACAGCTTTTTGAGCCGCTTTGACAACGAGTGGAGACGGTATAACCGGGACCTGATACAAAGGCTGCAGGAATATGAGGAGGGAGAAAGATGAAAACAAAAAGATCTATGACGCATAAAGATAAAACTCTTTTATTCATGGTGCTTCCCGCGGTGATACTGTTTGCGCTGTTCAATACGATACCGCTTTTGAGAGGTGCGTTTTACAGCCTGACAAATTACCGCGGCTACGGCACATATGACTTTGTCGGACTGCGCAATTATATTGATCTTTTCACCGATATACGCGTAAGAAATTCTTATCTGTTCACCTTTAAATACGCGGTTGCGGGCACGATCCTTGTAAACGGACTTAGCCTGCTGCTTGCGATGGCGCTGAACAGCAAAATAAAAGCAAAGAGCTTTTTAAGAGGCGCATACTTCCTTCCGAATATTTTGGGCGGTCTGATCGTCGGATATATTTTCAGCTTTATATTTACGTATATCCTGCCGGCAGCCGGAGAAGCCTTGAATATCGGATGGCTGCAGAACAGCATACTCGCAGACGAACGCTTCGCATGGATAGGCGTTCTGATAGTCGGTGTCTGGCAGGCAGTCGCAATGAGTACGATCATTTATATTTCAGGGCTTCAGACGATCCCGGCTGATATTTATGAGGCGGGAATGATCGACGGCGCAGGCGTATGGCAGACATTTAAAAAGCTTACACTGCCGATGCTTATGCCGTTTGTATCGATCAACCTGATATTGAGCACAAAAAACATGCTGATGGTATTCGATCAGATCATGTCGCTGACAAAGGGCGGTCCGGCTCAAAGCACGGAATCGATATCATATCTTATCTACAGAAACGGCATGGACGGAGGACAGTTCGGCTTCCAGAGTGCCAATGCGGTATTGTTCTTTGTGATTATTGTGATATTCTCTGTTGTTCAGATGAAAATTACAGGCAAAAAGGAGGAGCAGCTATGAAAAAAGGTGTTACAAATTGGCCGGTCACTATCCTGCTGATCTTAGGCTGTGTTACGATATTCTTTCCGCTGTATATGACGGTAATAATAGCCTTTAAGCAGCCGTCGGAAATGACAAACAGCGTAGCCGGTGCGCTGGCATTCCCCTCGCATTGGAGCTTATCCAATTTTGCTGAGGCGATACGCGTAACGGATTTCTGGCATTCGCTTGGCAACAGCGTTTTTATTACATGTGCAACGATCGTGCTGACGCTGCTGCTCCACTCAATGACAGGATACGCTATCGGCAGGAGCATGGCAAGAAAGAAAAAATACAAACTGCTGTATTTCTATATCGTAAGCGGTATGTTTGTACCGTTTGCTATACTGATGATGCCGCTCGTTAAGCAGACGGCGCAGATGGGTCTTGACAATATGATAGGCGTTATCATTCTCTATCTTGTATTCTATATGCCGATCAATGTCATGCTTTATACGGGTTATCTCAAAAATATCCCGATGGCAATGGAGGAAGCCGCTGAAATGGACGGTGCGACAACATGGAAAACTTACTGGACGATCATATTCCCGATGATGAAGCCCATGCACGCTACCGTTGCGATACTCACGGCGCTCGGGACATGGAACGACGTAATGACGCCGCTCGTTATAATGTCAGGCGATCAAAACACACTGCCTATGGCACAGCTAAATTTCCAGTCCCAGTTCGGCACAAACTACAATCTTGCATTCGCATCCTATCTGCTTGCGCTGATACCGATACTGATATTCTATCTTGTTTGTCAGAAGCAGATATTGAACGGAATAGCCAGCGGCGCGGTCAAAGGTTAAACAGGAGGACTTTTTAAATGAAGCTTAAAAACGAAATAATGCTTATCACCTATGCGGACAGCTTGGGCAATAATTTAAAGGAGCTGCATACGGTCTTAAACAAATATTACAAAAACGCTGTTGGCGGCGTGCATATACTGCCGTTTTTTCCGTCCTCAGCGGACCGCGGCTTTGCGCCGATGCGCTACGATAGGGTCGATGAACGCTTCGGCGATTTTAAAGATATTGAAAAGCTTGGTGAGGACTACTATCTGATGTTTGACTTTATGGTCAATCATATTTCGGCAAGCTCCGAATATTTTAAGGATTTTATCAGAAATAAGGACGGTTCGCCGTATAAGGATCTCTTTATCCGTTACAGTAAATTCTGGGACGGCGGCGAGCCTACCCGCGAGCAGGTGGATATGATCTACAAGCGTAAGCCGAGAGCGCCGTATATCGATGTAAAATTTGCGGACGGAACAACGGATAAGGTATGGTGTACCTTTTGCGAGGAGCAGATAGACCTTGACGTTACAACGGACAGGACGAAGCAGTTTATAAAGGAGACGCTGCTTGAAATGTGCTCTCACGGCGCTGCGGTGATACGGCTCGACGCATTTGCATATGCAATAAAAAAGCCCGGAACAAACTGCTTCTTTATCGAAAATGATATATGGGAGCTGCTTTACGATATAGAAAACACCGTAAGCCGGGCAGGCGCGGAAATACTGCCGGAGATACATGAGCATTACACCATTCCGATGAAGATAGCGGAAAAGGGCTTCTGGATATATGATTTTGCTCTGCCTGTTCTCACGCTGCATGCGCTGTACAATCATACCGGCAAATATCTTAAAGCATGGATGGAAAAATGCCCGATGAAGCAGTTCACAACTCTTGATACGCATGACGGGATAGGCATTGTAGACGTGAAGGATCTGCTGCCTGATGAGGAAATTGAAAAAGTTAAGGAGCAGATGTATTCCCATGGCGCGAACGTCAAAAAAATCTACAGCTCCGAGGCATATAATAATCTCGATGTATATCAGGTCAACACCACCTACTATTCTGCCCTCGGGAACAATGATGCGGCGTATCTCCTTGCAAGGGCGATACAGTTCTTTGCACCGGGCATACCTCAGGTATATTATGTTGGTATGCTTGCCGGAAGCAACGATGTTGATTTGATGGAGAAAACGAAGAACGGCAGGGATATAAACCGTCATTACTATTCTATCGACAAGATAGAAAAAGAGCAGGAAAGACCCGTTGTGAGTGATCTTAAGAAGCTTATGATACTAAGGAATACCTGCCCCGCATTTGATCTTAACGGTACCATCGATATCCGCACAGACGGCAGCCGATTCAGCATAACGAGAGCATATAAGGACAGCCGCATAACGCTTGACGCAGATCTGGAAACATACCGATTCAGCATAACGGAGGGATGATGATATGTCGATAGAGGCAAACGGAAAAACAGGACTTTTCAGAATTTTGACGGACAATACCGAATACCAGATAAAGGCGGATAAAAACGGTGTGCTGAAGCATATATGGTACGGACCGAAAACCGGGACTGATATGGAATATATGCTCGATTACCCCGATGTGGGCTTTTCGGGGAATATATACGAAGAAGCGTATAACAGGAGCTATTCTCTCGATACCATGCCGCTTGAGTATCCCGGAATCGGCACGGGAGATTTTCGTGTATCCGTCTTAAAGGTCGTTCATGATAACGGCTCCTGCGCGGTAGACCTGAGATATGACGGCTTTGACGTTAAGCAGGGGAAATATTCTATACCGGGGCTTCCGGCCGTATATTCAAACGGAGACGAAGCTGAAACTCTTGAGCTGTATCTGAAGGATTCGGTATCGGGGATTTCAGTGACGCTTAAATACGGAGTGATCCCAAAATACGATATAATAACACGCAGCGCGGTGATCTCCAATCACGGCAAGGATACTGTAAGGCTATTAAGTGCGTTAAGCATGTGCCTCGATATCCCGTACGGAGAATGGGATTGGATACATTTTGCCGGGCGGCATGCAATGGAAAGGATCACCGAACGCGCACCGCTGTTTCACGGAATCCAGGAAAGCTCAAGCAGTCGGGGCACATCGAGCCATCAGCAAAATCCGTCGGTGATACTATGTGATCGTAACGCCTCGGAAACAAGCGGTGAATGCTACGGTGCAGCGCTTATGTACAGCGGCAGCTTTAAAACGCAGATAGAGTACGACCAATTAAATCAGACACGCCTTGTTATGGGTATCGATCCCGATTCGTTTGATTGGGAGCTTAAACCCGGCGGCAGCTTTTACGCACCGGAAGCGATCATGACTTACAGCTCCGACGGGCTTGATAAATTGTCGCAGAATTTCCATCATGTTATCAGGAACAACGTGTGCCGCGGAAAATATAAGACTTCAAAAAGGCCTATACTGCTCAACAACTGGGAGGCTACCTACTTTGATTTTAATGAGGAAAAGCTGGAGCAGATCGCACGCGAAGCAGCGGAGCTCGGCGCGGATATGTTCGTTATGGATGACGGCTGGTTCGGGAAGCGCGACAGCGACAGCTCAGGTCTCGGCGACTGGGTCGTAAATGAAAAGAGGCTTCGCGGCGGCTTAAAGCCGCTCGTTGACAAGATAACCGCAATGGGCCTGAAATTCGGTATATGGTTCGAGCCGGAGATGGTCTCGGAGGACAGCGATCTGTTCAGGAAGCACTCTGACTGGGCGCTAACGCTGCCGGGCAGGAAACCGGTCGTGAGCCGCGGTCAGCTCGTTCTTGACCTGACACGCGCAGATGTTCGTGATCATATTTATAATGCCATAAGTGCGATTCTTGGCAGCGCGGATATATCATATGTAAAATGGGATATGAACCGCAGCATATGCGGCCGGTATTCGCGGGAGCTGCCGTCGGAACGCATGGGAGAAATACAGCACAGGTATGTCCTTGGTCTGTATGAACTTCTCGAACGCCTCACCTCGGCATATCCCGATGTATTATTCGAGGGCTGCAGCGGCGGCGGCGGGCGCTTCGACGCCGGTATGCTGTATTACTGTCCGCAGATATGGTGCAGCGACGATACGGACGCATACGAACGTACAAAGATACAGTACGGGACCTCGTTTATTTATCCCATATCGACTGTCGGCTCTCACGTTTCGGCAGTTCCAAATCATCAGACAGGCAGGATAACTCCTCTCGAGTCGCGTGCAGTCACCGCAATGGCAGGCAGCTTCGGATATGAGCTGGATCCGAACGCGCTGACCGACGAAGAAAAATCAGCTGTGAAAGAGCAGATCGTCCGCTTCAAGAAATATAATGATTTGATCCATAACGGAACCTATCACAGATTAAGCGACCCTGCGGCAGATAAATTTGCGGCTTGGCAGTTTGTCTTGCCCGACATGTCGGAGTCTCTCGTGCACGGCATGATCTACAAGACAGAAGCGAATATGCTCAGATACCCGATAAGGCTCAGAGGTCTTGCGGAAGACAAATTATACAAGCTTGACTCGGACGGAACGATATATACCGGGAAAGCTTTAATGAGCGGCGGTATTCTTCTGCCGCGTTCGTGGGGCGATTATGCACCTATAGAGCTGTATTTTACGGAAGCAACGGAGGTGCGGAAAGATGAAAAGATTTGATGTAATAGCGCTGGGAGAATTATTGATCGATTTTACGGAGAACAGTGTGAGCGATCAGGGAAATCCGATATTTGAGGCAAATCCCGGAGGCGCGCCGTGCAATGTGCTCGCGATGCTCAATAAATTGGGAAGAAAAACCGCATTCATAGGCAAGGTCGGCAATGACACCTTCGGTCACATGCTGAAAAGCGTAGTCGAAGCTGCGGGAACGGACGTAACAAATTTGTTTATGGACGATACCGTTCATACAACGCTTGCGTTTGTTCACAAGCTCCCCGACGGCGACCGCGATTTCAGTTTCTACAGAGACCCGGGAGCTGATATGATGCTTACAAAAAGCGAAATTGATGAGGATTTCATTAAGGGATCAAAGATATTTCATTTCGGGACGCTCTCATCTACCCACAGCGCCGTAAGAGAAGCGACTCGCTATGCGATAGATTTGGCAAAAAAGCACGGGCTCATGATCTCCTTTGATCCGAATCTGCGCCCTCCGCTATGGCCGTCGCTTCAGGCTGCAAAAAATGAGATCGAATACGGCCTGTCGAAATGCGATATTCTGAAGATCTCGGATAATGAGCTTGAATTTATGACAGGCATGGACGATTATGATAAGGCGGCAAGGATGCTCAAGGATAAATACGATATACCGGTCGTTTTTGCGACCTTGGGAAAAGGCGGGAGCCGCGCATACTACAAAAATATATCGGTAAGTGCGGACGCTTTTATCCAAAGCAAAACCATAGAAACTACAGGGGCCGGAGACACCTTTACCGGCTGTGTATTGAGCTGTATTTTGGAATACGGAACAGATAATTTGAATGAGGAAGTTTTATCTGAAGCGATCACATTTGCAAACGCAGCGGCTTCTGTCGTGACAACAAGGAAAGGGGCTCTTCGTGTAATGCCGGAAAAGGCTGAGATAACAGAGCTTATCAATAAATAACAGCTATACATTAAGTGCCTTCACCATGAACGCTGCCATCAAGATATGATCATTATCCATAAAAAGCCTCGTGCCATAATAGCACGAGGCTTTCATATACTCAGATTTTTCTTTAAAACCGATATAATACTCCAAGCAAACGATCACAACATATTGCTTTAACAAATCATTTATAATCCTCCCACAATATCTCAAAGCCTTCATCGTCAAGATAATAATTATGTGTGATCGTAGCCTCCAATACAGTCACATAGTGCCACTTGTCCTCATCAAGGTCGTTGAAAGGCGTAAAATCAAGTGATTTAACGTAAGACTCCAACGGGTTTCTGCCAAGGATCTTGTTTATTACCGTCATCACCTCGGCACGTGTTATTTGATTTTCGGCACGGAAAGTACCGTCTTCATAGCCCTCAATCAGTCCCGCAGCATACAGCGCAAGGATATAATCATATGCCCAGTGCTCATCCGAAAGATCATCGAAAATATTTTCTTCATCCTCCGGCTGCTCAAGCTCGGCAAAGCGGCATATGAGAGCGGCAAATTCGGCTCGTGTCAAATTCCTTTCAGGTCCGAATGTTCCGTCAGGATAGCCGTATATAACTCCGTCGTTCTCCATATACTCGATCTCTTTGACCGACCAGCGGTCTATCGTAACATCCGGGAAAACATCTCCGCTCATCGCAAACGGTTCCTCATATTCTTTGTTCTTTATACGGTAAAGAATAGCCGCCGTTTCCTCACGAGTGATCTGTCCGTCCGGACGAACGCTTCCGTCAGGATAACCGTTTATGTATCCGATATGCGTCGGATGCTCATATCCGAAAATATCCTTCGTATATTTCCTGCTTTCCTCAACAGGCTCTGCTGTCTGAGTCGGACGCGAACCGCCGCCTCCGCCTCCGCCGGAATAGATTATGTTCGGAACCGTATATCTGTATACGCCCGTTTCACCGTATACACCGTTCCAGCAGCCCGCGGGATTATCGTTCCTGCACTCGACACATGTTCCGCAGGCACTGAAATATACTGCGCTTACAGTTACCGCTCCATTGAGTGTCAGCTGTTCGCCGCTGTATACCATTCTGCCCTCGTTGCTGCTGTCCGCCGGATCACTCCCGTCAAGCGTATAGTACATGATGATATTTTCATCACCGGGATAGTCATTGATCAGCGTATATTCTGTACCTCTATCGAACTCAACCTCATCGCTTCCGAGAGATGTAACAGGAACATTCAGATGCACAAAGTCTATCGTGTGAGTGAAATCACTGTTTTCGATACGGCCGTTCTCATCCTCCAGCCAAGCAACTATCGTTATGCTGTCCATTGACGAATTTACCATTATCGGCGCGGCATTATCGTATACAAGATTATTCGTGGTTGCGGATGTTCCATCAGTTCTCGTATAACTATAGAAATAATGTATTTGTGCATTCTGATTTTGTGTAAGCAGTTTTATACCGTTTGCATATTCACCTGTATCGAGCACATGTGCGCTCAGGCGGTCGACATTATACGGGCTGCCTATATATATGCTGCCGGACGCCGCACCTTCTGACTCTATTATATAATAATGGATAGTGTTCGGGCTGACTCTTCTGGTATCCTCATTCAGCACATATGCCTTAAACGACATTGTATGCGTGATCTCACGTTCCTGACCTGTATAACGATAGTCCTGTGTATCGCCGTTTGCACGGTACCACAGCGTATAATTTTTATCCGTGGGCGCACGGCTGTCAAGCTCAAGCGTTGTTACCGGGACCGGCTCGTCCAAATAACGTCCCGACGGCAAAGTTATGATCGGCGCCAGCGGTACAAAATTATATACGTAACTCACTACATTGCTGTAATTGCCGTCCTTTTCCGAACGCAGCTGCAAGATCGTGTCCTGCTTTATCTTTATATAATCATTGTCATAATCGATCCACTCGGTGCCGTTATCGATCCTATACTGGATCGTATCGCCGCTGTTCAAAGAATACAGCCGTATATAGAGCAGATTATTATCATCATCTGCCTTTATTTCCTCATACTCTCCGGTTTCTTTGTCGGCGTACGGCGGCGCAAGCTCAGAAGGATCGTCGCTCAGCGTATAAATATATCTGTTCGGAAGGCTTTCCACCCCGTCGAGCTCCGCACTTATATCAAGCACCGCAGGCGAATCTATCGTTCCGCTGTTTACCGTTCCGAGAGGAATTGTGCAGTCTGCATCGGCATATGCGTTGCCCGTTTCCGTATCGATATAAAAGCTTCCGTCTTCACAGATAAACTCATTTTCAAAACCGTTTATCTCGTATCTGACGGTGCTGCCTGTCACGGCCGAAACAGGTACTACAGGGAGCGTGTCGCCGCTTATCGTTGCCGAAGGAGCCGCCTTCGGCGCTTCAGGCGTTACTGTATATTCAAATATACCTATATCGCTCTTTTCACCGAAAATATTGACAGCAACGGCTTTTATGATCGTTCTTCCCTTCACATCAATAGGAGAACCGTCATATTCGATCGTCCCCTCTGTATTCGGTACAGGATCTTCCATAAAGCTCCCGTCATAGCTTACAGTGTAATATATCTTCGTCCCCTCCGAGACAGGCATAAACTGCGTTGAAAAGCCGGCATCATTGCCTATCTCATGAGTGTAGCTCCCCGGAAGAAGCGTTGTTATGGGCTTTGGCGGCTTTACGGTCACGATATCATAGGAATGCGTAACAACGCTTGAATATGTCGTTCCGTCTTTTCTTACGACTGCTGAAATGACCGTGTACCCCGTTATGTCTATTATGGCCGAATCGGAACTGTCCGAAGCCTTCATTCGTGTTTCACTCGTTATAGGATCGCTTCCGTCTGTGGTATAATAGAGTTCAAAGCGTTCTGTGGTTTCATTCGTACTTTCCACACAATATATCGTTATTTCATCTGCATTTGTAAACTGCGTACTTTCCGGCGCAAATACCGGCGGCAAAGGCCTTATCTTATATGTAAATCTGTATTCTTCACCTTCATTTCCGTTTGTGTCAACGGCTTTAGCAATTATATCCGTGTCAGCGTCTATATCAAGTACCTCAGAAAATTCCTGCCATGTTTCTCCCCCGTCCGTGCTGAATATTATCGTATTGTCGGGGTTCTCCGGCGTCAGCGTCACTTTTACACTGCCCTCATAAACTCCGGGCGGATAGAAGGCATCCACTCCGTAATCATCATGAGAACTGAATATGTAATAATATGATGAAATATCACTGTACTCGCCGTCATAAAATGCGACCGCCCGGAGCGTTGTATCGTTTGCTATCGTGATAGGGTCTGCATATTCCAGTCCGTTTGAGATCGGATCACTTCCGTCTGTGGTATAATAAATAACTGCGCCATCCGTCTCGCACGAAAGAGTAATATCTATCTTTCCGTCATATATTCCTGACTCATGGCTCGATATTACAGACGCCGGTTTTATCCCAAGGTAATACCATGCCATATCAGAAAGCTCGCCCATTTTGCTTGTAACAAGACGCACGGTGCGCTTTTGATCTATCAATATGCTTTGTGTCTGTTTATTTAACTTTACCCATTCCGTTTCGGGATCCGTCCCATCCCCCACCTCATCAACAGACAAGTCTGAGAACGTGTAATATATCTCGTTTTCATCACTTATGGTGCCGAAAACATTACTATCCGACACATAAACGGTAAACTCACTGTATTCATTATAGATATTAGGAATAAGCTCCCTGCTGCTGTCAAACATATACGGCGGTTCCGGCAGTATCTCATACCGATAGCTTACCGTATCGCTCGTTCGTCCATCGGACGGTCTCTGTGCATAACACATTATCGTTGTAGTTATGTCTACCTCGATGGGCTCGGTATACTGCACATACGATGCACCGCCGTCGATCGAATAATAGATGTCGCAGTCGCTCTCCGCCGTCAGTGATACAAGCTGGCTCTCGGTATAGCTTCCCGCTGCCGGATTTGGCACCGGCGCGGACGGCTTCTGCTTATCTCTTATAACTATATGATGATAACCACCGTTTATCGTACTGTACGAAAATGTCTGTTCACTCAGATCTTCAGATTGGTTTTTTGCAAAAAGCTCCAGTGAAAACTCATCGCTGCCCGAGGTGTCTATAAAAACATCGGTACTTCCCGTTCTGAGCGGCGTCAGAGGAAGCCTGCACAGATTGTACCAGAGCTGATCGTCCGATTTCTGAGGCACATAGCTGCCGCTGAAAAACACTGTCAGATACGCAGTTTTATATATCTTTCCTCCGACCTCAGCCTGACCGCTGCCCTGACGGTACGCATAATACCCTACCGTTACCGGCAGATCTTCCACCGTATCGTCTCCGACATCTTCCGAACCGGAGCCGCTTGACGTAATATTACGGTCGGGAACGGTATAGTCTATCGGAGCGCTTGTCTCTGACGCGTAATCAAAATATTCCGGATCGAAATATATTTTAACGGTATATCCGTTCATGTCATAACGAGGCTCCATATGTTCGCCGTTTTCATACAATCCTTTGTTGGGATCATCAACGGCAAAGTATACATCGGTGGTATCACCCATATAGACCGTGCTGACATCGGTAGTCTCCGTCGGGTTTTCTCCCTGCGCATGAAGATAAACCGTTCGCTGAGTCTTATCGTCATCAGCCGAAACGTAACTCACAGGCAAAACAGCTGTAAGCATCATCATACTTAATGCCAATGATATAATTCTTTTCAGTGCCATAAACTTATATCTCCTTTATGTAAAATATGTACATCCTCTTTCGAAGAGCACAAGCACCGCGGCTTATGCCCTTTGAAAGAGGGCGAAGCATCGCTCCGCTCCTCTTCTATCAACGGTCGGCCGCTGTTACTTATCCCATGAAACGAGCACGTATGCTACGTCCTTGGAATCGATCTTGCCGTCACGGTTCAGATCGTACTTAACATAGTCTTCATAATTGTCGTTCATTGCATCTAATCCGGTCAGACCGAAG
>CALXRY010000069.1 GCA_944390955.1 uncultured Clostridia bacterium | reverse complement strand
TATATTCCTTCGTCTCGTTAGGCTTCAGCATGACGCTAAACATATAATCTGTCTTCTTTGTCCAGTTTATGCCCTTGGACTGGACAAACGCGTCCTCCTCCTCAAGCGTATACGAATTTAGCAGCGTTCCGTCCGTATCACGAACCGCAACAAGGCACGACGAATAGCTCGCGTCTATGTAATAATTAAGGCTGCGGCTTATAGTATCGCTGTTTTTTACCTTCAAATGATACCTGTTTGTAACTCCAAAATTCCCTAAATTGAATTCATAATCGAGATCCGGGGGATTGCTTATGTCAAGCTTTTCAGGAAGCTCATCGTTCGGAATATGATATGTCGCCGACTGCGACGGGCAGCCGGGCTCATAGGCGGTCGTATTATGGTGATATATATCAAAATTCCATATGCTGTTGCGCTGCGAATACGCAACGCCGGGGCCGTAATAATTCAGCTTGCTGCTGTCCTTAAGCTCAAATTCGAGCATATCGGAGCCTGTGCTGCACTCCTTGCTGTACTCATACGCATCGCGGCTCGGATTTATATTCGTCATCCAGTAATCATACGTATTTCCCGACGGAAAGTACTGGTTATATACGCGCACAGGTATGTTCTGACCATCGTTTATCCTTGAGGTTATCTCCACATCAAGATCGGCCTCGACTATCGGCAGTGTTTCCGGCTCTATACCCTTTATCGACGTATCGTTTTTATATGGCGACTGAGTCGCATTTGCCGCATGGTGCGATCTGTCGCCTATAACGTCATAGGACTTGAGCGCTGCGAAATTTACATCAGCCGTGCCGCTCTCTATCGTGAAATCCACGAGCATGTTGAACGTCACCTTCGGTGACACCGCATCATAATTATATATGTACTTGTTTATCCACTCGCTTGAATTTTTAAGCGTAAACGTCTGCGGCAGGTCTATATTCCGGTACGGCACATACTGCGCAAGCCCATCTATCGTGCGGATATTCACCCCCATATAGTCCGACCACGCCCCGAGGCAGTCCCAGTAATCCCAGCCCTGCGGGATATAGTAGCCTACGGAGTTTATCGTTATCTCTGCATCGTCCGAAACAAATTCTATGTCCGGCTCCACGTCGTATGGTGTCCAGTTGTAGAAGCAGAAAAACACCGAATATTTCCCCGGCTTCAGCCCCTCCTGCTTCATCATATATACAGGATTCGGGTTCTCGTCTGTTGAAAGATCGCTTTCCGAAACGAACTCCGGATTGTTACAGTACAGGAACTGCCCGCCGCCGTATTTTGTAAATCTGACCGGAACAGGGTCGATATTCGCCGCAAACGCCGACGACGCAAAAAGAAAAAGCATAGCCGCAGCAACAGCCGTCATAAATCTGAATTTCATGTATCTGCCGTCCTTTCGTTGTTATATTACGCTATGAAAAAAGTGCAGTAACGCACGTCCATATATAGTATTCTATTATATTAGACGCGGAAACTGCACGTTTTGTTCCTCATTTTATGAAAAATTTATAAATTTGTTATTTGTATAGGGCAAAATCCCGTTTTTATCCTCAGCTCTCAGACCGTGAAAGCTTAGCCGTCTGGTCGGCAGTGATAAGCGCATCTATTATCTCGTCAAGCGCCCCGTCAAGTATCTGCTCCAGCTTGTAGAGCGTCAGGTTTATACGATGGTCCGTAACTCGTCCCTGCGGGAAGTTATACGTCCTTATCCTCTCGCTTCTGTCTCCCGAGCCTACCTGCGATTTTCTCTCGTCGGCTATCTCCTTGTTCCTCTGCTCCTCCATAACGTCGTATATCCTTGAACGCAGTATCTTCATTGCCTTATCCTTATTCTTATGCTGGGACTTTTCATCCTGACAGGAAACGACTATGCCAGTTGGGATATGCGTTATGCGGACAGCAGAGTCGGTGGTGTTTACGCACTGCCCTCCGGGGCCGCCTGCCCTGAACACGTCAATCCTCAGGTCATTTGGGTTTATCTCGACCTCGACCTCCTCGACCTCCGGCAGCACCGCAACCGTAACGGCGGAGGTGTGTATGCGTCCGCTCGATTCCGTTTCGGGAACTCTCTGGACGCGGTGGACGCCGCTCTCAAATTTAAGACGGCTGTATGCGCCGTGTCCCTCAATCGAGAAGCATACCTCCTTATAACCGCCTATGTCTGTCGGATTGGAGCTCAAAATGTCGATCTTCCAATGCTTTGACTCCGCGTACATAGAATACATTCTCATTAAGTCCGCTGCAAAAAGTGCCGCCTCATCGCCGCCCGTCCCGCCTCTTATTTCGACGATTACGTTTTTATCGTCGTTCGGATCCTTGGGCAGAAGCAGCACCTTAAGCTCCTCCGAGGCCTTTTCAAGCGTCTCCTCGGCCTCTGCCATCTCAAGCTTTATCATTTCCTCAAATTCCTTGTCCTGCCCCGCCTCGAGCATTTCCTTGTCATCGGCAATGGTCCGCTTTGCCGCCTTGTATTCCTTGTATTTTTCGACTATAGGCGTGAGGTCGGAGTGCTCCTTGCAGTATTTTCTCCACGAATCCTGATCGGCTATGACCTCCGGGTCGCTTATCTTTTCTGAAACGAGCGCAAACCGCTCCTCAAGTGCATCTAATTTATCAAACATAAAATCAATATCCTCTCTGTTATTTTGATATAGTTTCCGATCTCTGACACTTTTTCCGGCGCTACTTATTTTATATCATTTTGCCTTCCGTGTCAAGATTTACGCATAAAATGCAAATATATTTTGTATTTGTCACAGAAAATTCACAAAATTATTATAGACAAGTAAAAAAAATTCTGCTATAATGATAGAGTATAATTCAGAATAGGGTTATCATTTTTTAGAAAGGACGGATGAGCTTGTATATCAAAAAGGTTATGCCTAAGCTTGGCGCTTTGATAGTTATTGCGCTTCTGGCTTCCGGCGGGGCAAATGCCGCACGCGCCGACGAAGGCAGCGCCGTGCTTTCGGGTACGGACGTACTGGATCAGGCTGTAGCTCTGTATGAGAAACTGAACCAATCCGAGGTCGTTGTCCCGGAGCCGCTTCTTGAATACGGTCTTGACGAGCATCTCCTCAAGTCGGTCGTTCTCGGATATGTTAATATAGACGATGCAGAGACGGCCGTAAGCGTATCCGAGGTCAGAAAGCAGGACGTTATGACGATCCTGTACAAGACTATCATAAACTATGATAGCAGCTATACTATTTCTGAAGACGAAGCTAACGAAATACTGAACGATTGCTACGACAATGCGTACATTGACGATGAAAACAGACTTGCCTATGCTTTTATGATAAAGCAGGGCATCATATCCGGCACGACGGGAACGGAGCCGAACAAGCCCCTCACGTGGGACAGCTGCCGCATTCTTGTCGATCTGGTCTATGATTACTTCTTTCAGGACGTAACAGTCACCGTCAACGGTACGCCCGTAACTATAGGCTCCAATGTTGAAAAGGTTCTGGAGACTCTGGGGGAGCCGAACCGTATAGACAAGAGCGATTACGGCTTTGAGTGGTATGTGTACAACACGGACTACAAGGATTTTGTAATGATAGGTGTGGAGGGCGACAGGATATGCGCCCTATATACCAATTCCGCCGATTTTGAATACGGCGGAATAAAAAGCGGCGACGATATTTCGGCAGCCGCCGATATCAGCAACTCAAACCTAACATTTATTGAGGATCAAAACGGAAAAATAGATGCCGTCATGTATAATCCGCGTTCTGACGGACAGGACTATACTGCGGAGATGAGTGAACTGAGAAGCCGCGAGCTCCTCGACATCATAAATGCCTACAGGGCAAAGAACGGACTTGAGACATACGTACTCAACGACGGTCTCTGCGATACGGCGTGGCTCGCGTCGGTCGATTATATGTCCGGCAGCGAAAGCGAGGATGCTTCACAGGCTAAGGGATATGATATCTATGCTGTATACAAGCAGCTTGTCCAATCGCAGGATGCGATCCTTACCAGCGATATCAAAAAGGACACGGCAGCAGGTGTAAGCGCTCCGTTCGGAGATGACGAAAATATATATGTTTCGATAATAGTGAACGACAGCATACGAGAAAAGCGCGAGATAGAGCAGGTAGATCCGTCGGTGCTTCCGGAATACACTCCGGCGGCCGAGGAGGAGGACGGGCTTCTATTCGGCCTTATCCCCGTCGCAAAGGCTGAGAAAAATACTGAGCCCGAGCCCACAGCTGAGCCTGTCGAAAACGTCACCGAGCCTCAGCTTGCAGAGATCAGCCCCGACGCATACAGCGGCGGAGACGATATAGTGCTTGAGCTTGAGGAGCGAGCAGCCGACAAATATCACCTTGAGGTATACGACATCGAGGCTGACGATTACCTTGTAAACAGCTATATAACAACGAGCGATACGGAAATCTCCGTGCCGTCGGAGCTGCTGACGGAGGGGCTTGATTACACCGTAACGCTGAGCTCCGTAACACCGGAGGGCGAGGAGCTGCCATCAGAGGAGCAGCTGATAAGCTACGGCTCGGCATACGATGACGGAGTATCAATTATCGGCCCATCGGGAAGCGACGAAACTTATGTAACAGACAACGACTATATAGCTCTAGAATGGGAAAGCGAACTTTACCACGACTTTTATATCGATGTATACAACACAGCCGGAGAGCTTGTGCTGAGCACGATAATAGAGGACGATAATACGGCGCTTATACAGGGACTTGACCCGGGAGATTATTACGTATACGTGACTGCCCTCAGGCGCGGCACCATCGTTGAAAAGGCGCAGGATATGATCCCTGTAACGATAGAGCTGCCGGAACCTGTCATAAACGAATATATCCTTGACAAGGACGATAAATATTACTTCGTATACGAGGACGAGGCTCTCGGAGTGCTGTATTTCTATGACGAGGAAATCGTTGAGGTCGAGGAGAACGGCGAGACCGTTCAGAAGAAAAAGATAATACAGAAGCAGGTCAAGTCTACAAAGGCCTACAGAAACCTTGCTCAGTACAGAAGTACTCCGGAATATACGACAGGCGACACAACACCTCACGTTCAGGCGAACGAGAAGGGTCAGGCTATCGTTGACGAAGCGATGAAATACCTCGGAGTTCCGTACGTATGGGGTGGCACGACGCCTTCCGGCTTTGACTGCTCCGGTCTTGTACAGTACGTGTGCAGGTCTCTCGGGATAGACGTTACGCGTACGACTTATACGCAGATCAACGACGGCGTTGCCGTTACACGGAGCGAGCTCGCTCCGGGCGACCTTGTATTCTTTGCCAGCAACGGCGATGTTCACCACGTCGGGATATATATCGGCAACGATGAATTCATACACGCACCGCGCACCGGCGACGTTGTAAAGATAAGCTCGCTCAACGAGTCATACTACAGCAATGAGTATTATGGCGCACGACGAGTATATTGAGTGTATATTAAGGAGAACTTAAGATGAGCAAATCCACTTATGCGGCTATGGCCTGCACCAACAAGAGCTACAGACGCAACAGCGGGATCGCGATAGGTATACTGAGTGCACTTTCACTTTTAGCGCTCGTAATGCTTATTTTCGATTTCATAAACGGCAGGATCCTATGGGGGATATTCTGGATACTGGCGCTGATACTGGCGCTTTCGTATGTTATCATACGAATCAATTCCGTATACACGACATATCTTGCATCCGACAAGAAAAACGTGTATATGAAGAACTGGTCAAACGACTTTCTTCCGTATGACGCAGACAACAAGATAAAGTTTATCAGGGAGTTTATCCCGGCCAGAACAAAGCTTATCCAGATACCGATAGAGGATATTGCAACTGTTCTGATAGGAACAAAGAATTTTATCAAGCGCTACGGCGAGGATAACGAGGATTTCCGGATAAACCTCAAGCCGCTTGAAAAGTCAAAGGACTACTATCAGAAGAAAACGGTGCAGAGCATGGACCTTATATATGTTTCGACATATGACGGCGAATGCTACTATATGCCGATAGTGAAGTTTACGCCGAGAGACGTTTCGAGAGTGCTGCAGTTTATACAGCGCGCAAATCCCGAAGCGGAAATACGCGTAAACAGCAAAGAATTCAGACTGAGTTTGAAAAAGTAAATATCAAGGGGCTGCGGTCAATACGAGCTAAAATCGTTTTGCCGCAGCCTTTATTTACTGCCTGTCCGCGGGATATTACACCTTTTTTATCGATTACGGCAGCTTTTTTGGTGTTTTTTCGCATTTAAGCTTGATTTTCGGCTAAAAGTGGTATATAATAAAATAGTGTGATTTATTCATTGACAAAGAACCGAAAGGAATGATGGCAAATGGAAAAAAGAGAAATGCTGTACGAAGGAAAGGCTAAAAAGGTCTATAAGACCGATGACGAGAACCTTTATATCGTTGATTACAAGGATGACGCTACTGCCTTCAACGGGCTCAAGAAGGGGCAGATATCCGGCAAGGGCGTTATCAATAACAAGATGTCGAACTTCCTGATGCAGATCTTGGAGAAGCACGGCGTTCCGACACATTTTGTCGAGGAACTTTCAGACAGAGAAACAGTGGTCAAAAAGGTTACCATCGTTCCTCTTGAGGTAATCATAAGAAATATAGCGGCAGGCTCATTCTCAAAGCGCTTCGGTGTTGAAGAGGGTAAAAAGCTCAACTGCACGACTCTCGAATACTGCCTCAAGGACGACGACCTCGGTGATCCGATGATAAACGACTATCAGATAATCGCCATAGGCGCCGCCACAAAGGAGGATCTTGACACGATAGCGGAGCTTACCTTCAAGGTAAACGACGTATTAAAGGCTTATTTTGAAAGCATCAATATAGAGCTTGTGGATTTCAAGATAGAATTCGGAAAAACTCCCGACGGGCAGATCATACTTGCCGACGAAATCTCGCCGGATACCTGCCGCCTCTGGGATGCAGAAACTCACGAAAAGCTCGATAAAGATCGCTTCCGCCGCGACCTCGGAAATGTTGAAGAGGCATATGAGGAAGTATTCAAGAGATTGGGCCTGTAATTCAGTGATTGGAGATCGATATGAGCACAAATACCTATGAAAGTCCTTTGAATTCAAGATATGCTTCAAAGGAAATGCAGTATATCTTTTCACCTGACAAGAAGTTTTCCACATGGCGCAAGCTGTGGATAGCTCTTGCCGAGAGTGAAAAGGAGCTCGGGCTCGACATAACAGACGAGCAGATAGCCGAGATGAAGGAGCACATCTACGACATAAATTACGATGTCGCGCGCGAACGCGAAAAAGAGGTCCGCCACGATGTCATGTCGCACGTTTACGCCTACGGAGTCCAGTGCCCGAAGGCAAAGGGTATAATCCACCTCGGCGCAACGAGCTGTTATGTCGGCGACAACACCGATATCATAATAATGACCGAGGCTATGCGGCTTATAAAGAAAAAGCTCGTAAACCTCATCGCAGAGCTTGCGAAATTCGCCGAAGCAAACAAGGATCTGCCGACGCTTGCGTTCACGCACTTCCAGCCGGCTCAGCCGACGACCGTCGGAAAAAGAGCTACGCTGTGGCTCGAGGATCTTATGATGGATCTTGAGGACGTTGATTACCAGCTTTCAAAGGCGAAGCTTTTGGGCTGCAAGGGCACGACGGGCACGCAGGCAAGCTTTATGGAGCTTTTTGAGGGCGACCACGAGAAGTGCAAGGAGCTTGACAAAAAGATCGCAGAGAAGATGGGCTATGACTCGACGTTCCCCGTGAGCGGACAGACGTACCCGAGAAAGCTCGATTCACAGATGCTCAACGTCCTGAGCCTTATAGCTCAGAGCGCGTATAAATTCTCAAACGACATACGCCTGCTCCAGCATCTGAAGCAGATCGAGGAGCCGTTCGAGAAGTCTCAGATAGGCTCGTCGGCAATGGCGTACAAGAGAAACCCGATGCGCAGCGAAAGGATAGGCTCGCTTGCAAGATACGTAATCGTAGACGCGCTGAACCCCGCGATCACGGCGGCAACGCAGTGGTTCGAGAGAACACTCGACGACAGCGCGAACAAGAGGATATCCGTTCCTGAGGCGTTCCTTGCCGCAGACGCTATTCTCAATCTTTACATCAACGTTGTTGACGGGCTTGTGGTCTACGATAAGGTAATATATCAGCAATTCATGAGAGAGATACCGTTCATGGCAACGGAAAATATAATGATGGATGCAGTCAAAAAGGGCGGAGACCGTCAGGAGCTCCACGAAAAGATAAGAGTTCATTCGATGGCTGCAGGCAGGACAGTCAAGATCGAGGGAAAGGAAAACAACCTTGCAGAGCTCATCGCAGGCGACCCGTCGTTCGGACTAACGCTCGACGAAATCAACGCAGTAATGAAGCCCGAAAACTTTATAGGCCGCGCACCTCAGCAGGTCGAGGACTTCCTGAACGATCACGTGAAGCCGGCGCTTGAGAAAAACAAGGACCTGCTCGGCGTAGAGGTCGAGATCAACGTTTAAAAAATAACAGATTAGGAGAGAAATATAATGGTAAAAGCTATAGTCGGCGCTAACTGGGGCGACGAGGGCAAGGGAAAGATCACCGACATGCTTGCGGCCGATGCGGATATAGTTATCCGCTTTCAGGGCGGAGCAAACGCAGGGCATACGATAGTAAACGATTACGGAAAGTTTGCTCTTCACCTGCTGCCCTCCGGCTCGTTCAACAGCAGCGTTACCAATATGATAGGAAACGGCGTAGCACTGGATATTCCTCAGCTCATAAAGGAAATTGACGAGATAGTTGCAAAGGGCGTTCCGAAGCCTAAGATTGTAGTTTCCGAAAGAGCCCAGGTGCTTATGCCGTATCACAAGCTTTTTGACCAATACGAGGAGGAACGCCTTTCCGACAGAAAATTTGGCTCGACAAAGTCGGGTATCGCGCCGTTCTTCTCGGACAAATTTTCAAAGATAGGCTTTCAGGTCTGGGAGCTTTTTGAGGACGAACCGCTTAAGGAAAAAATCAAGAACGTGCTTGAGGTAAAGAACCTCATGCTTGAGCACGTATACCATAAGCCCGCGATCAACGCGGACGAGCTTTACGATACTTTAAAGGAATACCGTGAGATGATCCGCCCGTATGTGATAGATTCCGTTCAGTTTATGCACGAGGCGATAAAGAGCGGAAAAAACATACTGCTTGAGGGTCAGCTCGGCTCTCTGAAGGACCCCGACTTCGGTATCTATCCGTTCACGACGTCGTCATCGACACTTGCGGGCTACGGCGCCATAGGCGCGGGCATCCCGCCGTATGAGATAAAGGAGATAATAACCGTCGTAAAGGCATATTCATCGGCAGTTGGAGCCGGAGCGTTCGTTTCGGAGATATTCGGAGACGAGGCCGAGGAGCTCAGACGCCGCGGCGGCGACGGCGGCGAATACGGCGCGACCACGGGACGCCCGAGGCGCATGGGCTGGTTCGACTGCGTTGCCTCACGCTACGGCTGCCGTGTTCAGGGTACAACAGCCGTTGCATTCACGGTGCTTGACGTTCTCGGCTATCTCGATGAGATACCAGTATGCGTCGGCTATGAGGTGGACGGCGAGGTCATACGCGACTTCCCGACGACGAATAAGCTCAACCGTGCAAAGCCGGTATTAAAAGTCCTTCCGGGCTGGAAGTGCGACATAAGGGGAATAACAAAATACGAGGAGCTTCCCGAAAACTGCCGGAATTATATCGAGTTCATCGAAAAGGAGCTTGAGGTTCCTATCAAGATAGTTTCAAACGGTCCCGGCAGAAACGAGATCATAATGAGATAAACAATATGAGCATCGAATATGATAACGAAGAATTTTTCAAACAGTATGCCGAAATGCCGCGCAGCAGGGACGGGCTCTCTGCTGCCGGCGAATGGCATCAGCTAAAGCCGCTCATACCGTCTCTTAACGGCAGAGCCGTGCTTGATCTCGGCTGCGGCTACGGCTGGCATTGCCACTATGCTGCCGAAAACGGCGCAAAGCGCGTGCTCGGCATAGATATGAGTGAAAGAATGCTTGCCGAAGCCAAAAGCCGCACAACGGATAACAGCATAATAGAATACAGGCTATGCGGTATAGAGGAATATGAATATCCCGAAAGCACATGGGATTTTGTCATTTCAAATCTTGCCCTGCACTATATTGAAGATATAAGCTCCGTATTCATGAACGTATATAAAACGCTCCGCTCAGACGGAGTATTTCTTTTCAATATAGAACACCCCGTATTCACCGCGGGCGTTAACGAGGACTGGGTATACGATAAGGACGGCGCTCCGCGCTTCTGGCCTGTGGACGATTACTTCATGCCCGGCAGGCGCGTAACGAATTTTCTCGGATGCAGTGTAGTTAAATACCATCACACGCTGACACAGATAATATCGGGGCTTTTAAACGCAGGGTTTACGGTTGATGCAGTCGAGGAAGCTGAGCCTCCCGAGGAAATGATGGACATCCCCGGGATGAAAGATGAACTCCGCCGCCCGATGATGCTGATTGTAAGAGCAAAAAAATAAATTCTATCGGTGAATTATCATGATAAGCAGAAATGAAGCAATAGCTTTTTGTCTTTCAATGCCGGATTCGTATGAGGACTACCCGTTTGACGATGCAAACTGGACTGTCATGCGGCACAAAAGCAATAAAAAAATTTTTGCCTGCATATTTGAACGCAGCGGACGTATTTGGATAAACGTAAAGGGCAGACCGGAGCAGTGCGATTTCTGGCGCAGCGTTTTTGAATCGATCGTCCCCGCATATCATATGAACAAAATCCATTGGAATTCCATCATTCTCGACGGAAGCGTCCCCGAGGATACGATAAAAAATCTGATCTCAGAAAGCTATGAGCTTACAAAAAAGCGAATAAGAAAATCGGGACCGCCGCGCTGAGGCAGTCCCGTATTTTTCATCTTGTAGTAAATGGTCCGCATCGTGAGCAAGCGGCTTATATAAGGCTTTTCCCTTCCCATTCCGCAGCAGGCTCAACACCGAGCAGTCTTGCAGCAGTAGGCGCGATATCCTTTATGCCTGCTTCTTCTATTTCACATCCCGGAGCAAAGCCCTCACCGTGTATGATCAAAGGAATCAGCATATCCTCCGGCATATCGGTGCCGTGCGTTCTGGCATGTCCGCCATGGTCAGCTGTAACGATGACCGTATAATCATCGTCTAAAGTACTCATAATTTGAGCAATGTTTTTCCAGCTTGATCTTACAGACTCCATATATTCCTCACCCATCCAGCCGTGATTATGACCAGCCTCGTCAGTATAGCCTAAATAAACAAAGGCAAAATCAGTATAGCTGCTGTTGAGATATTCCATTGCGGCATCCGTCACCATATTGTTCGACTCCTCATAGCCGAGCTTGTTTTCATTGCAGAAATATGAAAATGCCAGCGAACCCGGCCGTGCAACATCCCTGAGCTCCTCCCAGTTATAGAAAAATGCACAGCTTTTTCCGCTTTCCGAAAGCACCTCGCATAAACCTTTTATTGGCCGCACCTGCGGCATATAAATATTGCTCGTTATTCCGTGTCTTTCAGGCTCTACGCTGTGGAACAGCGACATATGGCACGGCAGAGTGACTGATGGCATAACCGTGCGCGCCTCCATCGTATACGCAGACCTTTTGATCAGCTCCTGCGCTTCAGGCACATCCGCCAGCGCATCCGGACGCATTCCGTCAACTAAAATTATCAATACTCTCACTTTTATTTTCCTCCCTCCACGGATATTCCTGTGCATATATTATCACACCGCCGTATCGTTGTCAAGAACTGATACTATTCTTTTATCTGTACATAAAAAAGGAACCGAGTTCAGCAATAAACCCAGTTCCTTCTGTATTGTCTTTGTTTAATAGTATTGAACTTTATATTGGGGATCATTCGTCTATAGACTGTGTCCAGCCGAATTCGTCCTTTATTTTGCCCCACTGTATGCCTGTGAGTGTGTCATAGCACATCTGCGAAACCTCACCGATCTCGCCGCTGTTTATCGGCATTACAAGCTCGCCGTACTTGAGCTCTCCTATAGGAGAAATAACAGCAGCCGTGCCTGTCCCCCACGCTTCCTCAAGCTTACCCGTATTGTAAGCTTCAACAAGCTCATCTATCGAAAGCCTGCGCTCCGTTACCTTATAACCCTTGGACCTCAGCAGCTCTATGATCGAAAGCCGTGTGATACCGCCGAGGATCGAGCCTACAAGCGCCGGCGTTATGATCTCTCCGTTGATCTTGAAAAATACATTCATCGAGCCTACTTCCTCGATGTACTTTCTCTCTACGCCGTCAAGCCACAGCGTCTGGATATATCCCTGCCGCTCGGCCTCCTCCTGACCTTTTAACGATATTGCATAGTTTGCTCCGGCCTTTGTAAAGCCCGTCCCTCCGATAACTGCACGTACATATTTCTGTTCAACAAATATCTTTACCGGCTCTATGCCGTTCGGGTAGTATGCGCCTACCGGTGAAAGTATTATTGCAAATATCAGATGCTTTGTAGCATGAACTCCTATGTGTGCGTCCGTCGCAAAAATATACGGTCTTATATAAAGCGATGTTTCCTCTGCCGAAGGCACCCAATCGCGGTCAACATCAACAAGCGTCTTTATCGCCTTTATTGCAAACTCCTCGTCAATTTTCGGAATACACAGACGCTCGCATGAAACGTTCATTCTTGCCATGTTCTTTTCAGGACGGAAGAGCTGTATCGTTCCGTCTGCCGTACGATATGCCTTCAAACCCTCAAATATCTCCTGCGCGTAATGCAGGACCATCGCCGCGGGATCAAGCTCAAACGGTCCGTACGGAACAATCCTAGGATCATGCCAGCCCTGTCCCTCGTCATAGTTCATTATAAACATATGATCGGTATAGTACATTCCGAAGCCAAGCTTTGATTCATCTGTAGGCTTCTGCTTCGGATTAGCGGTTCTTGTAATTGAAATTTCCATTTCTGCCCACTCCTTATAATATATAATTTGTCTGAATTTATCTGAAATAAAACCGCCTTTGCCGGTTTGGCTGCAGTATTTTCTCCGTGTGCAGTACGGCGGAATACGCCGCTGATCGACGGAGCTTTATCAGAAGCTTTTTTATGCTTACCTTTTATTATAACGCTTTTATATGCTGTTGTAAAGACCTTTTTTAATTTTTTTGCGAATTTTGTAAGAAACATGGCTTAAAAAACGGCGAAAAATAATATATAATATTTCTGCCGGAGCGTTTCCGGCAGGGCAGGGTCAAAAACAGTGTAAAGCTGGGCGGTTATGCCATCTTATTCCCGTACATATATGTCGCGGAAGGAGGTGGTTGTTATGCTGAAGCACATAATCAGAATTTTGGTTTTTATTATTGTGTTTTTACTGACACTTGCTATAAAAGCAAGATAGCCCCCACCGGCCAAGTAAGGGCTATCTAAAAATCCTTATACAGGCATAACCGTTTGAGATCCTGCCTTTTTCTATTTATATTATACTCTTAAACCGCCGGTTTGTCAATATAAATTTATTCAAACTGGCTGTAATAGAGCGCCGCGTATGCGCCGTTCTTTCTAAGGAGCTCCTCGTGGCTTCCCTGCTCGATTATGTTCCCATACGCCATAAAAAGTATCATATCTGCATCGCGGATAGTGGACAAACGGTGCGCAATCACAAAGCTCGTGCGTCCGT
This sequence comes from uncultured Clostridia bacterium, assembly GCA_944390955.1. GTDB lineage: Bacteria > Bacillota > Clostridia > UBA1381 > UBA1381 > Ornithomonoglobus_A. The sequence goes on along the minus strand of CALXRY010000069.1, from coordinate 7,113 downwards.
CCATCAGCTTCTTCATCGCCTCTCCTATCTCCGCCTCCGTACGTGTATCCACGCTCGAGGTCGCCTCGTCAAGGATAAGGATAGGGGGGTCACACAGGAAAATACGCGCGATCGTCAGAAGCTGCTTTTGTCCCGCAGATAAATTAGACGCTTCATTATCAAGAACCGTGTCGTATCCCTGTGGCATGGTCCTGATAAAATAATCTACCTTTGCGGCTTTGGCCGCCTTAACGATCTCCTCACGCGAGGCATCCGGTTTTCCGTAGGCTATATTGTCCGCGATCGTCCCTCCGAAAAGCCACGTATCCTGCAGCACCATTCCGAAATTTTTTCTAAGGCCGCTGCGGCTCATTTCGGCGGTATTGACTCCGTCGATAGTTATCCTGCCGCCGTCTATCTCATAGAACCTCATGAGCAGATTTACGAGCGTTGTTTTTCCCGCTCCGGTGCTTCCAACCACGGCTATTTTCTGTCCGGGCTTTGCCTCAAAGCTTATATCCTTCATCAAAGGCTTCGACGGCTCATACCCGAAGCTGATATTCTCAAACCTTATTTCTCCCTTTGCCCGCGTCAGAGAAACCGGCTCCGCCGGATCAGGTATCTCCTCTTCCTCGTCAAGAAGCTCGAATATACGCTTTGCCGATGCAAAGGCCGCCTACAGTGAATTTATCATGTACGATGCTTCTGTCAGAGGCTCCGCCGCCTGATTTATATATTGGAAAAGCGCCTGAACGACACCTACTGTCATGGTTCCGCTGAGCATTGCCCGTCCGGCAATTATCGCTATCACCACATGCGACAGACGCGTTAAAAGACGGATAAGCGGATTGATGCAGTTTGTCAGAAATCCGACGTTCTTATTTGCCATGCGCACAGCTTCGGCAGCCTTTTCAAGCTGCTCAGTGCTCTGCTCCTCCCGGTTATATGCCTTTATTACGTCTCTTCCGTTATAATACTCCTCTGCAATACCCGTAAGTACTCCTATCGTTTCCTGCTGCTCAGCGGCGCAGCGGAGGCTGCTTTTTGAAACGGCGTTTGTAATGATCACGCTTATCAGCATAAACACGAGGAATATGCAGGTAAGCGGAACGCTGTAAACAAACATGACTATAAGCGAGCCGATTATAGTGCCTATAGCAACGATCAGCTTCAGCAGTCCGGTCTGCATGACCTCCGTGACCTTGTCAAGGTCGCTTGTTACTCTGCTCAATATCTCTCCCGCCTTGTTTCTGTCGAAAAACCTCAGCGGCAAGCGGTTCAGCTTTGCCGATACCTGTTCTCTCAGCCCGAGCACAAGATTTTCCGCAACATTGGCCATCAGATAAGACTGGAGATAATAGAAAAGCCATGTACAAATATACTGTATTGTAAGCTGGAGCAGCTCGCGCCCCATATTGTCCCATGTTATAGAAAATGGTGTTCCGCTTTGCCATGACGCCTGTACGCTCTCCCACAAATGGTCGATGACTACCGCGCTGAACATCGGGTTCCATATGCTGAGCCCTATGTAAATAACGATCGAAACAGCCACGACCGTCAGCCTGACTCGCTGATCATGGAGCTGGCTGAAAAGACGTACCGCTGTATTCTGCCTGTTTTTCATATTTCCGTCTCCTCCTTCGTCTGAGATTTATATATCTCACGATATACCGCACAGCTTTTCATCAATTCCTCGTGAGTTCCGATACCGGCCATTTCGCCTTCATTCAGCACCACGATCCTGTCCGCATGGCGTATCGTGCTTACACGCTGTGCAATGATAAGTACAGCGGCCCTTTTTGTTTCCCGTGCCAGAGCCTTTCTCAGTGCGGCGTCAGTCTTGAAGTCCAGCGCTGAAAAGCTGTCGTCAAAAATATACAGCTCGGGCTTCTTCACAAGTGCCCTTGCGATAGAAAGACGCTGCTTCTGACCTCCTGAAAAATTCGTCCCTCCCTGTGCCACATAGGAGTTCAGGCCGTCCGGCAGGGACTGGATAAATTCTCCCACCTGAGCAACGTCCGCAGCGTGCATAAGCTCATCGTTCATGGCGTCCTCATTTCCATACCGCAGATTTGAGGCAATCGTTCCGGAAAAGAGCCATGTCTTCTGCTGCACATAGGCGATACGGTCTCTTAAAAAGCGCTGTGTCATTTCTCTGATATCGACGCCATTCAACCGTACCGCTCCTCCTGTCACGTCGTGGAACCTCAGTATCAGAGAGGCCACTGTGGATTTTCCGCTTCCGGTACCGCCTATGATAGCAGTCGTCTCCCCTCTCCTGCATTCAAAGCTCAAATGCCTTAGCGTATCCTCCTCCGCATCGGCAAATCTGAAGGATACGTTATCAAAGGACAGCACTGCTTTATCCATGTCTGTATCCGACTTCGGATTCTCTTCCACCATATCCTGTATCTCCGGAGTATGCGTCAGCACGGCCTGCACTCGGTCGCAGCATTCAATCGCACGCGGAAGCGTGAGGATCACCATCTGCGCCATCATCAGAAAGAACATTACCATCAGCGCATACTCGATCACGGCCGTAATATCTCCGACCTGAAAATTCCCTGCACTGATCCTTCCTCCGGAAAGCCAGTATACGATCACAACAAACAGATTTATAAAGAAAAATGAAAGTCCGTCAAGATTTGCAAAGCGCCTGTTCGCCTTGATCGAGGTCTCCGCATAATCCTTGAAGGCCGTATTCATCCTTTCCTGCTCCCTGCTTTCACTGTTGAAGGCACGAACCACACGCACTCCTGTAATATTCTCCAACAGCACCGTCGACATACGATCAAGCAGCTTCTGCAGTCTCTTAAACAGCGGCGAAGCACTGTGCATGATCCCCCATGCCAAAAGAAGCACCGCGACCATTACTGCCAGCAGGATAAATCCCATTTCCATATCGAGGCTGAAGCATAGCAGCAGCGCTATAATACAAATAATAGGAACAGGCAGTATCATCTGTATCGCACTCGTAAGCGCCATCTGTATCGTATTTATATCCGAGACAGTCCTCGTCGTTATTGAAGCCGTTCCGAACTGCCTGAAATCATAGACGGAAAGCTTCAGCGATTTTTTATAAAGAGCAACTCGCATATCCTTTCCGACACGTGCAGACAGTGCCGCGCAGGCATAGCCGCCGAGTATAGCACATACGCCCGAAAACAACGAAACGGCCGCCATCTGAATACCTGTATTCAGCAGCTCGGCAAGCGAGATGCCCGACGTACTGAGATTAAGCATCTGCGCCGCCAGCGTCGGGATAAACAAAGCCCCCGCCACGTCAAGTATCAGCAGCACCACCGTTATGAACAAAAGCCTTCGGTGCGGCTTTAATATTTGAAGCATAAATTTCATAAAATGATCAATCCCTTCTGTTCTCTATTTCTTTAAATAAAAATGCAAAAGTGCGCCCGGCTATTTCCTGCAAAATAACCGAGCGCACTCGACATCTTCTCTGATATTACAGCTGCGGCTGCATATCCTCCGATGATTTCATTTTAAATTGTCCTATGGTCCGTAAGCGTTTCACTACGGCATCGGTAAATTTACGCGTCAGCCTTACAAGCGCTGACTGTTCATCTTCCGTGAGCTTTTCCCACGCAAGCTCTTCTGTCCGGTGCATATTGACGACCTGCTTTTCTACGACGTCTCGCCCCTTTTCCGTTAAGACAGCTCTCTTTGTCCGCTGATTCTTCTCATTCGTCTCAAGCACGATCAGTCCCTTCTTCACCAGCTGCTTGAATGACGAATTAAGCGTCTGTCTGCTTAAAAAAAGCTGCTCGCTGATCTCACTCTGGGTAACTACTCCTTCATGTATCAGGAGCAGCGACCAGTACTCTGATTCCGACAATCCGCAGGATTTAGCAAAAATATAATACAGATTATCCAGCTCCATCGTAGTTTCGCGGAAAGCTTTAAGCGTGCCCGAATTATCCTGCTCCATTCTTCGCCTCCCCAATATTAAGTATGAAATCATACAATCCGATTTCAGATGATTATTATACAATATGCCCGCCTTATTGTCAAGCCCTTTTTGTAAAAATTTTTTCAAGCAAAAAAGAGTTGTCGAATTAAGAATGGCATGGGGTTGCCGCTTTAAAATATTCTAATATCCTGTCGTTATCTGTGCCTGCAAATACCTATAAATTCGCATACCGCTTACAGCCACTCACCATACCGCCTGATATAGGCTTTTTTCACTACCGTGACCAGAAGCATATACATCAGTATGATCACTGCCAGTAAGCCGAAATACAAGGCGGGCAGCGCTGTCAGCTCAAGAGCAGTGCCAATCGGTGTAAACGGAATTACGGTGACAATAACAATCCCCAGTAAAGATAATATCGTCACAGGAGCAGAAGCGCAGCTACGCACAAAGGGCAGCTTCGGTGTCCGGATCATATGGATGACCAGAGTCTGAGTCCACATGGATTCCACAAACCATCCAGTCTGAAACAGCGCGATATACGCCGCCTGAGCTGCCGGATCCGAAAGCTGAGAAAAAAGCTGTCCGCCAGTAAAAGCAGGGCATATCACAAAATACAGCAGCAAATAAGCAACAATATCAAAGACGGAGCTTGTCGGTCCGATCCACAGCATGAACCGGCTGATCCCTGACGCATTCCACTTTCTTGGGAATTTCAAATAATCCATATCTACGTTATCCCATGACATAGCCGTGCATGAGATATCATATATCAGATTGAGGAGGATCAAATGCAAAGATGCCATCGGCAAAAACGGCAGAAATGCACTTGCTGCCAATACAGAAAACATATTTCCAAAATTGGATGATGCCGTGATCTTAATATACTTTATCATGTTGGCATATGTCTTCCGTCCTTCAATAACACTTTGCTCCAGTACCATAAGGTCCTTTTCCAGCAGGACTACAGAAGCGGATTCCTTCGCAATATCCACAGCCGTGTCAACAGAAATGCCTACGTCGGCAGCATTCATGGCCGCAGCATCATTTATCCCATCGCCCATATAGCCCACGCTGTGGCCCCTATCGCGCAACACTCTTATAATACGTGTCTTTTGCATTGGCGACAGCTTGGCGAATACGGTAATCTCTTCTGCCAGTTCTCCCAGCTCTTCATCGGAAATGGCATCCATCTCGCTTCCCAAAAGGATTTTATCTGCGTTCAGTCCTACCTGTCTGCAAATAGCACAGGTGACTTTTTCGTTGTCTCCCGTCAAGACCTTTACTGTAACTCCATAATCCCTTAATGCTTTAACTGCTTCTTTTGTTGTCTCTTTAGGTGGGTCTAAAAAGGCTAAAAAGCCAATAAGCACCATGTCCTTTTCATCCTCAACGGAAAACTCACCTACGGGTGAAGGATTAGTTTTCTGCGCTACGGCAATCACCCGCATCCCCGCTTCGTTCAGCTCGTCTGATCTTGACAGCACCAATCTGCGTACATCATCAGAAAGAGGACGTATTTCACCTCTGCATTCTGCAAATGCACAGCAGCGAAGCATCTCTTCCACTGCTCCTTTTGTTACCAGCTGAGTCTTGCCGGCAGCGTCCTGAACTACCACACTCATCCGGCGGCGTTCAAAGTCGAACGGTATCTCATCCACCTTGGTGTACCTTTGTATCAGCTCTTCCGAACCAAGCTCATCCTGCTTGGTAATAACAGCAATATCAATAAGATTTCTCAATCCTGTCTGAAAATAGCTGTTGAGAAATGCATGACGCAGTACCCTGTCATCTTCTTCACCGTCCACATTTAGATGGTATTCCAATACTACTTTGTCCTGAGTGAGTGTACCGGTTTTATCGGTACAGAGGATATCCATAGACCCTAGATTCTGAATGGAATTCAGATCTTTGATAATTACACGCTTCCCACTCATAGCCATAGCGCCCTTCGCCAAGGATGTAGTGACGATCATAGGCAACATCTCTGGTGTGAGACCTACTGCAATAGAAATAGCAAATAACACCGCCTGCATCCAATTCCCTTTTGTGAAGCCGTTGATAAACAATACCACAGGCACCATTATCAGCATAAAGCGAATCAGTACCCACGATACAGAATTGACGCCTTTTTCAAAAGTAGTTTTCGGCGGCTTGGTATTTAAGCTTTTTGCCATAGCGCCCAGCATCGTTTCATTTCCCACAGCCACCGCTATAGCTTTGGCACTGCCGCTGATAACGCTGCTCCCCATAAATGCCAGGCTTTCAATATCCGTCAACGCATCTTTTTCGCCTCCGGCCGTCACTGACTTTTCTACAGGCTCGCTTTCTCCGGTCAGCGATGACTGGCTGATAAATAGGTCTTTTGCCTGAAGAATGCGAAGGTCAGCCGGAACCATATCTCCGGCAGACAAATGCACAATGTCTCCTACTACGATCTCCTCCATAGGCAGCTCTGCCTGTATGCCTTCCCTCTCCACGCATGCGGTGGTATGTATCATACCACTTAGCTTTTCCGCCGCATTACCGCTGCGCGTCTCCTGCACAAATCGCAGAACACCGGAGATCATCACCATAATGGCAATGATACTCACTGTAGCGTAATTTTGATCTCCGGGAGCAGCAAAGATAACATCTGTAAAAACCGATATAGCAGCCAGCGCCAGCAGCACTACAGTAAAAGGGTTGATAAAAGCTGAGATAATCCGCTTGACTGTTGTTTTTTTCTTTCCATACGTAAGAATATTTTCGCCGTGTTTTTCCCTTGAAGTCTCTACAGCATCCGAACCAAGACCGGTTGCTGACGTCCCGTATTCCCTAAATAACTCCTCTTTTGATTTGATAGCAGCGCCATACAGCTTCTCCTGAAGCTCATTGTTTTTGGTTACCGCCTGATTAACAATTGTTGCGATCTTTCTGTTTTTCATTTTTCTGTACCTCCCAATACTTATATTTTTACAGTTGCTTGGAATCGGCACAGTGTGTACAGAAGAAGATTTATAACTCTATGGATAAGAACGGCACATAAAAAACAGCTCCGCTCTTTCATTTATTATAAGTCTGCTTCGCTCATAAGAGCCCACACCGCAGCTGCTTCCAGTGTCCATTCTTTTTCACCTCACTTTTTGTTGATTCTGAAATCTATATCATCGCCCAATGGCGTTATTTTCTAAAATAAAGCGCAAAAAAACCGCCGTCTGCAAGAA
>CALXRY010000068.1 GCA_944390955.1 uncultured Clostridia bacterium | reverse complement strand
GCGGACGCCGAAGGCGGCTTTTGCGGAGCAAAAGTGATGACAGGCTTCTATTTCGCGTCAGAATCGCCCGTGCTTTTGCTAATATTTAAGGAGAAATAAAAATGGAAAAAAACAAGGAACTGCATATAACCTCCATCGGCGGACAGGCCGTTATGGAGGGCGTGATGATGAGGGGGCCGTACAAGACGGCCGTATCGGTGCGCAAGCCCGACGGAGAGATCACGACCAAGATAGACGAAAACGGCGTAAAGACGCGCCCTAAAATATGCCGCCTGCCGATAATACGCGGCTGCGTGAACTTTTTCGATTCGCTCGTGATCGGAATGAAGGCGCTGATGTACAGCGCGGAATTTATAGACCTTGAGGAGGAAGAGGAGGAAACCGAGAGTAAATTCGATCAGTGGCTTGAGCGCAAATTCGGCGACAGGATAAAGGACATCGTCATATACGTGTCGATCGCGATATCGCTCGTGCTGTCGGTAGGGCTGTTTATCGTGTTGCCGACGTTCCTGACGAGGCTCGTCGAGGCGATACCGGCGATACGTCCCGTGACCGAGACGCACGCATTTACGAGCGTGTTCGAGGGCGTGATACGAATGGCGATATTCCTCGGGTACATGGCGCTCGTCGCGCAGATGAAGGAGATAAAGCGTGTGTTCGAGTACCACGGCGCGGAGCATAAGACGATAGCGTGCTATGAGGCGGGCGAGGAGCTGACTGTCGACAACGTCAAAAAATATACGCGCTTCCATCCGCGCTGCGGAACGAGCTTCCTGCTGTTCGTTATGATAATAAGCATCATACTGTTTGCGTGCCTGCCGAAAACGGGAGTCATACTGAGAGTTATCATGCGTCTTGCGCTGCTGCCTGTCGTGGCGGGGCTGTCGTATGAGGTCATAAAATGGGCGGGACGCAGCAAAAATCCCGTTGTGCGCGTGCTGTCAAAGCCCGGGCTGTGGCTCCAGAGGCTCACGACGCGCGAGCCCGACGCGACGCAGATAGAAGTCGCCATAGAATCGATGAAGCCGTGTATCCCCGAGAACAAGGACGAGGATAGATGGTAACGTCCGAGCTTGTGCGCTGCATAAGGGACATGCTCACGGATAACGCCGCGTTTGAAGCTGCGGAGATAGTCATGCACGTGCTCGGCATCGACAGGAGCACGCTGATCTTAAACAGCCGCAGCGAGGTCCCGGACGGCGCTGCAAAAAAGGCGGAGGAGCTTGCGGAGCGGCGCAGGAGCGGAGAGCCGCTGCAGTACATACTCGGCTCGGCGGAGTTCATGTCGCTCGGATTTGAGGTGAACCCGTCGGTGCTGATACCGAGGAGCGATACGGAGACGCTCGCCGAATATGCGATAGAGAAGCTCAGGGGCAGGCATATAAGGCTTATAGATATCGGAACGGGCAGCGGCTGCATAGGGATAAGCATAGCGAAGTATCACGGTGATGTCGAGCTGGCGCTTGCAGATATAAGTGCGGACGCGCTTTCTGTCGCCGCGGCAAATGCAAAAAGACACGGCGTAAGGGCGAAGCTTTTGCAAATAGATATATTGAACGAGCTGCCCAAGGGACAGTATGACGCAGTCGTTTCAAATCCGCCGTACATAGAGAGCGGAGTTATCCCGACGCTGCAGACGGAGGTCAGGGATCATGAGCCGCTTACGGCGCTTGACGGCGGTGCGGACGGTCTGAAATTCTACAGAAGGATAACGGAAACGGCGGCGGGATTTCTTGAAAGCGGCGGGCTTCTTGCGTTTGAGATAGGCTATGACCAAGGAGAAGCTGTATCGGAGCTTATGAAGGAGAATTTTTACGAGGTAGAGATAATAAAGGACCTGTGCGGCAATGACCGCGTCGCTGCCGGGAGGCTGAAAAACAGCTGACATAAATCGCTCTTACAGGGGAGCTCGAGGGTGCTCCCTCGAGCTCCCCGTCACTCTCATTTTAAATCTTGACAAATTTCGCCATGACATGATATAATATTCCTATGGCAAGAGGGCTTGCGGTTATTCTGACACCTTTTATGATAGAATGGAGGTGTCAATTATGAATCTTGACTTAGTTATTCAATTATTGATATTGATTATTATTTTGGATATAATCAGATACATAAAAAAGTAACCGCCCACTCGGCCAAGTAAGCGGTTTACTATTATTACGTAAACGTTTTCTTGCAGAATAACCGCCATGGTTATCCTCTTGCCTACATTCTATCATAAATAATCGCCAAAGTCAATACGCACTGCGAAAATTCCGCGGTGTTTTTTATTACTCGTTGTTTGACTTTTTAAATTCCGCTATTATCCTTCGCACGGCGTCTGCCTGTGAGTCTGTAAGCGCAGACACATCGACAGTCCTTCCGCTTTCGGCGCCAAGCAAATAATCGGTGGTAACGCCGAAATAACGGGCGATCAGCAAAAGCGTATCAAAGGAAGGATACCCGAGACCGTTTTCGTATTTGCTTATTACAGCCTTCGACAAGCCTATATGCAGCCCCAATTCCTTTTGCGTAAGACCGCGGCTCTTGCGCAGCTGCTTCAGCACAGCCCCAAAATCACAAACATTCATCTCATTACCGCCCTTTATGATATATACTATATTATATCGTAAAATGAGTATACAATTCATATATTTAAGTACACGATATGTTGACTAAAGGTGAAAATTATGATATAATTCAAAGAGATTATATATTTTATCAAAGGACGTGTTATTGTGAGGCTTTTGATAATAGGCTCAAGAAGCATCAAGGATATAGATATTTCTCCGTATGTGCCGAAGGAAACGGAGCTGATAATAAGCGGAGGAGCGGATGGTGTAGATCTGATTGCAGAAAAATTTTCGGATAAGCATAAAATTTCAAAACTGATAATGCGCCCGCGTTATGACCTTTATCGCCGCGCAGCACCTCTAAAACGAAATGAAGCCATGGTAAACATCTGCGATAAGGTGCTTGTATTTTGGGATGGTATATCACGAGGAACAAAGTATACTATTGATTATGCAAAAAAAAACAGGAAAAGCCATAGAGATAGTAATGATAAATTGCCGTCCATAGCCGCCGTGTGGGGCGCCGCCCCAGTTTAGTTTTAGTTCATGTTCTTGTGCATGGTACCCCGCCAAAGGGTATCCTCGCCGATACCCTTTGGAATCCCGGGCGCAAGCTTTTAAAAGCTTGGCAAACTACAGCTCATACACCCGCCATACTGTTCGCGTTCTTCGCGAATTTTTTGTTGTCTAAAGCCGGCGCGAACGGGCGGCGGACTCGCTATAGGAAACTTTCGCTCCGCGAAAGTAATTAAATTTGAGGGAGCACCCTCAAGCTCCCCTGCGAAAGTGATTTTAATAGTGCGGCACATGAATAAAAAAAGCTCCCGGGCCGTAAAGGTCCGGGAAGCTTTCAGATCATCTAAAAAATCAATAGCAGGCCTTCAATATCTCGAGTATATCCTCTGCGTTAAGCTTCTTATAGCCGCCGCCGGGGATGGTCGACTCTGCGATCTTCGGGAGCATATCCTCGGTCGCGCCGAGCTCTCTCAGAGTTAGCGGCAGCCCGAGCTCCTTGATGAACTCCGTCAGGCTGTTGATGCCCGCAAGAGCCGCGTCCTCCTTCGCCATGCCTGCGGTATCGATGCCCCATACGTTCTCCGCAAAGCGCACGAACTTATCGAGCCCGTCGCGGCAGATATATTTATAATACGGCGTTGATACGACCGCAAGGCCGGCGCCGTGAGCGCAGTCGGTATACGCGCCTATCTGGTGCTCTATCATGTGCACCTCCCAGTCCTGCTCCTTTGAAACGCCTGTCAGGGTGTTAAGTCCGATAGTAGCGCACCACATGATATTGCTGCGCGCCTCGTAATCCTCACGGTCCTTGAGCGCGGCGCGTGCGCTGTTTATGAGCGACCGCATGACGCCCTCAATGATATAGTCGGTGGTATTGTCGTCGTCACCCGAGAAATACTGCTCCATCAGATGCGACATTGTATCGAACACGCCGCTCACCATCTGGTATTCGGGAACGGTGTAGGTGTATTCGGGATCGAGTATCGAGAACTTCGGATATACGTCAGCAGGGAAAACTCTGCCGTTCTTTATCATCTTGTCCTCGTTGGTGATGACCGAGCCGCCGTTCATTTCCGAGCCTGTGCCGGCCATCGTCAGCACCGAGCCGACAGGGACGATCTTATTGTCGACATCCTCGAAGTTTACCCAGTATCTCTGCCACGGGTCGCCCTCGCAGTATGCCGAAACAGAGATGCCCTTTGAACAGTCGATGACCGAGCCGCCGCCGACTGCAAGTATGAGGTCGATATTATTCTCGCGCACAAGCTCCGCGCCCTTTAAAAGCTGCGCATACGACGGGTTCGACTTGATGCCGGAAAGTTCCGTGACCTTCTTTCCAGCTCCGCTGAGTATGCCGATTATCTTATCGTAAAGACCCGATTTCTTTATCGAGTTCTTGCCGTAAACGAGAAGCACTTTCTCACCGTAGTTTGCCAGCTCGCCCGAAAGATTGTCGAGAGCCGACTTTCCGAAATATATCTTTGTCGGGTTGTAATATTGAAAATCGAATTTCATTGATATGCCTCCTCGGAGTGTTACTTATAATTTTGAATAATGCTCGTCGCCGACCGGCTCGAGCCACTCGTTCGACGTGTCCTCGCCGGGGATCTCCATCGCAAGATGCGAAAACCAGCTGTCGGCCGCGGCTCCGTGCCAGTGCTTTACGCCCGGCGCGATGTAGACCGAATCGCCGGGGTTAAGGCGAACAGCCTCCTTGCCTTCCTCCTGGTACCAGCCCGAGCCTGCAACGCAGATAAGCGTCTGTCCGCCGCCCTTTGAAGCGTGGTGGATATGCCAGTTGTTGCGGCAGCCCGGCTCAAACGTAACGTTGAACACGGGAACGCCCTCGGTCACTACGGGACAAAGGTAGCTCTGCCCTATAAAATACTGAGCGAATGCATCGTTCGGCCGACCTACCGGGAAGATGCTCTGATTTTCGAATTCCTCCTTTGAGATGTGTCCGCTTACGTTCTGATTTGTACTCATTTTTGATACAGCTCCTTTCGGGAAAGCCCCCTGGGGCAGTCCGGTTTTTTATAAGCCTATTATATCATAGTTCCTGCTTCATGTAAAATGCTTATTTTATATTTTAAGCTATGCCCTGCATGTATATCAAAAAAGAGCCGCTGTCGTATCAAGAATAGCATAGGGCTGCGCTAAAAGCGACAGCCCTGCCTGTATTAATTCTTTAAATATGCAAGTATATCATCCGCGTTCGTATCGGGCTTTGCTCTTTTCCAAACCTTTTCTATCACGCCGTTTTTATCGATCAGGTACGTCGTGCGGACAACGCCCATCGAGACCTTGCCGTACATCTTTTTCTCCTGCCAGACGTCATAGTCCTTTATCGCCTTCAGCTCCGGATCGGAGAGAAGGATAAACGGCAGCTCGTATTTGTCCGCAAATTTGATATGCGAGGCCTCGCTGTCCTTGCTTATGCCTATTACGGGTATGCCGAGCTCCTCATATTCGCTGTATGCGTTCTTAAATGCGCATGCCTGGCGCGAGCAGCCCGGGGTGTTGTCCTTCGGATAAAAATAGACGATGACCTTCTTCCCAGCAAAATCACTGAGCCTTATTTCGTTTCCGTCTTTGTCGTTAAGAGCGATCTCCGGCGCCCTTGTTCCAGCTTCAAGCATGATCAAGCCTCCTTTTTTCTGTTCAATACATTCACCTGAAGTCCCTCGAGGACGTCAAGCGTTTTTTCGTTCAGCGCACCGTCAAAGCTTGCGGTGAGCTCCGCGTCGACGACTATCTGCGCCTGCGGGTATTCCGTCTGGAATATCACGGCGTTCGAGAGCACACATATATTCGAGACGAGCCCCGCTATCTCTATCGTGTCGGGCGATGCAGGGAGCGACTTTCTTATTTCATCGTTTAGCCTGAGTCCGAAGGCCTCCTTATCGAAGCCTGCGGCGCCGACTTCCTCGAGCGCCTTTTTCGTTTCGCCATATACCTCGTGACCGTGCGTGCCCTTTATGCAGTTCGGTATCGGGAGATGCTTCCCCTCGCGCGTATCGAGATAATCGACGGAGTGCGTATCGCGCGTAAATATAACGTTGCCGCTGCCGTACTCGCGTATGCGTGCGGCGATCTTTTTATCGAGCAGCTCCGCGCCCTCAAAGCCGAGAGCTCCGCCGACAAAATCGTTTTGGTAGTCTACAACAATCAAAAGTCCTGTCATTTTGTCACCTCATAAAATGTTTTGTGAAACGTATTGACTTTAATATGATTTTATGATAGAATGTAGGCAAGAGGATAACCGATGCGGTTATTCTGCAATTCAGTTTGATTAAGAGCTCAAATGCTCATAACCGCTTATCATTGCAGTGATAGGCGGTTACTTTTTTATGTAGATTAATATCAGCAATATCAAAAACAATATAACTGCAAAATCCTGCATAAGCGACACCTCCATTCTATCAAAGGTGTCAGAATAACCGCACATACACTCTTGCCGTATTAATAGTATATCACGTTATGGCACATCTTGTCAAGATTTCGATTACTCTTACAGGGGAGCTCCTTCGAGCTCCCCTGCGGAAACGGGGTTCGGAGCTGCGCAGGCCACGATGATTCTATGAAAAAAATAACGGCAGCTCGCTGTCCGTAGCTGCCGTGTGGGGCGCTGCCCCGCTTTATCTATCTTCTTCTTGAATATTCGAGTATCCTATGCGTCTGGGAGAAGAACTGCAGGTTCGAATCAAAGTAGAGGTGCGATACGCTCTCGCCCTCGACGTATTCGCCGTTTTGTATCTTGTTCTGGCTGTCCCAGGTAGTGTCGACTATCACCCAGCGCCCGTCAACGTATACCTCGTTCCAGGCGTGGTTCTGATAATCGCTCGATATATTTGAGCTGTTCCACTCCGTGTCCTCGCCTATGCCGAGTGCATAGCCCGAAACGACGTTGCACGGCAGCTCTATGCTTCTGCAGAGCGCCGCATACAGCGTTGCAAGCCCGAGACATACGGCGCTGCGGCTCTCGATTACCTCGGTGGCATAGTAGGGGATGGTCTCGTCAAGGCTGAGGCTGTCCTCATCATAATAAATATACGAGCACACCCAGTCGTGGAGCGCCGCAGCCTTTTCATAATCGCTTGTACACTCAGCCGTCAGCTGCTGCGCTATCGATACGATGGACGGATCGTCGCTCTGTATTGACGGAGTTGAACGCAGTGCGTTGGAAACGGATTTGTCCTTTTCATACATCGCCCTGTTGGCTTCGTAAACTGGCGACTGCTCGATGGTCCATGCTCCGTTTTCGTTCCTGACAAGATGCACCATGTTGAGAACCCAGCTCGTGAACTGCCCGTATGCCTTCGGACCTGTAAAGACCGTCAGCTCAAGGCGGTCGTACGGCGTTTCCGGTATGTCTATCGTCTTGTTGAACTGCATGGAGGTGTCGACGGTTATGCTCGTCTGATCAAGCTGCTCCGAAGCGGCGTCTGAAAAATTAACTATAAGATGGCTCTTTGAAGCGTCCGCGACTACGCCGAATACTGAAACGGCTGTGCCCGTTTCGTCCGTCATCACGCTGATGTTCTCATGAGGATAGAACGTGAGCATCGGACTGTCCGCGATGTAGGCGTTGTGGGCGACGTCCTCGGGGTCTATCGGCAGCTCCTCACCCTTTATGGAGGCGATTATCTCCGAGGGCGTGGGTATCAACGAGGTCAGCTCCGACAGCGCCTTTGACGCGTCGGTTATCATGCTCGCCGCGATGCGGTGATTTTCGAGCGCGGGGATATACGACGTTATATTATAGAAGAAATCCGTTTTTGCATTGATTATCAAAACGCTGAGGAACAGCGCCAATATGAACAGAATAAAATTCCTGAAATGCTTCATAGGATCACCTCATTTCATTATAGCGAAAAAAGCGCCGCAAGCATAATACGCTGCGGCGCCCTTTATTTAATGGAGGCGCCACCCGGATTTGAACCGGGGAATAAAGGTTTTGCAGACCTCTGCCTTGCCACTTGGCTATGGCGCCGGATAAACAAAAAGCGCGGTTTGCGCTTTTTGCCTGTGTTTATTGGAGCGGAAGACGAGATTCGAACTCGCGACGTTCACCTTGGCAAGGTGACGCTCTACCACTGAGCCACTCCCGCATATTGTCCGCATAAGATAATTACGGACAATGTGGTGCCTTCGGGTGGAATCGAACCGCCGACACAGGGATTTTCAGTCCCTTGCTCTACCGACTGAGCTACAAAGGCAAAATGGCGACCCGGATGAGGCTCGAACTCACGACCTCCAGCGTGACAGGCTGGCGTTCTAACCAACTGAACTACCGGGCCATAGACAAAATGGTGGGAGTTACAGGGCTCGAACCTGTGACATCCTGCTTGTAAGGCAGACGCTCTCCCAGCTGAGCTAAACTCCCATTTTTGCCTGCCGTTTCTCAACGACGAGATTTATTATAACAGATACTCGGGCGTTTGTCAACACTTTTTTTAAATTTTTCGGAAAAATTTTCACCGCCGCAAAAAAAACATAGGCTTTATGCCGTTTGCGGCGGCTTTGCCCCGCATCTATATATCCATATATTCCGCCATTTTTTCTACAGTCGAAAGGCTGACGGTGTTGCCGATGCTCTTTGCCTCGAGCTCCGCCTGTTCTTCTGATACGCTGAGGACATCCTTAATTAATTTCTTTATTACGTTATGACGGCAGAAAAACG
>CALXRY010000067.1 GCA_944390955.1 uncultured Clostridia bacterium | reverse complement strand
GAAATGGGACTTGAGAAATGCGGAACTCATGGAACGACTGCAGCGCTTGCACTGCTGAACGATGCCGTCAAGAAAGGCGGAGTTATGGCGTCCGGCTATGTCGGGGGACTCAGCGGAGCGTTTATCCCCGTTTCGGAGGATGCAGGAATGATCTCAGCAGCAAAATGCGGCGCACTTTCTATTGAAAAGCTCGAGGCTATGACCTGTGTCTGCTCGGTCGGACTTGACATGATAGTTATTCCCGGGGACACTACGGCAGCTACAATATCTGCGATCATCGCCGATGAGGCTGCCATAGGCATGGTAAATACAAAAACAACCGCAGTAAGGATAATCCCCGCACCCGATGCAAAAGAAGGCGATATAGTCGAATTCGGCGGACTGCTCGGTACCGGTCCGGTAATGCCGGTAAGGAATTATTCATGCGATGCATTTATAGATAGGGGCGGAAGGATACCTGCCCCTCTGCAAAGCCTAAAAAACTAATTTTTAGTTTTTTATATAGTATTGCGAAATTATATTTTGCAATATACCAATTTATTAAAAAAAGGAGGTGTTTTATCGTGGAAGATTTGATATTGAAAATTATTGATATCGAGGACCGTGCCCAAGAGGTGATCAAGGATGCCAAGCAGGCAAATAAAACCCTTGATCAGGACATCGCCGATGAAACCCGAAAGCTCCGCCAATCCATTCAGAATAAGGCAATCGCCAAAAGCGAAAGCATTAAGGAAACGGAGCTTAAAGAGGCAGATGAAAAAGGTGAGAAGATCAGGGCTGAGTCCAAGAAGCAGATAGAGGCGCTCGAAAAAAAGTACAGCGAAAATAAGGACTCCTGGGTCAATAAAATAGTGGAAAATATAATCGGCAGTTAAGCGAGGTGTAATCGATGAATTCGGAATATAGCGCAGTTTCTGCCAAGCTTAAAGCTATGTACTCGAAATTTCTTACAAAGGATGATTATGAACAGCTTCTTACTAAGAAAAATGTCGGTGAGATCTGTGGATATTTAAAATCTCTTCCTGCATACTCATCTGTTCTTGAGTCTGTAAATGAAAGAGATGTCCACCGAGGACAGGTGGAAATACTGATCTCAATGGAAATAGTCGATGAATATTTGAGGCTTTATGACTTTTTGGACAGCTCCAAAAGAGAGATCCTGAAATTCTGGTTTATGAGAAGAGAGATCGAGTTTCTTACACAGGAACTCAGATATATTTTCACTCATGAGTCAAGAAATGCAGATCAGGTCAGTCAAGATAAGTTCGACGCATTCTTTGAAACTCATACAAAAATAAACAAGGAGCTTATGAAGAATGCTTCCTGCTTAGCGGACTGTATAGAAGCATGCAAAAATACGCCTTATGCCGAGCCCCTGCAGCGCGCCGAAAATCTCGGCTCTGATTTTTTTTCGGTTAGCATGATCCTTGAGATGTTTTACTACACCTCGATATGGCATACCGTAAACAGAAGGCTTGACAGAACTCAGGCGGAACTGTTTAAAAAGGCACTTGGTTCTAAAATTGATATACTGAATATTTTATGGATGTACCGTGGCAAAAAATATTTTAATTTTGAAGAGGAGATAATATTTACGTATCTCATTCCGATCAGATATAGGCTATCCGAGAACTTTATAAAAGAGCTCGTGCATGCCGAAAAAATCGAAGGGTTTATAAGCTTGATATCGGAAACAAAGTATGCTCCTCTTTTTGCCGGAGTTGACAACGGGATATTTCCCGAAGAAAACTACAGAACGATTATTCGTAAGATTGATAAAACAATGTTTTTTAATCACCCTCAATCATTGATAGCGGTTTATACCTATCTTGATTTGAAGGAGTTGGAGCTTGACAATATAAAAACAGTCGTTGAAGGCATACGCTACGGAAAATCTGCGGATGTTATTCGTCCGCATATCCAGATAGATTAGGGCATTTACGGCTGTAAACCGAGAGGAGGAATATAATGGCAATAGTGAAAATGAAGGCCGTCACATTCTCCGCACAGATAAGTGATTTTGAATACGTTGTGGAAAAATATATATATGGAAGGGATATTCATCTTGAAAAAGCTATGAACATCATAACCAACCGCAAGCGTATACAGAGCTTTGACGAGAATACCGATTACGACCTTCTTGCAAAGAATGCCATGTCAATAATGAAACTCGCCGGATATGAGCCGAATCCGAAGCTTATAGCTAAAGACGGTACTACTCTGGAGAATATGCAGAAATTTGTTGACGGCATTAACATGCGGATACGCAGTGAACGCGATGAAAGTGAGCATCTGCACAATCTTGTTGATAAAAATCAGAAGATTATAAACCAGCTTGATCTCATGCTTGATGTAGAGGTAGATCTCCAAAAGATATTTGGAATGGAGTTTGTGAAAGTGCAGTTTGGACATATCCCCCGAACAGGCTATAAAACACTTACAACATACCTTGATAATCTTGAAACCTTCTTTATAGTAACGGCCGAAAACGCGACGGAGGTTTGGGGGTTTTACTTCGTTCCTGCCATTAAGCAAAGAAAGATTGAGGAAATATTTGCTTCACTGTATTTTGAGCCTGAATCTGTTACTGATGAATTCCCAGGGACGCCGAGAGATATAAAAAAATATCTTATTGACCAGAACGAATCACTCAAGGAACAGATACAGGAGCTTTCACAGAAGACCGCAAAAATGCTTGCTGATTCGAAAGATAAACTGAGCATGATTTATAATCTTGCAAAAAAGCGTGAACAATTTGCTGAAATACGAAGAAACGCCGTTCATTCAGACATGTTTTTCTACGTTGTTGGCTGGATGGAGGCAAGCGAATCGGATAAGCTGGAAAAGGAGATAAACTCTTCGGGTGATGTTGTAATGTTCTATTCCGAGGACGCGTCCGATGTAAAGGAAATAGATCCTCCTACGAAGCTTAAGAACAACTTTATATTCAAACCGTTCGAGATGTTCGTCAAGATGTACGGACTACCATCCTACGGAGAGATAGATCCTACGCCGATACTCGCCATAACATATATTCTGTTTTTTGGTATCATGTTCGGAGATGTTGGACAGAGCGCAGTACTTGCCATTGTAGGATTTATAATATACAAAATAAAGAAAATGGACCTTGCGGGGATTATCAGCATGGTGGGACTTGCAGGTATAGTTAGTGGATTTATTTACGGCAGTTTCTTCGGAAACGAGGAAATAATACCAAAGCTGTTTGGCATTACAACGATCAAGCCGATGCAATCGATAATGCCATTGCTGATAGGCACGGTTTGCATGGGTGCTTGTATAATCATATTCGGTATGTGCCTGAATGTCATAAACATGTTCAAACGGCACGACCTGGGCGATGCGTTATTCGGGCATAACGGAATAGCGGGAATAGTATTTTACCTAAGCGTTATACTTGTTGTGGTGAATCTTCTTGCAGGACTTAATATTCCTGCTGTTGTATTTATTATATCGTTTGCCGTATCGTTGCTTGCAATGTATCTCTGCACCCCGCTCACGCGGCTTGTGGAAGGAAGAAAGCACTGGCTTCCATCAAGCGGAATGTTCTTTGTAGAAAACTTCTTTGAGTTGTTCGAAGTTATTTTGAGCTTCTGCACGAATACGATCTCATTCCTGCGAATAGGTGCATTCGCTGTTATACACGTAGGTATGATGATGGCGGTTTCCGCTCTTTCTGCCGGAGGAGGCGTTGGAGGCATGATAGTAACGGTTGTAGGAAATATCGTTGTAATGGTACTTGAGGGACTTATTGTCGCCATACAGGTGCTGCGTCTTGAGTATTATGAGATGTTCAGCCGCTACTTCCAAGGTTCAGGCAAGGAATTTGTATCATTAAAGAACAAATAAACCATTTATTAATGAAAGGAAATGATTGATATGTTAATGAAGATATTATTTGGACTTATAGCACTGAGCGTTGCCGCTCCCATTGTTATTTACTACAAAACAGGGAAAAGAAAAGGCAAGGAATGCCTTTTGATGAATGCAATTTCATTCTTTACTTTTATAGGGATAGGCGTTGTATATTCGCTTGGATGCTCGATACCGGCATTTGCAGCCGGCGAAGAAGTAGGTCTTTCTATGGGAGAAGGTCTTAAATATATAGGTGCGGCACTTTCAACTGGTCTCAGTGGTATCGGCGGCGGTATCGCTGTTTCGTCAGCAGCAGCTGCAGCTATAGGAGCTATGAGCGAAAACGAAAAGATCATGGGTAAAACACTTATATTTGTTGCTCTTGCAGAGGGTATTGCGCTTTACGGTCTTGTCATCTCGTTCATGATCCTTAATGCGTAAGTATTTTTAACCCAATAAAAATCAAGGAGTATCTCATCATGAAAATGTATTTAATCAGCGATAACATTGATACTCAGATCGGTATGCGCCTTGCAGGAGTTGATGGCTGTGTGGCGCATACCGCAGATGAAGTGCAGGCAGAAATAAAAAAAGCGCTTGCAGATAAAGAGCTGGGCATTCTTGTGTTTACCGAAAAAGCCGGAGCAACCGTTAAGGAATATCTGAGAACGCTCAAGCTTACTCTTCATACTCCGCTTATAATAGAAATTCCTGACCGACACGGAAGCCGTGATATAGCTAACTCTATAAACAGCCTCGTTCAGGAGTCTATAGGATTAAAATTGTAAATTAGTGGAACGGGAGGTTGCAAATATGGATAACATGAAAGAAAAATTAAATACCTTCACCTCGCTTGTTCTGGATGATGCGGGAACACAGCGCGAAAAGCTGATGGAAAAAATTCAGCACAAGCGTGATACTATGCTGAATGCCAAGGAAACTGAATTTCTTGAGGAAGCATATGAAATTATTCAGCGCAGTATTTCGGATGCGAAAAAAACTGCAAATGAAAAAGTTCTGCATGTAGAACTTGAAGCGAGGAAGCAGCTTCTGCTTACTCGAGAAAAAATAATCAATGATGTTATGGAGGCTGCGTCAGATAAGCTCAAAGGGTTTACGAAAACAGACGATTATGGCAAATGGCTTTTAGGAAAAATAGAAAAAGCCATATTTGAGGTCGGAAAGGGTCCGAAAATAGTGTATATCTCCTCCGATGATATCAGGTTCAGGGATCAGATAGAAGCTTTGGGAGATCGCGACCATTCAAAGCTGAGTGTTGAGGCTGCCGATGAAAAAGACTTTATCGGCGGAACAAAGGTCTTTAACCCTGCACGACGCGTTAGCGTTGACTATTCGTTTAAGGAAATGCTCGCAGAAGAGAAGAAAACATTCCTTCAGCGCAGCGGCCTTACGATTGGATAAAAAATTAAACTACCCCGAAAGGAAGGATCAGCATGGCTAATGCAGAAGGCAAAATTTTCGGTATAAACGGCCCTGTTGTAAGGGTGAAAGGCTCCAATGATTTCAGTATGCAGGAAATGGTATATGTAGGCGATGAGGAGCTTATAGGAGAGGTTATAGGTGTTGAAGCTGATGCAACTGTTGTACAGGTTTATGAGGAGACAACTGGTCTGCGTCTTGATGAACCTGTTAAGGGCACCGGCGCTCCCCTATCCATTACGCTTGCTCCGGGAATAATATCGGATATATTTGACGGAATTGAGCATCCTCTTAAGGAAATACGGAAACGTTCAGGTGCTTTTATCGCACGGGGACTCAAGGTCTCTCCGCTTAATGAAAAAAGAACTTGGGACGTTACAATGAAAATCGCCGAAGGCGACATGGTCAGCGGTGGAGATATAATAGCGGTTACGCAGGAAACTACGCTTATCGAGCATCGTGTAATGGTTCCGCCTAATATAAGCGGAATTGTTAAATGGGTTGCCGAAAACGGAAGCTATACAATAACTGATACAATAGCTAAAATACAAACTCAGGATGAACTGCTAGAGCTTACGATGAAGCAGGAATGGCCTATAAAACAGGCTCGTCCATACTTAAAAAGACAGCCTATAACAAAGCCTCTTGTTACAGGACAGCGTGTTATAGACTCTATGTTTCCACTTGCAAAGGGAGGTGCAGCTGCAATTCCAGGTGGATTTGGTACTGGGAAAACAATGACGCAGCACCAGCTCGCAAAGTGGTGTGACGCAGACATTATAGTATATATAGGCTGCGGAGAGCGCGGAAACGAAATGACTCAAGTGCTTGAGGAGTTCTCAGAGCTTATAGACCCAAAATCAAATCGTCCGCTGCTTGACAGAACTGTACTTATAGCAAATACATCAAATATGCCGGTTGCGGCTCGTGAGGCGTCGATTTATACAGGTGTTACGCTTGCAGAGTATTACCGCGATATGGGCTATGATGTTGCGCTTATGGCTGACTCTACTTCGAGATGGGCAGAAGCTCTGAGAGAAATTTCAGGACGCCTTGAGGAGATGCCGGCAGAGGAAGGATTTCCTGCTTATCTTGCATCAAGGCTTTCGCAGTTTTATGAAAGAGCCGGATATGTAACAAATCTTAACGGCTCTGAGGGTTCGGTATCAATAATAGGCGCTGTATCGCCTCAGGGCGGAGATTTTTCTGAGCCTGTAACGCAGAACACAAAAAGATTTATAAGATGTTTCTGGGCGCTTGATAAGTCTCTTGCATATTCAAGGCATTATCCTGCAATACAATGGCTTTCAAGTTACAGCGAATATATTGATGAGCTGACGGAATGGTATTCGGTGAACGTTGCAAAGGACTTTATGGCAAAGCGTTCAAGAATTATGGCTATTCTACAGGAAGAGAGTAGCCTGCTCGAGATAGTTAAGCTTATAGGCGCGGACGTTCTTCCTGATGGCCAGAAGGCTACGCTCGAGGTGGCGCGCGCAATACGCCTTGGTTTCCTTCAGCAGAACGCGTTCCACGCGGACGATACCTATGTTCCGCTCGAAAAACAGAACAGAATGATGGACATTATTCTGCTGCTTGACGATAGAATGAAAGATATAGTTGAAAG
>CALXRY010000066.1 GCA_944390955.1 uncultured Clostridia bacterium | reverse complement strand
TATTACCTGCGATTACCGGAAGATCCGGGAACGCAGCCTTTATCTCACGTACTTTGTTTATTATGTTCTTTGAATGACCGTGAGCGCTGTCGAGAGCTACAACATCAGCACCCGCATCAATGACAGCCCTTACTCTTTCAAGCGCGTCGTCCGTAACGCCTATGGCCGCTCCTACAAGCAGACGGCCGTTTTTATCTCTTGCAGAAAGAGGATAACGTATTGCCTTTTCTATATCCTTTATTGTGATAAGTCCCTTGAGGTGCATTCCCTCGTCAACTATAGGGAGTTTTTCTATCTTATGCTTTGAAAGTATCTTCTGAGCTTCCTTGAGCGTTGTTCCCTGCGGCGCCGTAACAAGATGCTCCGAGGTCATCGCTTCCTTTATTTTCTTCGTAAAATCGGTTTCAAATCTGAGGTCTCTGTTTGTGATAATCCCTATCAGCTTGTTCTCCTCGTCACAGATAGGCACGCCGCTTATACGATAACGGCCCATAAGGTCGTCCGCATCCTTCAGAGTATGCTCCTGCGAAAGAGAAAACGGGTTTGCAATAACTCCATTTTCGCTTCTCTTTACCTTGTCGACCTCGGCAGCCTGCTCCTCTATCGTCATATTCTTATGAATAATACCGATACCCCCCTCTCGCGCTATGGCTATTGCCATTGCCGATTCGGTAACAGTATCCATTGCCGAGCTCATCAGAGGAATGTTGAGCTTTATCGTCTTTGTGAGATTAGTTGTGAGGTCCACTTCATTGGGTGTAAAATTCGACGCCTGCGGCGAAAGCAGAACATCATCAAAGGTAAGCCCTTCCTTTGCAAATTTATCTGTCATAGTTGTTCCTCCTATCTGCATTTTACGTTATGTTGGTTGGTTGTATATTAGATTATATTATACCAAAATATAAGCTTTTTTTCAAGTCCTTTTTCGGTATTTTGTCAATTTATAATACTTGATTAATATACTCCTTCAAAACACTTTCCATTACAGCAAAATCACTAATTTTAAAAACCTCCCCCTTGAGTCTTGACGCTCCTGGCAGTCCTTTTATATACCACGCTATATGTTTTCTTGCTTCCTTTATCCCTCGGTTCTCGCCCTTCGTCTCGACAAGCGCCCATGTATGCTCAAGGCACTGCCGCAGCCTGTCCCTGGGCGACGGAACATAACTGACACGGCCTGTATCGAGCAGCTCTTTTATCTGCCGGAAAATAAACGGATTGCCCTGTGCTCCTCTTGCAACCATCACAGCATCACAGCCGGTATATTCAAGCATCCTTGCTGCATCCTCTGCTCTCCAGATGTCACCGTTGCCTATGACCGGCACAGAAACAGCTTTTTTCACTTCCCTTATAATATCCCAGTCGGCTTTACCGCTGTAATATTCCTCGCGAGTTCTGCCGTGGACGGCTATCGCTGCCGCACCGTTTGCCTCAAGTATCCTTGCGCATTCCACAGCGTTTACGCTTGAGCTGTTCCAGCCCTTTCTTATTTTCGCCGTGACGGGAACGGGCGATGCGTCTGATACCGCACGCATGATCCGGCCCATAAGCTTTGGATCTTTCATCAACGCGCTGCCGTCGCCGTTGCCTGCGATCTTCGGAGCCGGACAGCCCATATTTATATCGATAAGCTCACATTCGCTCTCCATGACCTTCGGGATCACCTCAGCCATGATTTTGCTGTCGCTTCCGAATATCTGAACGGCACATGGGCTCCCGTCCGTTTCCATAAGCTCCTTCGTTTTTCTGTCGTTATAATAAAGACCCTTGGCGCTTACCATTTCAGTATATGTAAGCTCCGCTCCCCAACGCCTACATATCCTCCTAAAGGCAATATCCGTCACCCCTGCCATAGGCGCAAGGAACACCCTGCCCGGAATCTCGACTCCGCCTATTTTTATACTCATGCCGCTCCGACACCCGCCGCGAGCGCCGCCGCAAACACAGCCGCTATTACGATTATGCATACATTCATATAGAAAGCCGTAAGCGCTCTTCCTTCCGCGCCCTCCTGTTCAAATGCTCTTTTCAGCGTCACTATAACTATATAAGCGCCGCCGCATATCACCGCCGGCGCGATAAATACGGCCATAAGCCCCGCATGAGATGTGTAACCGGCAACAAAGCGCATCACAATGACAAAATACGCAAGTCCGCATATCAATGCAAACACAAGCCTCGGCGTATTTTTTTGAAGTATTCCTATAATTTTATTATTGATTTTTTCCACCATGATCCTCCGTTCTGCAATATTTCCTACTACTAAAACCGCCGGTCTCCGCATAAACTCGGAAACCGGCGCCAAAGCTACTGCACCGACGCTACCGGCGCATTATCCTGCATCATAAGCGTAACCACATTCGCCGTATTCAGATCTATTGACTGGAACTGATATTCTGTCCCGCCATTCGTTATCACCGCTATATCAAACACTGACGTAGCTGTCTGCGCTCCGGAAAATTCTATATCAAGAGTTTTTTCATTTTCAAGCACCGACGTACCAAGCAGATTATCTCCCCATCCCTCGCTCGTGCTTTCCGAAATATATACCTCTGACAGCGGAGTGCCGAGATTATTGACTAACGAAAAATCATACGGGGAGCTTTCCGATCCGCATGAAGCAAGTCCAAACGCCAATCCGGCAGTCATCAGCGCCATAAGAAACTTTTTCATTTTTATCCTCCATTCCACCGCTATAATATCCTCTTTATTATTTCTATTATATATCTATATTATAAAGCATTTGAATTGATTTGTCACCATGTAATAATGGTCAAGTTTTTGTAATTCCACCGTAATAAATTTGTTATATTCACCAAATGACTCAAACTTTCTCATACTCACATTTTACATAAAAACGATTATATTTACAAAAATAAAATTGACAGATACGTTTGTTTGGAGTATACTATAGTAAGGGACTGGGCATCGGAAATCACATTTCTCTGCTCGATTTTTAGCAAAGCAGCTACGAAACTTAAAATTGACCAAAGGAGGGTTTACCGGTATGGCTATATCAATGGAAAAAACAATAGAAAGCTTGTATGAAGCAAAAAAATACCAAACCCTCAGGGATATACTTTCTTCCCAGAACGAAGCCGACATAGCTGCGTTTTTCTCGGAGGTACGTGAGGAGGCCCTTCCCATACTGTTCAGGCTGCTGCCTAAGGATCTTGCTGCTGACACCTTTGCGCTTATGGAGCCGGAAGATCAGGAGCTTCTTATACACGGCTTTTCCGACAGCGAGCTAAAAGAAGTCATTGACGAGCTTTACGTTGACGACGCTGCCGATATAGTCGACGAAATGCCGGCTAACGTTGTTAAAAGAATCTTGCAGAATGCCGATCCGGAAAAACGTCAGATGATAAACGAGATCCTAAAATATCCGGAGGACAGCGCCGGAAGCCTCATGACGGTCGAATATATATCACTGCGCCCATCAATGACAATAACTGACGCCATAAAACGGATAAGGCGCAAAGTCCGCGAAACGGAAACGATATACACATGCTATGTGACAGACAATAACCGTCATCTGCTCGGATATATTTCGGTAAGGACTCTTCTGCTTTCAAACGAAAACGATAAGATCGGCGATATAATGGACACGACTCCCGTCTGTGTAAATACCATGGACGATAAAGAGGACGTGGCAAAGAAAATGAACAAATACGACTTCGTAGCAATGCCCGTTGTCGATGACGAAATGCGGCTCGTCGGGATCGTAACATTCGACGACGCCATAGACGTAATGCAGGACGAAACAACCGAGGATATAGAGATCATGGCGGCCATGGCGCCTGCCGAGGAAAGCTATTTCAGGACCTCGGATATTAAGCACGCCAAAAACAGGATAGTATGGCTACTTGTGCTGATGCTCAGCGCTACGCTAACTGGCTCTATTCTTTCGTATTATGAAAGCGCCTTTGAGAGCATACCGATACTTGTATCGTTTATCCCGATGCTGACAGGCACCGGCGGTAACTGCGGCTCACAGAGCTCCACAATGGTAATACGCGGAATGTCGGTCGATGAGATCAAGCTGAAGGACTTTTTCAAGGTCGTCTGGATGGAGTTCAGGATATCGCTCATACTGAGCCTTTCGCTCGCCGTTGTAAACGGTCTTCGAATACTGCTGTTTTACCAAGATGTGACGCTTGCGGCCGTAATTTCTCTTTCGATAATCGGAACGGTAATAATGGCGGAGCTCATAGGCTGTATGCTGCCGATGATCGCAAAGAAATGCAGGCTTGACCCAGCCATAATGGCAGCGCCCATAATCACCACATTGGTCGACGCATTATGCATTATGCTGTACTTTAATATTGCACTGCGATTTTTTTTTTTTTTTTCATACCCAGAGAGCCGCACGGCTCTCTTTTTTTGTTGTTCTTAAAATGCTTCCATTTGCCTCTTCGTTTGTTGTTTCTGGTACGCTTTTTGTGTTTCTAACTCTGGCCACCGTGAT
>CALXRY010000065.1 GCA_944390955.1 uncultured Clostridia bacterium | reverse complement strand
TATATAGTATCATATACGAGATCAAATTATCTTAATATGCATTATCTGCTTCTCACTCCCAAATCCGCATATTTCGGAGAAGTATATTTAATGCGGAGCATTGTACTGGGATTATTTGCCTTTATGTTAGTGCTGGGTGTATTTATGATATACATTGCTATGAAGCTCAATTATAATCCGCTGAAAAGCATATACGAGCGCACTCTTTCTCTTTCCGGATTAAAAAGTTCGGACAATGAGCTTGATGCCATAAACAAAAGCCTTGATATTTTTGCCGATAAGGAAAAGCAATATATAGCAGCCGTTTCAGCTTCTCATGAATCAATACGCAATGCTAAGCTGTTAAAGCTGCTCCGCACGGAAATTGACAAGGAGGTATTTCTCAGCGAAGCCGATAATCTTGACCTTGATACAGACAACGCATATTACAGAGTTGTAACTATTCACATATTCCATGATATGGTGAGCTACAGCAGAAGCGATGTAGAAAAATGGCTTAAAAGCAATTTCACACGATATTTTGACGGTATATATGTAGATATTTATGATAACGAAAACTTTGCTTTTGTTGTGCAGCAAAACAATGATGAGCTGCTTGTGAAAGAGCTTAACATACTGAGAGCCGATATAACTGCTGAGTTTGGTTTAATATTCTGTATAGGGGTCGGTAAGAGCTATTACGACATTGAAGATATAAAAAATTCTTCTATGGAATCAGTAACAGCAATTCAGTACTCATATATATACGGATATAATACCGTTATCGAATTCAGCAAGCTTAACACAGATAAAGGTCATACAACTATAAATATCTCAAAAGATCTTGAGCTGCTAAAGACCCTGTTCAACAGCGGAAATACCGATGAGTGCACTGCTCAGATCAAGCATATTATAGAAAAAATAAAGAGCAGCGGCTCCAATCTTGTTTCGGTAAAAAGAGCCGTTATAGAGCTTGTCGGTCTGACCGCAAAATGGATAGACGAAGCTGACATATACAGAGATCAAAAAATTACCGAAAAAAACTCTGTTGCAGCACTCTCCATGGACGCTATTGCCTCTGCCGAGACACTTGATATTGTCGAAGATCTGCTTATTAACGTATGCACGTATCTTTATGACCGCACCGCTGAAGAAGATGAGCCGGATGATGAGGCTCAAGCACTCAGAGTCCAATTCATAAATTATATAAATGAAAACTGCTACAACGCCGATTTCTCGCTTAAGCAGATGGCCTCGGAATTCAACATAACACAATCATATCTGAGCCAGCGATTCAAGGTGATGACAGGTCAGACAATAAGCTCATATGTAAATAATAAGCGCATTGAGAAATCAAAGGATCTGCTTATAAACAGCGATATACTTATCAAGGATATTATTTATGAAATAGGATATTATGACGTCTCAAGCTTTTTGAGGAAGTTTAAGCAGTGCGAGGGAATAACACCCGGAGCATACCGCGCAAAGTATAAGGTAAGCAAACCGGAAGGACAGTCGCATTAAAAAATCAGTCGTATACGGGTTGCCGCTTTAGCGGCAGCCTTTTTTTCGGCACGTATGACTATGTGAAAGCACAATACGGCCTCCTCCGTAGAAATCGTTGTAGATTTTTTTGAATACCCCCAAAAAAATAAGCGTCTGCTCCGTATTATATGATACAAGCAGCTTGAAGCTAAAATTTTTGGAGGAATCATTATGAAATTATCACAAAAGATCATGTACTTTCTTTTGGCAGTGTTTATGACTGCGTTGCTGATACCATCTGCTGTTTCGGAAGCTGAGAATATGTACGAAAACAGCGACTTTATCGAGACAGAGCAGCCGGAACTGAATGAAGAAACGAAGCAGCTTATTTCGCAGTACCCAAATAATCCCACAGAGGAAAATTATCCGAATCTTCGGGACATTGTTATAGAAAATTATAATGCCGTACTCGACAAGAAGGAGGCAAAGCTGGATGAGCTGGCAGTCGAAACGAGCGGCAATCCGGGCGGCGATGAGATTCTTGCCGAGATGGAGGAGATCGTCCAGGAGATGTATATCACCTATTGGAGCCGCATCAACAGCAGTATGCTCAGGTTCACCGATACGCGGCTTCTGAAATGGAGAATCTCCGAGGCGGCACAGCATGAATATATCCCTTTCATGGGTGCAGGCGAAAATATATACGTAAAGCGTACGCCCGTTACCAATGCCGAATACGCTGAGTTTATCACCGCCACGGGCGCGCAGGCCCCATCTAACTGGACGAACGGGACTTATTCGAAGGGCGAGGATGACTATCCTGTGAATTTTGTTTCCTATGATGATGCCGAAAGCTATTGCGCTTGGCTGACGGAGCAGGACGACATGAATACCTATCGTTTGCCGAATGAGAGCGAATGGGAGCTTGCGGCGGGACTATGCCCAAGGACGCAGATTTCAACTGCGGCGTAAATGATGGAAGAACGCCGGTAGACCAATATTCAGATGTTACACGCAGCTCTCACGGAGCCGTGGATTTTTGGGGCAATGTTTGGGAATGGACGTCTACCTTGAGATCCGATTCCGGCGGTGTTACCGTGTACGGCGTCAAAGGCGGCTCGTGTAAGTCCGACAGAACAAACTGCCGTACCGAATACCACGATGAAGGCAGAGACGGTTGGACAGGGTACAATGATGCGGGATTCAGAGTTATTCAAGTAAAAGACGGCGTAGAGCCTGAGCAAAAGGTGGAGCTTGCAGCGCTCCTGTATCAGGGTCAGGCGAGTATTCGTATCGTCACGGCGGAAGGCAAGGTCATTTATATCGATCCGTATGCGGGGAGCGGCTATGACCTTCCCGCTGATTTGATTTTGGTCACACATGAGCATTTTGACCATAATGATCTGGATAAAATAGAAACAAGAAATCCCGACTGTGTGGTTATCATGCACAACGAAGCAATACAAAACGGCGAGCATCAGACTTTTGATTTTGGTTATGTCAATATAGAGGCAGTCGAAGCGGGATATAACGAGGATCACGATGCAAGCGAGTGCGTCGGGTATGTATTAACTTTTTCCAACGGGAAATCAGTCTATGTTTCGGGTGATACCTCTACCACGCCGCAGATGTCGGAAATGAGCGAAATGCAGATAGATTATGCGTTTTACTGCTGCGACGGCGTATTCAATATGGGACTTGAAGAAGCCGCCCGCTGTGCGGAAACGGTCGGAACAAAACATAATATCCCCTATCACATGACAGGAAGGACGCCGAAAACATATGACCGCAAGATTGCGGAACAGTTTCAATCGCCGAACCGTTTAATCATAGACCAGGGTGAAGAGATAAAAATCATATAGGCCATCCCTTCACCGCGGCTGCGGATAATACCAAACAGCAAGAATGGAGCTGTCGCATTAAGAACCGCATGAGGCTGCTCGATTTTAGATGCAGAACGGACGAAACGCACACGACGGTGTATGTGTATACCCCGAGTTGTGCGTTTCGTTCGTAGCCAGGGGCTAAAAGCCCCTGTGGCGAACTTACCCTGCGTGTAAGTTGCTGCGATCTGCGCTAAAAGCGACAGCCCCATTAATTTAACTCAAGTGTTCCGACTATGTCCACAGCTTTTTTTATACCGTTTTTATCCATGTATTCCGCAATACCCTGCTTCACATCTATGATAAGATCTGGCTTTACGAACATTCCTGTCCCGAGCGCCACAAGCCGCGCTCCGGCTATCATGAATTCCAGTGCGTCAGACGCGCTCATGACGCCGCCCATACCGATAATCGGTATCTTTACGGCTTCGTACACCTCATGCACCATTCTGACCGCTACAGGCATCACTGCCGGGCCGGAGAGCCCACCCGTGTTATTTGCAAGTATCGGACGGCGTGTGTTTATATCTATCTTCATGCCGAGCAGCGTGTTTATAAGCGACACCCCATCGGCGCCGCCGGCCTCTGCCGCTTTTGCTATATCCGCCACCGAGGTGACATTCGGCGAAAGCTTAACAACAAGCGGCTTTTTGCAGTGCTTTTTTACTGCCTCCGTGAGCTCCAGCACTGTCCTTGCGTCTGTTCCGAAAGCAAGCCCGCCGTGCTTTACGTTCGGACATGATATGTTCATTTCTATTATAGCCGTATCTGTTTCGGAAAGTATCTCCGCCATCTCGCAGTATTCCTCAACGGTGTTGCCGGACATATTAGCAATTACGTGCGTATCAAGCTTTGCAAGCTCAGGCATTATTTCCGCAGCAAAGCTTTCCACTCCGGGATTTTGGAGCCCGACGCTGTTAAGTATCCCGCTCGGTGTTTCGGCTATCCGCGGCGCCCTGTTCCCAGGACGCGGTGTGCGCGTAAGCCCCTTTGCGCTGAAGCCGCCGTATTCGGAAAGCTCCGTGTATTCGCCGTCTTCCTCGCCGAAGCCGAACGTACCCGACGCGGTAACGATGGGGTTTTTAAATTCTATCCCGCAGTAGTCGATTCTCAAGTCAGCCATTTAAGGTCACCTCCGTCGAATAGAATACCGGTCCGTCCTTGCAGACCCTAACCTGCCCGTCCATGCCTTCTTTTCCAGTTTCACATGTACATACAAGGCATGCGCCAATGCCGCAGCCCATGCGCTGCTCCATCGAGATCTGGCATGGTATCCCGCGTGCCTCGGCAATATTTTTTACGGCTTTCAGCATAGGCAGCGGCCCGCATGCAAATATTATGTCCGCACCGTTATTATCGATAAATTCCTCTGCCGCGCCGGCAATATATCCGGCATAGCCGTAGCTGCCGTCGTCCGTTCCGACCGTGACTGATCTTGCAGCAGCTGAGAATTCATCCTCCATAACTACCCTATCCTTTGAGCGGAAGCCGAGAAATACGTCTGCCTCGATATTTTTTGCTAATTTATAAAGGGGGAAAACTCCTATTCCGCCGCCGATTATAATGGCCTTTTTATACTCGGGCTTGAGCTCGAAGCCATGACCGAGAGGCCCCATGATATTTATCATATCTCCTGGTTCCTTTTCTGCAAGAAGCTCCGTTCCGTGCCCCTTTATCTCAAATATGAATCTGACGGTATTATCGTCGGTATCGCATATGCTTATCGGTCTGCGCAGAAAAACGTCGCCTCCGCACTCTATATGCAGGAATTGTCCGCACTGAGCCGCGGCGGCAATTTCGGGAGCTTCAACGGTGAAGTCGAATATCCCGTGAGCGATCTCGCGTTTAGCAAGCAGTTTGCAGTTATGTGCTTTTTTCATAGGCGTCCTCCTTTTGTGTGGCAGCAGAAATTTATAAATCCTGCCGAAAGCTTTTCTTACTTACTAATATACCACAAACCGCCGCCGTTTGCAAGGCCGGTATATGCAATTGTGCAATATATACAAAAAGAGGACTGCCGCATGTGATTTTTAATGCGACAGATCCTCGCTCCTCATATAAGCATATAAATAATTCCGGCTATTACGGAGGCTAGGGCGCCAAAAAGAATGACGGGTCCAGCTATCGTAAATATTTTTGCCCCTACGCCGAGTACATAGCCCTCGGTCTTTGCCTCAAGAGCCGGCGCCGCAATGGAGTTTGCAAAGCCCGTTATCGGAACTATCGTTCCTGCTCCCGCATGCTTGGCTATTTTCGGATATATTCCAAGCCCTGTAAGGAGCGCGCCTAAAAAAACGAGCGTGACCGATACCATCATACCGGCGTCGTCCTGATTCAGCCCAATACCCTTATAAAAATTAAGCAGACCCTGCCCTATAACGCATATTATGCCACCTATTATAAACGCTTTAAGGCAGTTGATACATATATTGGAATTAGGTGTCTCCTGCTTTACAAATTCACCATATTCCTGTGGAGTCATTTTTTTGTTCACAGCTATTCACAGCCTTTCATGTTTTTTGTTTTTATTTTGCCCCAAACCAATCGATATATGTTAATTTTTTTATTTATACAAGTTACTTTTTGTGTGCTGTTGCAGTTAAAAGAGTATTTATACGTTAAAAATATATAAAAATTATACAAAGGTAAATGTTTTATAGTAAAAATCCTTGACATATTGCGATTTTTATTATAAAATAATTATACTGATACAATAGAAATAGGAGAAACGGCTATGAAAACGAAATCGTATGTAAATTTAAATACACTCCTCCTATGCCAAAGCTGAATTGACAATGTGGTCTTTGGTTTTATTCTATTGTGCTTATAATAGGAATTAGGATCGGGTCACATTGTGGCCCGATTTTTTTAGCAGTTTACACATTATTTCAAGGACAGGAGAATGGATATGAATTATAAGAAATATCAGAAAATGTATCACCCCATTCCTCTCGAAAACAGGGAATGGCCGTCAAAGGAAATCACGGAAGCTCCGATATGGTGCAGCGTTGATCTGCGCGACGGAAATCAGGCGCTTTATTCTCCGATGACGACAGACGAAAAAATTGAATTTTTCAAGTTTCTTGTAAAGCTCGGTTTCAAGGAGATAGAGGTGGGCTTTCCGGCTGCATCGGCTACTGAATTTGAGTTTGTGCGCCGCCTTATAGACGAGGATCTTATCCCTGATGATGTGGCTATACAGGTTCTCACTCAGGCAAGAGAGCATATTATTACGAAAACGGTAGAGGCGCTCAAGGGCGCAAAGAACGCAATAATCCATCTTTATAATTCGACCTCCACGCTTCAGCGTCAGGTCGTATTCCATAAAAACAAAGAGGAGATAAAGCAGCTTGCCGTTGACGGTGCAAAGCTCGTTACGAGCCTTGTTGAGGGACAGCTTGACGGGAATATCCGCTATGAATACTCACCTGAGAGCTTTACCTGCACGGAGATGGATTATGCGGCAGAGATAACGAACGCGGTGCTTGAGGTATTCAAGCCGACGCCGGAGAGAAAGGTGATAGTGAACCTGCCCTCCACGATAGAGGTGGCAACTGCGAATATATATGCAGACCAGATTGAATATATGTGCAAGCATCTTAACAACCGTGAGAACCTGATAATAAGCCTGCATGCTCATAACGACCGCGGAACAGGCGTTGCATCTACGGAGCTCGGACTGCTTGCCGGAGCCGACAGGGTAGAGGGAACGCTTTTCGGGAACGGTGAAAGAACGGGAAACACCGACGTTATTACCGTAGCTCTCAATATGTTTGTTCAGGGAATTGATCCTAAACTGGATATAAGCGACATAGATGAGATCGTAGCGGTTTATGAAAAGTATAACAGACTGCCTATACACCCAAGACATCCGTATGCCGGAGACATGGCGTATGTTGCGTTCAGCGGCTCTCATCAGGACGCAATAAAAAAGAGCATGGATATGTTCGGAGAAAGTCCTGAAAACAAGTGGGCAAATCCGTATCTTACGATAGACCCGACGGATATAGGCAGAAAATACGAGCCTATACTCATAAACAGCCAGTCGGGCAAGGGCGGCGTGAGCTACGTTATGGAAAATAAGTACGGCTATACGCTTCCGAAGCCGATGCTTGTCGAGTTCAGCGCACTGATAAACGATATGTCCGATGAAAAGAAGACGGTTCTTACAAATCATGAGATACATCAGGCGTTCAAGGACGGTTATGTGAATATCAAC
Organism: uncultured Clostridia bacterium; assembly: GCA_944390955.1. GTDB lineage: Bacteria > Bacillota > Clostridia > UBA1381 > UBA1381 > Ornithomonoglobus_A. The sequence goes on along the minus strand of CALXRY010000065.1, from coordinate 8,162 downwards.
GATCCGATAAAGACACGATTCTATCATTCGTCGAACAGCGGAAGCAAGACGGAGCTGAGCGCTACCGTGGAATATGACGGCAAGGTCAGCACTGTAACAGGCGAGGGAAATGGACCGCTTGACGCTTTGTGTGCCGGGATGAGGAAAATGCTTGATAGGCATTTTGAAATATCGAATTACACTGAGCATGCTCTTGAGCGCTCTTCTGCGTCAAAGGCCGCAGCCTACATAGGTCTTAAAGACGATGATTCTGATATTGTATACTGGGGTGTGGGCGTTGATGCAAATATCAACACTGCATCGGTATATGCTCTTATGAGCGCGGTAAACAGAATGCTGAAAAGCAAGTAATAGAAATTCAGGGGACAGCCGCAGCATATTGCCGCTGTCCTTTTGAATATCACAAAAGAATTTTTTACCGCTATATTGCGGAGGCCACGGTAAAATAATTTAACACTTAAAGAGGGAATAAGCGATGGAGCGATTTATTGTGAGAGAAGCAGAGCTGCGGGACCTGCCGCGGATAATTGAAATCATGGCTGAGGATGATCTTGGTAAAGAGCGCGAAATATACACTCAGCCTATGGCTCAATGCTATGTAGACGCCTTTAACAATATCACCGGCGACAGAAACAGCATTTTGCTCGTTATATGCGAGGAGGACAATATGATAGGCAGCTTGCAGATAACGTTTACACAGTATTTATCTCATAGGGGCGGTATACGGGCGACCATAGAGAATGTTCACATAGCTGAAAGCAGCCGAAACAAAGGAGCGGGAACGGTGCTTATGAATTATGCCGTAGAGCTTGCAAAGAAAAAAAATTGTACCATTGTTCAGCTGACGAGCAATAAAACAAGAACCGATGCCCATAGATTTTACAGAAGACTTGGGTTTAAAAATACTCATGAGGGTATGAAGCTGAGTCTTGAGAAGCAAAAACCGTTGTCATAATGTATAAAAAACACAGAATTTTGCTTATGTTATAGCCGGTTGACAAATTGCAAACGATAGTTGGTTGATAAAAAATCGTTTTTCTTATATAATTTACTCGCAAAGAAAAATGAGAAAGGAGAAGAAAACCATGAATTTCAACGAAAAACTTATCAGCCTAAGAAAATCCAAAAATTTGTCACAGGAGGAGCTCGGTGCGGAGCTGAATGTATCGCGCCAGACTATCTCAAAATGGGAGGGCGGACAATCGTACCCCGATTTTCAGAGATTAGTCTTGCTGAGCGATTATTTCGGATTGACCTTGGATCAGCTTGTCAAGGATATTGACGTACGGGAGGTACGCGAGAAAAATATCAACAGTGAGCAGCTGAGCTTGATTTATAAAGACGTGGAAAAAGCAAAGAAGATCATAATGTGGTACTTCATAATTGCTTTGGGCGTTATAGCGGTACTTGTGGTCATACCTTTAGGGATATTCTTTATCCGCACCCTTTTGGGGTAAATATTGATATTAAAAGTGCAAAAAGCGGCAGAGCAAAAGCCTGCCGCTTCGTGACTGCCCGAATTTTATTCGGGCAGCCGGTTTACTGATATATTATAAGCTTATTTGTATTATGTTTCAAAAACAACCATCTGATGGCAGAGCAGCTCTGGTACAGTAAGGTCTATGCGTCCATCCTTCAATTTAAAAGGAATGGGCGTCCTCTGCGGCGCCAAATATACATTTTAAATATCAGCGCCAAGCTTCAGTGAAACATCGACATTATAAATCGGAACTAGATCCTCTATCACCTCTACATTTTCGCCGCGCTTTGTCGGTACAGCATACAATAAATGCAGAATAAAGCGGTCATTCTGACGCATAAGCGTTGATACTCCCTGCTGCGGCAAAGATGTCTTTAATGTTTTTTCATCATTCAATAAGGCATCAAGAGCAAAACAAACCATTCTCTTCAGTATCAAGCTTCCCTTCAGTGCATAGTCCTCAAAGACCTTCCACGCAATATAAATGCCGTCACTGCCCATGCTCATTCCGCAGCCTATACGTTCTCCGCTTGCCGGAGCATGGAAGTGCGAGCAGAAGTGCTCTCTTGTACTGTTAAAGTACGGCTTTACTGCTTCCGCAAGCATCTCACCTGTACATTCAGCAATATAGCCGTCACTATACATAACATAATCAGTGTCGCTCACGTCGTCATATTTGAACATAGGATGCATATAGCTCGGCTTATATCCGCTCTCATCCACAAATTTTGCTCCAAGGTCATACCTGAAGCTGTTATCCTGTTCAAGTCCGGAAATGCCTGTTGCAAGAATTTTCCCGCCATGCTTTACAAATTCATCAAGTTTATCACTTAGCTGCGGAATAAGGAGTATGTTATCCGCCAGAATAATAATCTTATATTTCAGAAAATCCGATTCAAGGTCTACTATGTCAAACAGATATTTACCCTCAAGCAATATTCTTGCCACACCGGCGTCATTGATTGTTTCCTTTGTATATCCGCCCATAATATTGATATATGCTTCATTTGAGAACAGCGCAATATCAGCGACAGACTCCACATTATCAACCCATTCTTCCTTCTGCTCCACCTCAGAATAAGCATATCCTATCAGCTCATACGTTGCGGGATCCATATGCCCGTCCGGTGCAAGCTGATCACCTATAGAGCACTTTGCCCCGTTGGCAATATTAAGAGACATTTCATATCGAAGCGCATTCGGATGCTTGAACCCTCCGAATTCTCCCCACGTTGTGTGGAACTTTCCCGTCATTCCCAGATAATCCATGCCAAGGTCTCTGACATACGCCGCAGATACCGGAAAGTGGTCATAGCCCCAGCCGCCAGTCGGGAGACTTTCAAGCTCAAGATGTGTATTTGCAAAAGCAAGATCACGTCTTCCGTGACGTATATGTCCTCCGTTATGAAATACGCGTATCCCAGGTCTTATACTGTCAAGAGTTTCGCGCACCCGTTTTACGTAGTTTGCATAAACATGCTCGGCGAGCTCCATAACAGCATCGTCATCATTGGGATCCTTCCCTCTCTGCATGAGGCTCTTCATACAGCTGCGGCAGTAGCATGGTCTCACTTCAACTATATCAAGGAATATTGCATTTATGCTTTCATACCTTTCGCACACCTCACGTACCTGATCAAGAAGATAATCAAGATACGGAGTATTCATGCACATTATATGGTATCCCGCCTTATTGTATGTATCTGGAGCAGCATGAGAATGACTCTTGTCATCATACACCCATTCGGGATGGCTTACAGCAATCTTTTCATCAAAGCCTGCCGATAGATACACCGGCGTATCAACACCAATGCTGTGCGCAGCTTCAAGCTGCGCACCAAGCAAATCAAAATCCAATCCCGGATGCATCTCAAACATTATGGAGGGATAATACATCCATCCGTGATGGCATTTTGCAAATAATGTAATTGAATTGACATGTCCGGCTTTAAGTGCAGCTTTAAACTGATCCGGATCAAATTTACTGCCTATCTTATCTATCTTTTCACTTGTATGAAAATCCAAATGTACCTGTCTAAACCTCATGTTGTTCTCCTTTATTCAATGATGAGCAGCTCAGCCCTTGACTACTATAACACCCTTTACATTGTCATATTCTATATGAATAAATACTCTTACCGTCTCTCCCGTGTTCCAGTCAGGCTCTACATCATCTACGGTAATCGCCTTCACCTCTCCCGTTAGGCGGTTATATTCATATATGTCGGGCGGATTTCTTCTGTTAATATCTACGGTCGTCTCACCTACCTCAGTGCTGAGATACGGTCTGTTCACTCGTCTGTACCGGACGTCATTCAGTGTATTGCTGTCCACATTCAGCAGATCGGCAAATACACGTCTCTCCGTCGATGAGCTACCCTCATCATATGTGCTTGACAGGTCTCTGAGATTTTCCACAATCTCAACCCTGCTGAGATTCCCGCTTACCGTCGTTGCATAATACAGCACCGTTCCTCTTTCAAGTCTTGCTGCATCTCCTGCGGCCTCATCGCTGTCAGGTACAACGAACTCATGCTCCTCTCCCTCAGAATAAAGCACGATACGCGTTGCTTCTTCATCATCTTCAGTTATAACTCTTGACTTTTCCGCCACTATCGCTATCGGACTGTAGTCGTTGATAGGCTCGGAAGCATCGATATCAAGAGTTTCATGGAGCACGATAAGTTCAGCGTTAAGCGTATTGTCCTCTATGTTATAGCCAGACACTCTGTATCTCTGTGCATCCTCAAGCTTTACGGTTGCGAGGTAGTCTCTGGTGTCTGTTATTTCATTTGTCGGAACACATATGCCCATGCTGTTGTCATCTATTCCAAACACACCGTTGCCATAGCCTCCTTGGCATAATCCGAAACGCCGTCAAGTCTGCTGTTATCGGTATTTCCTGCTATCTCATAACCGCTGTATTCAAGCGCTCTTGTGATCATAACAGCAAAATCTTCTCTCGTTATTTTTGTTCCTACTCCGAATGTATCGTCGCTTATGCCCTTTACAACGCCTGCAGCATATGCTGCTCTTACAAATTCGCTGTACCAGTCGCTGCTGCTTAAGTCATTGAAATTATCGGCGCTGCCCTCGGCTTCTATATTGAATGCCTTAACGATCATCTTTACAGCCTCTTCACGGGTTATTCCTCTGTCAGGATCAAACTTCCCATCGCCTACGCCGTATACGATACCTCTTTCGGCTAATTCATATATATACTCCTCCGCCCAGGGAACTGTTTCAAGATCAGTAAATGTCTCTGTTGACGTGCCCGGATCATCCGTTGGAACGGGAGCCGGCGTTGCCTGAGGGATATACGGAAGCCCGCTGCTGCCTCCCGAGCTGCTGCCGGTCCCGCCGGAGCCTCCTCCATTATTGCCGCCGTTGCCGGCATTCCTGCCTTTTGCAAGCTTTGTAAACGTCTTTTCCTTTGTTATATTTCCGCTCTTTATCGTTGCGGTAAGAGTTACGATCGTATCGGTCGAAGGCCGTGTGAACTCTCCGTCTGCAGATATAATATCCTCATGTGATGAGCGCCACTCTATTTCGGAACCGTACTCTCCCTGTGCCGGCAGCGTAATATCTTCTGTCACTGTATAATCACTGTCCAGAACAAGCGCGTCTGTATCAGCGTCTACCCTGTTTCGGTCGGTCGGATCAAAAACTACTTCGATTTCTCTGATCTCAGCAGCTCTTCCAAGCTCCTTGCCGGTTACCGCCAGTCTTACGTATCTTGCCGTTACAGGCTTAAAGTCTATGTTTCTTTCCTCGCCTATCGTCGTTCCTTCGTCATATACCGTCGTCCATGTGTTCTGGTCGTCGGATACCATAATATCATATTCGGTTATCGAATACTGTCCGTCTACCATTCCCTCATATATTGCAGCGCCGCTTATCTGCTGTGCGCTTCCGAGGTCTATTGTCACGTTAAAGCTTCGCTCGCTGCCTATAGTCCTGAACACCGTATCATACGAGCCGTCCGTTATGTTCGCCGCGCTCGTTCCGTCTGCTGCAGATACGCTGACTCTTACGTCCTTTTCCTGAGCAAGATTGCTTGCGTTATACTTTTTAACAGTAAGCTCAAATGTCTTTGTCCTCGTCTCATCACTATCATTAAGACCGATCTGAGCCGTAAGGCTGACCTGCTTGTCGCTGTCCTGCGGACGGATCACCTCTCCCGTTTCAGGGTTTATTATTGAGGTATCTCCGGAAGTCCAGCTTATCTCCGAATCGAGTATATATTCGGTAAACAGGTTAAGGTCATATCTTACCTCTGTCTCCGAAGCGTTATCACCCTTTATCAGGTCAAAATTAAACGCATCGTATACCATCTGTAATCTCGAGCTGCCTGCAATACCCACTCTGAGATTGTCTATCGTCGCACAAGCTTCCGTTCCTCCGGAAACAGTCATATTAAGCGATGATATGTTCTTTCCGGATGTGATAGGTCTTAATGTTTCGCCTATTATTTCTATATTATTGTGCCATACCTGTACTGTGTCGTTATCTGTGTCAAACACAAATCTGAGCTTCAGATTATCGTTCGCTCTGTACGGCACCGTAAGCGTATTGTCTCTTGTAGTTATTGTATAATCACTGTCGGTTACGGCAACAGATGCCATCGGCGAGCCGTCTGTAGAGCGGATCTCATAGCTGCCGTTTCCGCCCGCAGCCGCTGCGTCAAATTCAACAACTGCCCTGCCGGTAAGTCCGAAGCTCCCATCCTCATTTGACGATGTCCATGTAAATTCCGTTCCGTTGACCTTTCCTGCCGCCGGAAGAGTCACATTCTGAGTTATCTCACCGGGGTTTTCAGCCGTTATATCAGACAGTGTGAGCGCATCTATATCGGCTCTTACAAGTGACTTTTCGCTGTCCCATATTCTTACGTAATCAACATCAAAGCTTGAGCCGTCGGCCATATTGTTGTTTGCCCAGATGGCAACTCCGCCGATCGCCGTTGCTCCGTTCATGAACGGTACTGTACGTCCGTCGCTGCTGTCTATTATTTCGGTCTGGATACCGTCAACAGCGCTTCCGTCCTCGCCATCGTCCACATATATTTCGCTGATCGTCTGGTTTGTAAAGTCAAGCAACATGCGGACAGTTACATAATTTATATCTGTAATAGGTATATACGGTGCACCTGTCCAGCCGCTGCTGAGTCTCCATGAAAGATTTCCGTTTGACACGTCCATGGTTACGAATTCCCTGTTTACCGCAACCGTTTCCGGATAAAGCTTGAGCTGCCAGTTGGCACGCGGATTATCCTTTTTAACTTTTATCTCAACATAGTGTTCACCGTTCAGCCTATGGGCATAATCGCTGAAATCTATGAATATAGCCTCGGAAGTCTTAGGCGTGGTCGCCTGCCTGAACTTTACCTCTGTTCCGTTCTGCATACTGAGCGCCAGCATCGAGAACGGGGACGATGACGGGCTCAGTCTTGAGCCTTCCGCAAACATTTCATCGACTGTTGCGTATTCAAAATCCTCTTTAAAAACATACTGACTTGTTGCTCCGGGAGGAACTATAGTAATATTCAGCACTTTTGTCGCTATCTTTCCATTATAATTGACCGTAGCCGTCAGAGTAACATCAGTCGCTTCTTCAACCACGCTTACCGCACCTGTAAGAGGATCAACTATTCCCTCAGGTGCCGTTGTCCATGTCACAGCTGAACCGTTCACAGATCCCTCAGAAACAAGATTTATATCAGCGCTTACGCTGTTAGGAAGCTGTGTACCGAGGACTACCGCATTGTTTATCGCTTCCGCGTCCTCGTCTGCTCTCTGCTGATCAATAACATCCTGAGTTTCTATTTCTTTCCAAACCCTGATGTATTCAATACCGTACACATCAGCCTCTGCCGTAAACTGCGCATCTGCATTGTCATAGAATCTAAGTCTGTCTATACCCTGAGCGTTCTGTCTAAAATAGTCACCTATGCTGTTGTCCGCGTCTGCATCGTTGCAATAGAACTCGTCTATCGTTCTTGTATCGGTATTGTAGAGCGCTCTCATAATATACGAGTTACTTCCGTCCGCAAGCTCGCTGCCCCAGTTTGTGGCGGCCCCTATTTCCGGATCGGTATTGCTTGTCGCCATTGAAACACTGCTCCAGTTTGTTCCCTGGTAGTATGTTGTCGAAATAATCGAGCTGCCCGACCTTGGCTCAACAAGCGTCTTTTTGGGGCTCTTCAGGTTGATCTTATACTCGACCCACACCTTGCCTGTCTGAGGATTTCCATCCTCATCTCTGAGGTCGACCTCAAGATGCGAAATTCCTGCAGTGTTTTTTACATGAGCTATGAGCTCGCCGTTTTCAACTCTGAATTCTATGTTATCGTTTGAATATTCTGATGAAACTCCGCTGCCAATTCCTGCTATCCAGTACTTTCCTGTACCAAATACCTCTTCAACAGTGTCATAATCAGCTTCGGAATAGTCGTGATTGATTATATATTCAATCTGCCCGGGATCCTGAGCTTTAACGGTTACAGTGAATTGCTTGGAAAGTCCGGCTGCTTCCGCCGTAAGCGTCACCTGAGTATCCTCCGCGGGACGTGTTACTGCTCCTGTATCGGTATTAATTATCCCCTCAGGAGATGCTGTCCATGTTATCGATGTGCCGTTTACTGAGCCTGTCTTTATAAGGTTCAGCGCTCCCGTAACGTGGT
>CALXRY010000064.1 GCA_944390955.1 uncultured Clostridia bacterium | reverse complement strand
TCGGCTGTACGAGTGTCAGGAGTTTTCTTAAGCATTCCGACAAGATAGGCACTTATGTTTTTAAGCAGTATGCAAATAAATTTTATGGCGGCGGTGATTTCTATAAGCTTGATGAAATATACCGGCGTATCGACAATTCAAAATTCAAGGACAAATCAAAGAAAAAGATGACGGAGCTTGTACAATTATCTGCAAGGCACATGAGCCTTGATGCGGCATTGCATAAGCTTGACTGGGACAAGGCAACCAAAGAAAAGATATTAAAGAAGTTTGATAAGATAGACGTAAGTCCTGTTGTGATACCGCTCAGGAGCGAATATGAATTTTTTAAGAATCCGCTCACACTTGCACTGAATGCATGAAATTATGAAAATCAACAGCGGCAACATATAAGTAATAAAAATGAAGGGAGCTGATATCTAATGTCAGACAATTATGAGATATGGACCACCGATGAAGTAATGGATTATCTTCTCATCGGGCGCAATACTTTATATGAGCTGCTCAGAACGGGAAAGATCAAGGGCTTTAAGATAGGCTCTTGCTGGAAAATCCCCAAAATAGCCGTGGATCGGTATATAGCACAAGAGAGCGGGTTGGAGTGAGGATTATATCAACGTATTCCTGTATGCTAATTTGTGTGCTAATTATATCGGATTTCTTCTTATTTTATGGAGTGAGAACGCAATTTAGCAGCATTGCATCTGGAACCATAAACATAAAAAAATGGCTTAAAACCTGAGGTTTTAAGCCATTTTCTTTGGCAGGGGTACAAGGACTCGAACCTTGGGCACGCGGTTTTGGAGACCGCTGCTCTACCAACTGAGCTACACCCCTAAACAACACTCGTATATTCTACAACATTTTTTTTGTTTTGTCAAGCTTTTTTAATATTTTTTTTCTTTTTGGTAAATATGCACAGATACAGTTGACATGCTGCATCTGTGCATAAGCTATTTCTATAATATATATTGTAGTCGAAAAGCTTTATTCATTGTTGTTTTTTACATCTATTTTCTGATTGAATTTATCAAGCAGTAATGCCAGCACTACTCCTAACGCGATCAGGCCAATATTTATAACAGCCGCTGAAACGCTTACCGTGAAACTTTCGAACGGAATAATCATGACTGTTGCGGCAATCACTATTCCGCATATAGCATGAAACGATACCGAATAATGATTTTCAAATAAGTAATTCACGCCCTTGGACAGCAGTATTATCGTTGCAAGTGCAGCTATTCCCGAAGGAAGCAATACGCTCATATCAAGCGAGCCTATTCCGTCTATAAACGGCGTATACAGTCCGAGAGGCATCAGCAGCGTAGAAAAGCTCATACCGGGAGCTATAATACTCATAGCCAAGCAGAAGCCGCAGAACAGATACCACACAAGGTTCGGCGCAATTGTTACTGACGCTACATTCAGGCTTATAAGCAGAGCAAATACCGCCGCCATGGCAATTATCATAGATATGAATGATCCCCTGCTTCTGCCTTGTTCGCCCGCCTCACGGAATAATGACGGAAGCATTCCGCCTATCAGACCTACGAACAGGCATACTGACTGATCAGGATATTTCTCAAGAAAGAATGCAAGAATCTTTGCTATGCCCAAAAAGCCGATAATCACACCTATCGCAACAGGTGTAAGCAGCACCATATTCTTTTTAAAGGTCTTGAATGGGTGAGCCAAAAACTGCATTACAGGCTTGTATATTCCGAATATAACACACAGCACTCCGCCGGAAATGCCGGGGAGCACAGCTCCTACTCCTATCAGTATCCCTTCTATGATCCTGATAAGAAAAAGTCCCCATTTGTTTTGTTCTGTTTTCATATCTGTCTCCTTAATTCACTGTTCATATATTTGTGAAAGTCACATTATACAGTATACCACCGACACAGCTTTTTGGCAAGATAATCCTTAATAAATTTTTTTGCTTTTATGTACATATTTTTCGGCCGGATCAATAAAATTTTTATCAATAAATTAATATGCGCCGCACTGAGCTTTTATCCGTCGTTTATTCAACCCGATCATGCTCCGCGGCGCATTATAACATATTAATTTTCTTCACATAGGTATTTTTCGGCTATTATACCGCAGTCCCGTATACAGGATATACACGGACGCTTTTTATAAAATTCCTCGTCGCGCTTTGTGGGAACAGCGCCTTTATCGGCTGGTGTGTTCTTGCCAAGCAGCTCCGCGCAGATCACTGAGCCGTGAAGCTCCTTGAAGTCCTTTGCCATCTGCTGAACAAGTCCGTAAACCTCCGTTCTTGTTTTCAGATCCTTGGGTTGAGCCTTGCTTTTTGCAAGTCCTGCAAGTATAAACATACCGCTTACGGCTCCGCAGGTAAGACGTAGACGTCCCATTCCGCCGCCCAGTCCTTCCGAAATCTTCATTGCTGTTTCAAAATCTAGCCCGAACAGATCACAGTATGCACCTATCACAGACTGCGAGCAGTTATATCCGCTTTTAAACAGTTCAACGGCTTTTTCACTTCTGTCCATAAATATCTGTCACCTCTGTTTTATTTATATTCGTGCCTGCAGAAATCATCAAGTGAGCCGAACGTATAGCCCTGCTCCATTGCGTATTTAATTATATCCTCAAGAGCATGCGCATTATCGGCAGACATTGTATGCAGCAGCAGTATCGCTCCATCATGAAGATACGGGACTATGTTGTTGTATGCGTAGTCGGCACCTCTTTCAACACCATCATAATCAAGATAAGCAAAGCTCCACAAGACTGTGCTGTAGCCCAGTGCTTCGGCTATCGCAAGTGAACGTTCGTTATATGAGCCCTCCGGCGGGCGCGTATATATCATATCATAGTTGAATTTATTTTTTACTTCATCATGCAGATGCCCCAACTCATATATCGTATCGGCAGGCGATATCTCCGCGAGATTTGCATGATTCACCGTATGATTTCCTATATCAAAGCCGCGATCTATCATGTCCTGCACGATTTCCGGCTCTGACTCAAAATAATAACCGGTTATAAAGAACGTCGCAGGAACGTTGTATTTTTCAAGTGTGTCGAGTATCATCGGTGTGTATCCCGCTTCATAGCCTTCGTCAAACGTAAAATAAATAGTATGTGGCTTATCGTGGTTCATATAATATGAAGAATATTTTGCAAGCACATCCTTTTGCCAATCATATAATGAAGGCTCATCTCCCTCGTTCTTGACAAAGCCCCAGTCGTCCCTGTCCGTGGGATAGCTGTAAAAATCATTCGGATCAAGAGCATATTGCGAGGTAAGCTGCCGCCTGACCGGACTAATCTCTTTGCGCAGATTCATATAGAGTCCCTCGGGAAGATTGTCCATATTAAGAAACGCCTTGCGCATTTCCTTACTGAATGTCACTCGTCCGAAAACATTAAGAGACTTAAGATATATAACCATATATCCGTTTACATTTGCCGACGGTATCGGCGTATTGCCGGCATAGACTGTGATCCCCGAGATCCCCGGCTCGGCAAACGGAGTTCCGTTCGGCTGCCACGGCAGCAAAACTCCCGTCATGCCCTCGATCGTATCTTTATCCTGCACTATCCTCGTCGTGCGCGTATCGTTATCATATGTTACAGTAAATCCGAAATTCGCCAGATCCTTAACATATACGGCAGTAGAGCCGTTTATGTTATATGAAGGTATCTCATAACCGTTTATGTAGGCGGCAATATCGGAATAACATACCGTATCGGTGATCGTAAGCTCATCCAAAATCGGATCCGCCGAAGGCTCGGGCGTTGATTCGGGTTTCGGTAACGGCGTGGCTTCGGTTACCATAAGCTCGGGAACGGGCGTTTCCGTTGCATTATCCGCTATAACAGCTGCGGTCGGCAGCGCTATCGAAGCAACAAGCGTAGCGGCTGCCGCCGATAAAAAAATTTTTTTCATACATATCCCCTCCGTAAGTCCGTTTTTCTAAAAAGTAAACGGCTGTTTACAATATTTTTTTAAGCAAATACATTATATCACATTCAAACAATATTTTCAATAGTATTCATTAAATATTGCCCATATATGATAATTTATTAAAAAATATGATTTTTTACGAAGGGGCAGGGGGAGAGCGGCTTTACGACAAGGAGAGGCGTTGAATATGCTCTTATAAAAAAGCCGCAGTACATCTTTTCAGATGGACTGCGGTGTGGCATAAAAACGTTTTTACACCATTATTTATTCCTCATTCTCTTCCTTCTGTTCTTCTATATGAACGATCGTCTTTATGATCCTGTGGTCTTTTACCTCCATGACTCTTATAGTGAGTCCTTGTGCTTTAAGCTGCGGTGTATCGTTATCGGACGGGATATATCCCAGGTTATGTAATATAAAGCCGCCGAACGTATCGTAGTCGCCCTCTTCGAGTTTTATCTTAAGTTCTTTTGTAACATCATCGATCGGTGCGCTGCCGAGAATTTCCCATGTCTGTGGGTCTATTTGCTTTATGTCCGTATCATCATATTCAAGATCGCCGCTGTTGAGGTCACCTATGATTTCCTCGATCAGATCGTAAATTGTAACAATACCGCTTACTCCGCCATATTCGTCAAGAACGATGGCGAAATAATGACCTGTGTTTTTCATATTATCGAAAAGCAGATCGGCTCTTATGCTGTACGGCACAAAGTACGCCGGCTTCACCGCCTTGGCAAGAACATTTTCGCGTGATCTGTCCTTAAGCAGCAGATAGTCTCTTACATGTAGTACGCCGTATATGTCATCAACGGTTCCGTCGCAAACGGGATAATAGGAATGATTGTTTGCATAAATAGTTTCTTCCCATTCCTCCATGCTGTCGTCAAGACTCAGCATAAGTACATCAGTTCTGTGTGTTGCGATCTCATCCGCCGTCAGATCGTCAAACTCAAACACGTTCTGGATCATTTCCTTTTCATCCTCGTCGATCGTGCCCTTTTGACTGCCGACATCAACCATCATGCGTATCTCTTCCTCTGTTACCTCATCTTCCTCGCTGTTGGGGTCGATACCGATAAGTTTAAGTACTCCGTTTGTTGAAATTGTGAGCAGCCATACGATAGGAGAAAACAGCTTTGCTATGAAAGATATCATAGATGCCACTCCCAGTGCAAGCGCTTCGGAGTTTTTCATAGCTACACGCTTGGGAACAAGTTCACCAAAGATAAGCGTGAAGTATGAAAGTATAAGCGTTATTACAATAACGGAAATCGAATTAAGCGTTGCAGCAGGGATCGGAATGTTCAGGCCGACGAGCCAGTCAGTAAGAAGATCTGAGAAGTTGTCTGCTGCGAAAGCACTGCCCAGAAATCCCGACAGAGTGATCGCAACCTGTATTGTGGAAAGAAAGCGCGCCGGCTGTTTTGTAAGGTTAAACAGTTTTATAGCTTTTTTGTTGCCCTCAGCCGCCATCTTTTCAAGCTTATTGTCGTTTACGGAAATTACCGCAATCTCTGTACATGCGAAAACCGCATTAAGTGCAATAAGTATAATTTGCAGAATGATCTGCCATATAATAGTAGACAAAATAATAAACCTCCTAAAGTTCTGAGTAAAACATAGATATAAAAGTACACAAAAAGACATAGTCCGCGCCCGGTTGTCATAAGCGCAGATTATGCCTTTTGAATCTTATATAAAATATGTAACTGATGCTGTGTAAACAATCCGCGTCCGCGTCAGCGTCGTCCATTTACGATTCTTCCTCCAATTCTCTGATAGCCTTACGGCAATATATGTTCAATAAACATATATAGTATATACTATTGCAGACTGTTTGTCAAGTGTTTTTGAAAAAAATATATACATATGGCAAAAAATATGCTTTCAATTCTTTGTTATCAGCGAAGTGCGGAAATCATTATATACAGTCCTGACGTCGTAGGTCTGCATAAAAGCCGACATCACGCATATGCCGTATGCGCCTGCGGAAACTGCTTCGCAGGCATTTTCGGGAGTTATCCCTCCTATGGCGTATACCGGAATTTTTACTGTTTTGCATACTTCCTTCAGGAACGCAAGCCCTCGCGGAGGTACTCCTTTTTTGCAGTCGGTCGCAAAAATATGACCTGCCGTTATATATGTCGCTCCGAGCGCCTGAGCCTTTAAGGCCTCCTCAACGCTGTGTACCGACGCGCCTACGGTCGCAAAGCCGCTTATGTCTCTCTCTTCAAGCAGACGCAGGGGGAGGTGTATTTTCATATGACTGAGCTTTCTTGCTGTATTTATATATGTATGGAGAGTTATATTATCGGTTATGGCGAGCGCTTTTTTTGCGAGCTCCGTATATTCGCTTTCGCTCAGATCCTTTTCCCTTAGGATTATCGGAACTCCCAAAGATGCGAGCTCGTTTATCCTCTGCATAAAATTGCCGGAAAGCTGCCTGTTTGTTACCGAGATGATTTTACACATAGATATAATCGCTCATAACAGGCTGGAGCCCCTGCTTTTCTATTGCATTGTAAACAGCCTTTACGTCTCTGCCGTCGGAGATCTCAAACTGCTCATCGCCCTTTTCCTCACCAATATGTCCGCCTATACCTACGTTCACTCCGGCGCTTATCTTTGTCGCGGCGATATTTATTATATTGTCTCTGAAGCGTTCGCATTCACGCGTTGAGATCGTGATATTTGCAAACGGCATAAACAGCCTGTATGCGCATACGACCTGCAGAAGCTGCGGTTCATGAACATCCTTGGGATTTATTTTGTCGTTATTTATTATAGGTCTTAATCTTGGGCATGAGAACGCGATCTCCGCGTGTGGGTATTTCCTTTGCAGCAAGTAAGCGTGCATGCCGGTGGCAAACGCATCCTTTCTGAAATCGTCAAGTCCGAGTAATGCGGCAAAGCCCACGCCTCTCATGCCGCCGAGTATCGCGCGCTCCTGAGCATAGAAGCGGTAGGGGAAGATGCGCTTGTGTCCGGCAAGATGAAGAGTTTCGTATTTGTCACTGTTGTAGGTCTCCTGAAAGACCGTTACAAAATCCGCGCCGCATTCGTGCAGATAGCCGTATTCACTGCTGTTCATCGGATATACCTCAAGTCCCACTACCTTAAAGTATCTGCGTGCGATCTTGCAGGCTTCGCCGATGTATTCGACGTCCGACATCTTTTTTGATTCGCCGGTGAGGATCAGTATTTCCTGAAGGCCCGACTTTGCTATCTCCTTCATTTCAAGCTCTATTTCCTCCATTGAGAGCTTTGCACGCTTTATCTTGTTGTGGCAATTAAAGCCGCAGTATATGCAGTAGTTTTCGCAGTAATTGGCGATATAGAGCGGCGTGAACATATAAATCGAGTTTCCAAAATGCTTTCTCGTTTCCTCCTGCGCTTTTTTTGCGATTTCCTCAAGAAACGGCATCGCAGCAGGGGAGAGAAGAGCCGCAAAATCCTCGGGAGTGCGGCTGTCGTGGTTTAATGCGCGGCGTACATCGGCGGCCGTATATTTATCATAATCGTATGCGTTCATGCTTGAAATGACCTCATCAAGCATTGAGGAATCAAGTACCTCCATATCGGGCAGATACTCCATATGATTGATTCTCTGTTCCATTTCTGTAAAGCTCCTTTTGTTTTTTAATCTCTCAAAAAGCCGGTAAGCGGCGATGATGCGGAGGCTCCGCTTTCCATTACGCGCCCGGGGCCGCTAAGGTATGCCGTGCGTCCCGATTCAATGGCTTTTCTGAACGCCTCTGCCATTGCCGGGATATCGCCCGCCGTTGCTATAGCCGTATTTGCCATGACAGCGGACGCTCCCATCTCCATTGCCTCGCACGCCTGTGACGGACGTCCTATACCTGCATCCACGATTATCGGAAGATCTATTTCGTCTATAAGTATCTTTATAAATTCCTTTGTGCAGAGCCCCTTGTTGGAGCCTATAGGCGCACCAAGCGGCATTATGCAGGCTGCGCCGGCGTTTGCCATATCTCTTGCTGCGTTAAGGTCCGGGTACATATACGGCATAACGACAAAGCCTTCCTTTGCAAGCATTTCGGTAGCCTTTGCCGTTTCATAATTGTCGGGCAGCAGATACTTAGAGTCGCGTATGCACTCTATCTTTACAAAGTCACCGCAGCCTATCTCACGCGCGAGGCGTGCGATCCTTACGGCCTCCTCGGCGTTTCTTGCCCCGGAGGTGTTAGGGAGCAGCGTTACGATTTTAGGGATTTAATCCATGATGTTTGCCACCTCTCCTGAAGCGGCGCGCCTTAAGGCGAGCGTGATTATCTGCGCTCCTGCATTCTCTATGGCAGCCTTTATAAGCTCAAGCGAATATTTCCCTGAGCCTAAAATAAAGCGTGATGTGAATTCGTGTCCGCCTATAATTAATTTATCTTCCATTTTATTTTCTCCAATCATTTATATTTTTTCAGCAGTCAGTATATCCGAGCAACAGCCTTATAACCATATTTGCCTGATGATTTGAGCATACGGCGACTCTCGGTGCCATGAGCCCGTTCACATCGGCCGAATCGGTCACTCCGTCGCCGCAGATATACAGCCTGTCTGTTATTTTTCGTGTTTTTATTGAATTTGAGCTGAGATACCCCGCCATGCCGGAACCGGATATTATTGTAGTCCCGGGCAGCTTTTCCAGAACGGTGTTTATGAGCATCGCCTTGCTTTCGGCACGGTCAAATGCCTCGCATATAATATCAAAACCGGAAAAAAGCCCAGCAGCGTTATCTTCAGTAACTTGGACGGTCTTATAATCCACCGAGATATACGGATTTATCTCATGAAGTATCTCGGTTATCGCCTCTGTTTTGTACATACCGAGGTGTCTTATAAAATACTGCTGGCGGTTAAGATTACTCATCTCGACCTTGTCAAAATCCACGATAAATAATCGTCCGACTCCGGCTCGTGCAAGCGACATCGCAATGTTTGAGCCAAGGCCGCCAGCTCCCGCGATGGCTATCGATGCGTTTTTTAGCCTCTCATGAACCGGCTTTGTGTGACGTTCTATCAGCACACGCTCAAATTCCTCTTTTGACGGTATCATGATCAGCCTCCTCCCACGAACGAAACGACCTCGAGCGAGTCTCCGTCCTTTAGGACTGTATCGCCGTATGAGCTTTTTGGAAGTATCTCGCCATTGTATTCCACGGCTATGAGCTCTGTTCTGTAGCTGTGCACCGTCAAAAGTTCTGTGAGAAGCCTGCCGTCAAAGCCGCTTTCGGGTTTCCCGTTAAGAGTTATCATTTTATTCAGCTCCCTCCGAAGTAAATCCTAAAAAAAGAATCACAAAGAAGACTACGCCCTTTTGGTGGTGTACCCCTTCGTGATTCTATGACATAATATCATATTTCTATCTAGTTGTCAAGTATTAAAGCTCTAATATTTTTGATGAAAATATTCTTAGTTTGACTTTTAATTGTTGACATTTGCATAACAATATCGAATAATTTCCACTGTATAGTTATTTCCCTTTTCTGGGGTTTTTGTTGTATGCATTTATATATGCTCTGTAAAATGATGAGTAGCTGCTGAAGCCCGAAAGCAATGCGGCGTCGGTAAGATTCTTTCCTGCTTTTATCAGTTCATCCGCCAGTGTTAGTCTTTTTTGACGAATGTATCCTTGAACAGTAAGCCCTGTTGCAGCCTTAAATATGCGGCATAAATGGTATTTTGATATATAGAACCGGCTGCACAGCTCCTCAAGGAATATTTCATTGGTAAAATTATTATTTATATAATCTATGATATTTCGCACCGGTATATTTATGTTTTCTGCGGCTTCAAAAGACGAGATCCTGTTTATTAAATATAGGATCTCCGTCATTATGCTGACAGCTATCGGAGAATCGAGTAATGAAAAGCCGGCAGAGTATTTTTTCAGACGCATGACCGCACCGTATAATCCGCTTGAGTGTACGGTGCTTGCATTTATCTTGTTGCCTACATTAAAGTAGTTGCTGCAGAATATTTTTTCGTATTCTTCACAATGGTTCTTTAAAAAGAATTCCGGTGATATTGAAAAAACTATACGCCGGTAACGCTTAGGACTGTTATGGAACACTCTATGCATTTCGTGACGTAGTATCACTATCATATCATCTGGAGACAAGCTGTAATTTTTTCCTTCCACAACGTATGTTGAGTCACCTTCAAGAAACATGTACAGTTCATATTCAATATGATTATGCAGCTGAAAATGCTCATTAGACGGAGCCGCCAGTTCTGATTCCAAGACATCGTATAATAATTCTGTCATACTCATATATCCTCCGCAAGGCTCTTATATTTATTGTGATTATTGTATCATACCGCAGCAATAATTGCAATGTTTTCAGCAATTTTTATAAAGATTTTTTGTTATTGTTGTGGTATTATAAAGCCATAAAACATTGGAGGTGACGCAGATGCAATATTTCAAAATAAGCGGTTTTTCTGATGAGATAGCAAGCGATATTGTTACACAGTTTGAAGTGCTGAACAGACTTGGCATAAGGTATTTTGAGCCGCGAGGCATCAATGGAAAAAACATTTCTTCACTCAGTACAGATGAAGTGAATGAGTTGAAAGCCGTGATGAGGGAGTACGGCATTGAGGCTTCATCGATAGGCTCGCCTGTAGGTAAGGTGAAGCTTTCGGATGGTTTTGATGAGCATTTTGGACTTTTCAGAAGAACGGTAAACACAGCAAAGATACTCGGAACAAGATATATAAGGATATTTAGTTTCTATCATGATAACACAGAGTGGAGCGAGGAGGAAAGAACAGAAGTGCTGAAGCGGTTGGCGCGTATGATCGAATATGCTGTAGATAATGATGTGATTCTTCTGCACGAGAATGAAAAGGATATATACGGCGATACGGGAGAACGCTGTATGGAACTTATGTCGGAGCTTTACTGCGATAATTTTAAGGCTGTATTTGATCCAGCAAATTTTGTGCAGTGTGGCACTGACACAAAGAAGGCTTATGATATGCTGAGGCCGTATGTTGAATATATGCATATAAAAGATGCGGTTATGGGCAGCGGACGCGTTGTACCGGCAGGCTTCGGCGGCGGAAACCTTTCATATATAGTGACTGATTTTATAAAAAACGGTTCGGGCGGATTTCTCAGTCTTGAACCGCATCTTGGGAGCTTTGAGGGACTTGCCGATCTTGAGCTTGACGCTGATATGCTGTCACTACCGAAAAGCGGCGAGGGCACCTTCACAATAGCCTTTAATGCGCTGAAAAAAATTATTGAAGGTATATAGGGGAGGACTGGATGATGGATAAAGTCAGACTTGGAGTTATCGGCTTCGGCAATATGGGTACATCCCACTGCCGGAATATATACGAAGGAAAAGTTCCTGGAATGGAGTTGACCGCGATATGTGATATTGCAAAAGCGCGGACAGATGAAGCTAAAAAGGCATATCCCAGTATTACTGTGTTTAATAATGCGTTGGCGCTTTATAAGAGTGGTCTTTGCAATGCGATCCTGATAGCAGTGCCTCATTATGATCACCCAAAGCTTGCCGAGGAGGCGTTTGCTTATAAGCTCAATGTTATTACCGAAAAGCCGGCAGGCGTTTATACCAAGCAGGTAAAGGAAATGAACGATGCTGCCGAAAGATCCGGCATGGTGTTCGGCATAATGTATAATCAAAGAACAAATCCTGTTTGCCAGAAGCTCAGAAATCTTGTCGGGAAAGGCGTGCTTGGACATATAAAAAGGATCTCGTGGGTAATCACTGATTGGTATAGACCGCAGGCATATCATGATAGCGGCAGCTGGCGTTCAACGTGGAAAACAGAAGGCGGCGGAGCTCTCATTAATCAGAATCCGCATCAGCTTGACCTGTGGCAATGGATTTTCGGTATGCCGGACAGGATAACATCGTTCGTATCATTTGGGAAG
>CALXRY010000063.1 GCA_944390955.1 uncultured Clostridia bacterium | reverse complement strand
CCCCGACAGCGGTACCGGAAGCTTCCAAAACACCGGCACCGACTGCATCGGCAAGAAGATTTTCAGATGTTGCGGCAACGGATTGGTTCTTTGACAGCGTTGAATATACTGCGAAAAAGGGCTATTTTAACGGAACCGGAGACGGTATATTCGAACCGTACACAAATGTGACACGAGGAATGCTCGTGACAGTGCTTGGACGTCTGGAGGGCATATCAGAAGAGTTCACGGATACGATATACACCGATGTTAATAGTAATGCATACTATGCGGCGCATATCGCATGGGCGACTGAAAACGGTATTGTTGACGGATATGGCGACGGACTTTTTGGACCGGAGGACCTTGTGACGCGCGAACAGATGGCGAAGATGACGGCGAACTATCTGTCGTATAAGACTGGCGTGACAGCCGAAGATACGTCTCTTGCATATACCGATGCTGACGATATATCGGAGTGGGCAGCAGAGGCTGTAGCACTTGCTGCACAGCAAGGTATCATGAACGGTAATGCCGATGGAACGTTTGCACCGAAGAACTTTGCCACACGTGCTGAAACGGCTGCGGTAATTGAAAGACTTGACAGGCTTATTGCCTCTCAAGAATAAATAGTATAAGGAGGAAAATTTATGTGTAAAAAAGAAGATGAAAACAAGGACGTTCAGGAGATCGAGCTTGACGATCTTGAACAGGTAACGGGAGGCGGAGCATTTGACAATGTACCCAGAGTTCCTCAAAACCCGATCGATGACTCCTTGAGAGAAAAAATATGATAAAGGGCTGAAAATGTACAGGATGCGTGATCGGATCTGCGAAAAAGGTGTATGAGCAATATCTGATAAATTTCGACAATGCGAACATTACAGGTATAAGCTTAACATGACTTGTCAATAATATTTATTGGCTTTTACCTCTGACAACTGCTACGCCGAAAAGCGACCGGAGCGGTCTTGGGGGATTTTGCACTAAAACGGGCGGAAATTTATTTTCGCTCGTTTTGTCCGTTTTAGGGAAAACCAATGAACTAAACTTTGGGGCAGAGTCCCGATTATGTTGTCTGCCAATGCATGATCTTAAACTGATGTATGACTATATCCCCATTATCTTCCCGCCACTTTATTGCAGAAGGATATTGTTTTGCCGCTTTTCCTTAAATCAAGCGGCTTTTCGAGCGAAGCTTCTTCATTAAGCAATCCGTAAACAAGCTTTAAGTCTGACACGAATTCATTGATTTATAATGATACATATTTGCTTGATGAACGGTATCTGATGAACGATACATCTCTGTATGCCTGCAAACGGATATACTGTATTATGATTGTTTTAGCTTATTATCATGTTCAAGATGTTTTTTATGCTCAATCAGCTCATACATTTTTTCAAGAGCATCGGAGAGTCCGCCCATACTGTCTATCAGCCCGCATTCTACCGCACGCTTGGCAAAGAGTACGGTACCGACGTCATTTGCAATATCGTCCGTTGTGAGCATAAGCCGGCGGAATTCCTGCTTGCTGATTTTAGAATTGCTCACCACAAAATCAGTTATGCGTTCCTGCATTTTTTCGAAGTATCGAAATGTCTGCATAACGCCGATAACAAGTCCGCTTGTGCGGATAGGATGCACCGTCATAGTCGCCGTGGGTGCGATATATGAATAATCAGCCGAAACTGCCAGCGGCACTCCTATGCTGTGACCGCCTCCAAGGACAAGCGATACCGTTGGCTTGCTCATTCCGGCAATAAGCTCTGCGATCGCGAGACCGGCTTCAACATCGCCTCCGACGGTATTAAGCAGAACCATGAGCCCGTCTATTTCTGGGTTTTCCTCAACGGCCACGAGCTCCGGCAGAACATGCTCGTATTTGGTAGTCTTATTGTCGGGCGGCAGTACCATGTGCCCCTCTACCTGTCCGATTATATTAAGGCATCGGATATTTCCGCGCGGATTTTTTGTTTCGGTAATTCCGAGATGCTCGATATTTTCGCGTTCCTGCTTGCTTAATGACTTATTTTCACACATAAAAAATACCTCCGGATTATAAAATAGAGTTACCTATATTATAATTCGGAGATAATTTTATTATACACTCAGAATAAGATCAAACGGTTCGTTTCTGTCACAGGTGATTGTTGTACCGTCATAACCGAGCTTTGCTACTTGAATACACGTTCGGCTTTCTTCGGGGCCTATTACGAAGCCATTTCTTCGGCGGTCCTCGTTTTTAAAGAACGGGTGCGTAAAATAGAATATATATGCGTTTTCGCCGCATACAACTACATCGACATGATTTGCCATAACACCGTCACATTCACGGCTGCCACCGTCCCTTAATATTATGCCTGTACGCGTCCAGTCGCTGAAATTTTCAGTTGTGTACACGCCGAGCCCGTTCCATTCGTCAGTTATCATCCACTTTTTGCCTTTAAATTCAAAGACGTTCGGACCTTCGTGGCTGTTAAAGGCGACCTCTTCACCGCAGACTGTCCAGCTATAGAGGTCGCTGCTCACGGCGCTGTAGGTATGCGAGTCGTGCTTTTCATCCTTATACCACATTTTGTATGCAGAATCATTTATTTTATAAACGCAGGCATCGATCACCTTGTCGGAGGACAGGTTCAGTATGCTTTCAAAATGCCAGTCCCATGGATCGTCCGCTGTGTAATGAACGATGTGCCTTGGGTAGTTCCAGTCCGTGGGGATGCCGCGTATGTATGAAACATACATATGATATTTGCCTTCTGCAAAAATAACTTCGGGTGCCCAGAAGGTGTTGTGTCCAGGTTCAAAGTCAAGGTGTGGAAGCGTACCGCGGTAGAGCCATTTGCAGCCGTCTTCCGACGCGGCGACGCCTATCGCCGTACCATGTATGTGAGCGACTCCGATGCTATGATAACCGCTGCGGCGCTGAGTATACAGCATCCACCAACAGCATTCCTTGTTGTTCCATATGATCACGGGGTCTGTCGGTGCGTCGTATATAGGATCCCTGAACAGCGGTGCGTTTGGTATTTTCATGGCAATTTCTCTCCTTTTATTGTTGTTTGCTGTCTTTGATTATACCATAAAAATCTGATTAAATCAATAATTAGTGTTTTATTAATTGACTTTTTGAAAGGAAGATGATAATATAGATGCAGAAATTAATTTAAAACGAGGAGGAAAACAATGAATCTCCACAATGCGTCGCTGAAGGTCTCGGCTGTGAACGCCAAGCAGTATCCTACGGACGGATATATGGAATTTGCATTTGCGGGACGCTCAAACGTCGGGAAGTCGTCGCTTATAAATAAGCTTCTGAACAGAAAATCGCTGGCCCGTGTGAGCGGTACGCCGGGGAAAACGGCAACGATAAATTTTTATAATATCGACGATACGATCTATCTTGTGGATCTGCCGGGGTACGGTTATGCGCAGCGGTCAAAGGCGGAAACAGAAAAATGGGGGAAGATGATGGAAGATTATCTGGCGAACAGGGAGCAACTTGTTCAAACGATTCTTCTTGTTGACAGCCGTCATAAACCGACAAATGACGATATCCAAATGTGCGAATGGATACGTCATTATCATGACCGTGTTATAGTAGTTGCGACAAAGCTGGATAAACTGAAAAAGCGCGAGATAGAGCCGAATCTTGAGCGGATATGGGAAACCCTCGATCTCGGAGAGGATGATATTCTTGTTCCGTTTACAACGAACGACGACGAGGGTAAATATACCGTTTGGGACATGATAAATATGATGAGGGCAGGGGAGCTTGAAGAGGAATAATATAAAAGATACGCAGCACGGCTTTGCAGCCGTGCTGCGTATCTTTTATTATTAGCTGAACATTGGTGTTGACAGATACCTTTCGCCCGTATCGGGGAGGAGGACTGCTATGGTCTTGCCTGCGTTTTCGGGGCGTTTTGCTACCTGCTCCGCCGCCCATAATGCGGCTCCCGAGGAAATACCTATGAGTATGCCCTCTGCGGCTGCGACTGCGCGTCCGGCTTCATAGGCGTTTTCGGTCGTGACGGTGATTATCTCGTCATATATCTCGGTATTGAGAGTTTCGGGAACAAAGCCCGCGCCGATGCCCTGCAGCCCGTGCGGCCCTGCCTTTCCTCCGGAGAGGACAGGCGAGTCGGCCGGTTCTACTGCTATGATCTTTATTTCGGGTTTTTTGGATTTTAAATATGCACCGACTCCGGAAATTGTGCCGCCGGTTCCCGCTCCGGCAACAAAAAAGTCTATCTCGCCGTCCGTGTCGTTCCATAGCTCGGGACCGGTCGTTTCTTCGTGGCATTTGGGATTGGCCGGGTTCGTAAACTGACCAGGTATAAAGCTATGCGGCATTCGTGATGCAAGCTCCTCTGCCTTTTCTATCGCGCCTTTCATGCCCTTTGAGCCGTCGGTCAGGATAAGCTCCGCTCCGTATGCTTTCATCAGGCTGCGGCGCTCGGCGCTCATCGTTTCTGGCATTGTGATAATCACCTTATAGCCGCGTGACGCCGCGACTGAAGCAAGACCTATACCGGTGTTGCCGGAGGTCGGCTCTATTATGACGGAGCCCGGCACGAGTGCGCCTCTTTTTTCTGCGTCGTCTATCATCGCCTTCGCGATCCTGTCCTTGACGGAGCCTGCGGGGTTGAAGTATTCGAGCTTTGCCAGCAGCCTTGCGTTTATACCGCGCTCTTTTTCAAAATTAACAAGCTCCATAAGAGGAGTATTTCCGATCAGCTCGGTCACTTTTGTGTATATCTTTGACATTTTAAATCATTCCCTTCGTATTTTAATATGTACTTATTAATTTCTGACATAGAAAAAATTTATACATATAATCGTTGTTTTTGTTTTTCAATATGCTTTATTATATCATACTATGCATTAATGTTCAATAAATATTTGAAATAATTGCTATTGTTTTTATATGCGTTATTGATTTTTTGCATGATATGTGGTATTATATAATTTAGATTATTATGAAAAAATGAAAGGCAGCGTATAAATGAAAAAGCTATTGATATTGGATTCTAACAGCATAATAAACCGCGGCTATTACGGCGTGAGGTTTCTTTCGACAAAGAGCGGCACGCCGACTAATGCTATATACGGATTTTTGTCGATAATGGCAAAGCTTATAGCCGAGCAGAAGCCTGACTACGTATGCGCGGCATTTGACCTCAAGACTCCGACATTCCGGCATAAGCTATACAGCGGCTATAAGGCTCAGAGAAAGCCTATGCCGGACGAGCTGCAGGTGCAGATGCCTATCGCAAAGGACATTGTAAAAGCGATGAATATACCTATTCTTGAGCTTGAAGGCTATGAGGCTGACGATATAATAGGAACCGTTTCGCGGATATGCGAGGAAAGCGGCGTGGAATGCCTTATTGCTACGGGAGATAAGGACGATTTGCAGCTTGCCTCAGATATGACAAAGGTCGTATTGACAGTTACACGTAAGGGATATAATGAAACAAAGCTGTACGATGCCGCTGCCGTAAAGGAAAAATATCGTGTGACACCAAAGGAATTTATAGACGTAAAGGCCCTCATGGGAGATCCCTCAGATAATATCCCCGGTGTAAAGGGAATAGGGGAGAAAACGGCAATAGAGCTTATAGAGCAGTTCGGAAGCATAGAATATATATACGATAACATAGATGCTACGGGCTTAAAAGGTGCGAAGCTCAATAAAATCACTGCAGGAAAGGAAGATGCCTTCCTGTCAAAGACGCTTGCAAAAATAGACAGGAGCGTGCCAATCAAATTTGATATCGAGAGCTGCGCATTTTCGTCTGTTAACGAGCAGGCGTCGGATGAGCTTTATCCGTTGCTTAAGAGCCTTGAGCTTAACTCGATAATCAAGCGTTTCGACTTGTCGGAAAACGGCTTAAAAACTGCCGCGGAGCATGATATATTTAAGGATATAAAAGTAATTCGTCCCGATTCCGTTCCGGCGCTTTCGGGAGAGATTGCGCTGCTTGCGGAAATAAGGGAGGATAGATCTATTTCGTTTATAGCCGTCGCAAAAGATAATACGGCATACGTGTGGGATGAAAAGGGTTATAGGAGCGATGAGCTTGTAGATATTTTGAAGCGCCTTGCAGAGGACGACGAAACAGAGAAAATATGCTTTAATGCAAAGGAGCTTATAGTAGCGTTTCATGATAAGATAAATTTTAAAAATATTTCGGATGACGTGATTTTAAAGGCATATCTTGCCGATCCCGCAAAAGGGAGCTATAAAATAGCAGCTTTGTGCGGTGAGTATTTCGGCACGGAGCTTGTGCGCAGTGAAAAGAACCAGCTTTCGCTGTTTGATGATGAGGAAGAGGATAATACCGAATTTATCGGGAAAAGTGCTGCTGCGCTCTTGAAGCTTAATGAGCATCTCAGTGGAATGCTTAAGGAGCTTGATCAGATACATCTGTATCATGATGTTGAGATGCCGCTTTTATACGTTTTGGCCGGAATGCAGATCGAGGGCTTCCTTGTAGACGCAGAGGAGCTTGACAGATTTGCGGATGTGCTCAGTGAAAAAATAGATGTTACAACGAAAAAGATATTTGAAGAAGCGGGCGAGGAATTCAATATCAATTCACCGAAGCAGCTGGGAACCATATTGTTTGAGAAGCTCGGATTGCCCGCCGCCAAAAAGACAAAAAGCGGCTATTCAACAAATATCGATGTACTCGAAAAGCTAAAGACGATACATCCGATAGCTCAGCTCATAATCGATTACAGACAGTATGCAAAGCTTAAATCGACATACTGCGACGGGCTGCGCGCTGTT
This sequence comes from uncultured Clostridia bacterium, assembly GCA_944390955.1. Classification (GTDB taxonomy): domain Bacteria; phylum Bacillota; class Clostridia; order UBA1381; family UBA1381; genus Ornithomonoglobus_A. Next base: position 5,403 of record CALXRY010000063.1, on the reverse strand, counting down.
ATAAATCCTGTAACGCACAGGATACACTCCGCATTTAACCAAACGGTGACCGTAACGGGACGCATAAGCTCAACGGAGCCCAATATGCAGAATATCCCAACGCGTACCGATTTGGGACGCGAGCTCCGCAAGATGTTCGTTGCAAAAAGCGGCTGCGTGCTCGTTGACGCCGATTATTCACAGATAGAGCTGAGGGTGCTTGCACATATTGCTCATGACGAAACTATGCTGAACGCATTCAGAAATAACGAGGATATTCATGCCGTAACTGCATCACAGGTTTTTGACGTTCCGATCAATGAAGTAACGCGTGAGCAAAGAGGACGGGCAAAGACAATCAATTTTGGAATAGTCTACGGAATGAGCGATTTCAGTCTTGCGCAGGACTTGAAAATACCAGTTGCTGAGGCAAAACGTTATATAAATAATTATTTTGAAAAATATCACGGAGTACGCGAGTATATGACAAATATCAAGAAGCAGGCTAAGGAGACGGGCAGCGTCAAGACACTGCTGAACCGTATACGCCGAATACCGGAGCTGTCATCGTCAAACTACAATGTAAGAGCTTTCGGGGAACGAGTTGCCATGAACACGCCTATACAGGGGAGTGCAGCGGATATAATAAAGCTTGCAATGGTAAGAGTACACAACAGGCTGAAAGCCGAAAATCTTCGCGCAAGGCTTATATTGCAGGTGCATGACGAGCTGATAGTCGAGGCCCCCGATGAGGAGACTGAAGAGGTAAAGCATATCCTAAAAGAGGAAATGGAAAACGCTATGAAGCTTGAAGTTCCACTGACAGTGGATATGGCAGTTGGGCATAGCTGGTATGAAACAAAGTAAGTGCCGCAAGCGGCAGAATGGAGATCGATATGTTAGTTAAAAAAGTATTCTTGCTGTGTGCAGCAGTCTGCGCAGCCGTATTCATGTGCTCGTGCGGTGCAGAAACAGAGCTGCCGGAAAATACCGTATACACGACGTTTTACGCAATGTATGACCTTACGAGCGAGATAGCGGGAGACAAAATGAACGTTGTACAGCTTGTTCCGTCAGGAAGCGGACCGCACGATTTTGAGCCTACTGCGGCAGATATTGCTGCGGTATCTGAATCAAAGGCGCTTGTATACTGCGGCAGTGTTGACACATATATTGGTGGCATCAGGGAAACAGTTGAGAAATCTGGAGTGCGCACTCTTGACACAGCGAATGGTGTCGATATAGCGAAAGATGCAAAGGATCCGCACATATGGCTTGATCCGTCGATAGCCTTAGAGCAGTACACGGCAATATCGGATATGCTGTCAGAAATAGACCCGGATAACAGTGCCTATTACAGCGAACGTCTGGCTACGGCAGCAGAAAATATAAATGAGCTGCAGCGCGAAATAGACACCCTTAAGAGCACTGCACATAAAAATGATATAATCGTGTCACATGCTGCATACGGTTATCTTTGCAACTGCATTGGAATAGAACAGCACGCAATAGAAGGCGGTTCAGGAGACGGTTCAGACCCTACAGCAAAACAGATGGCAGAGCTGATAGGATTTGCCGGTGAAAATGATATACGTATAATATTTGCTCAGAGAAATGAGAGCGACAGAGCAGCACGGGCCATGGCAGAGGAGATAGGCGGAGATGTTCTGCTGCTTGATCCTCTTGAAGCTGATACAGGCTCGGGTGGCTATTTTGAGGTAATGCAGCAAAATATACAAGCGCTCGGCACCGCATTGGAATAGGAGAGACATATATGGCGGCAAAATACGAAGAAGTTTTGAAGATAGAAAAGCTGTATTTTGACTATAGTGATACATCTGTTTTAAAGGACGTAAATCTGACGCTGTATCAGGGAGATTTTTTAGGGATAATCGGCTCAAACGGTGCGGGTAAATCAACGCTTATAAAGCTTATTCTTGGGAAGCTCCCGTATTATAAGGGGAGCATATCGCTGTTCGGAACGGATATAAAGAAGTCCTTCCCGAGAGACAAGATAGGCTATGTTGCGCAGAAGGCAAATTCCTTTAACACATCGTTTCCCGCTACGGTAAAAGAGGTGGTAATGGCTAATCTCTATTCAAAAAAGGGCTTATTCAAGCGCTATAACAAGCAGGACGAGGAACGGTTTTATGAGGTCATACGCCGGGTTGGCATGGAGGGCTGTGAAAACAGACTGATAGGCAGGCTTTCCGGCGGTCAGCAGCAGAGGGTATTTATAGCCCGAGCGCTTATATCGGAGCCGAAGCTCCTGCTTATGGATGAACCGACCGTAGGCGTTGATATGCAGTCGGTCACGGAGATAATGAATTTGATATCTGAGCTCAACAGACAGGGGATAACGATCGTAATGACGAATCATGACACGCCTGCGCTCGTTGAGGTATCTTCAAAGCTTCTGATATTCTGCTCTCACGGCAACGGAGAATTTGTCGACAGAGCAAATCTGACCATGGAGCAGATAAATCAAATATACGCCGGCAAACGGAGGCATAATCATGAATAATATATTTGCTTATGATTTTATGATACGGGCGTTTATAGCGGCTGCGCTTATAGGGATAATAGCGCCGTGCATCGGTACTACTATAGTCCTGAAGCGCCTCAGCGCTATAGGTGATGCAACGTCACATTCCGCGCTGGCCGGTATCGCGGCCGGGCTTATGACGGGGGTACATCCGGTGCTCGGAGCCGTGATATTTTCGATGGCCGCTGTACTCGGGATAGAGGCTGTAAGAAAGTCATTTAAAAATTATTCTGAAATAGCAACGGTAATAATCATGTCGACCGGAATAGGACTTACAGCGGTACTTTCCGGCTTTGTCGGCAATACCGCAGACTTGAACAGCTTTATGTTCGGCTCCATTGTAGCTATCTCGGATTTTGAAATGATACTTACCGTTGGGCTGAGCGTTGCCGTTATAGCCGTGACGATGCTATTATACCGTGAGCTTTTCTATATTGCGTTTGACGAGGATGCTGCGGAGCTGGCCGGAGTGCCGGTAAAAACCGTTAATATCATAATAATGCTGCTGACGGCAATAACTGTTTCTGCAGCTTCAAGGATAGTCGGTGCGCTTATGGTATCGTCGCTGCTCGTTATTCCCGTGGCATGCGCTATGATAATAGGGAAAAGCTACAAGAGCACGATGATAATTTCGATAGTCTTTGCCGAGCTGTTCACCGTGGGCGGACTGTTTGCTTCGTTCTATCTTGATGTAAAGCCGGGCGGAAGCATAGTCCTTATCGGCGTGGCAGTGCTTGTTATGCTTTTGATTTTTTTTAGGCGGAGATGATAAAAATCACATTTCTCCGCTTTTGATTTATAGCGTTGCATATAGAAAAAGACCGTAGCGGATTTATTTTCCGCTACGGTCTTTATTTTCTTAGAACTAATTATTTATATTCATAATATTGATAATATACATTATCAAAGTATAGTTCATCGGCGTTTGCAGCATCACCCTTATCCAGATTCTGCGTCAGCCAGATTTCAAGCCTCATTCCTCCGGAAAGATTGGTTGTATACGGCGTGATGTTAAGAGTATAAACAGGATCCACACCGGTTACATTTGAAAGATCGATGCCTGTTTCGTTAACACCGTCAACAGTGCGCTTATAGCCTGCATCTATAAGCTCCTGTGTGTCGTATATCGTGAGCGTCATATTATGATCTGTCGATGACGACATATCAGTTCCATGGAACACATATGTAAGCCATTTGTCATGCTCAGGGCCATACCAATTTGTATTTTCGCTCGCAGTCGTATACCACTTGATCCTCGGCTCATAGAAGCGGGTTTCTGCATTCATCAGCTGATTTTTTACTCCGTTGTATAAGCGCATATATCCCTTGGACGAGCCGCTTACCGATTTCATATCGAAGTGTATATAAAATTCTTCATCGATTGTGTCGTTAGTGAATGGGAAATTAATATATACATCGTCATTAATGGCAGTATTCGGTTCGCGGTATATCTTCAATGTGCCGTTTTCGTTTGAGAGCGAATAGCCGTCCGCCTGAGTTATCGTGAAGTTGCCTAAGCCTCCGTCGCCGAAGCCCTTGTAGGTTTTTGTGGTAAGCGACTTTGTCAGATAGTTGAGATTTATTTTCTTGACGGGCGTACCGCTGTATTTTACGACCACATAATACTGCTCCATGCCGTCGAAGCTCTCAACGCTCGAGGTGAGCACTCCGCTGTCGCTGATCGTAAGACCATCCGGCGTTACCGTCTCACCGCTTTCGTTCTGAAGCTCGTAAGTCGCGTTTATGAGCGTGCTTGCATCATATTCAACACCGTCCATTGCCGAAGCGTGCATTCCAGATGCAAACGAAAGCTCGTCTGCGGGCTTGATATTTGCTGTGCTTTCAACAAGCTCGCCAGTCGCCGGAGCGCCGGGGATATAAGCTCTGAAATTCGCTATGCCTATAGTGCCGTCGCCGCTGCCGTAGGTGCGTCCGAATACGACCTTGTTGATAGGTCTTGACGATGACCCGACGCTGTTGTCAAGCGGAACGATCTGGTCCTGTATATACACAATCCCGGTGTTCCTGTTAGCCGCCGTGACCTTGAGCTGTGTGCCGTCACAGGAAACTATGACGTGCGCCCATTGGTTCTGCCAGTTATTATAATAGGAGTAGCCTTTGTCGCTCATACTGTCCACTCGTGCAATGTATTGATCGCCGTCTTTTCTGTAGCACCACTGCCACTGATTGTTTTCCGGACGCGAGGTCCTCATTCCGAAGCCCTGACCTTGGGTGTTGTTGTAATACGGTATGAAGCCAAAGTAATTTCCGCCGTAGTCAAGCTCCTTGTGCATAATATCATATTCAAATACGATCTTTTCTGAGGTGTTGTCAAACGAGATCGTTACGGGGTTTGAGGCTATATTGGCAAAATTAGTATACTTTCTGCCGGTTTCCTCGTCCTGCATGAACTCTGCGCCGTTTGCTGACCAGTAGCTGCGGCCCGTTCCGTCCTCGCTCATATAGATATTGACTATTTCCGTATCGGTCTCGGTCGGAGCAAGTCTCTTTACATATGAAAGCGTAATATACGTATCCGCGCCTTCCTCAACGTTTATATCTACCGTGTCGGAATTGTCGGGGTCGTATTCAAATACATATGTTTTTCCTGCCTCGTCCTCGTAGCCCGGGATAACCTCGTCCACGTCTTCATCTGTTCCGTCGCCGGATGGGAAGGTGAACGTGACTGTGTCCTTTGCGCTGTCGGGAACGGTATATGTCGTATTCTCCAACTGCGTTCCTGCGAATATAGGATCGCCGAGGACCACATCTCCGTTATAGACTGCTCTTACATATATGTTTCTTGCTTCTCCGTCCTGCAGACTGCCGTTGATGTCCACATCGCTTGTTGCATCTACAGTACCCCTTGTCGTCTTATA
>CALXRY010000062.1 GCA_944390955.1 uncultured Clostridia bacterium | reverse complement strand
TAAATATTAAGCTATTGTCAACTATCTTATTTTGTGATATAATAATATGCAATGCATCAGTAATTTACACTATAAAATGATTTGGGAGGAATGATGATATATGCCTATTCGGATACCCGACAAGCTGCCGGCAACAAAGCAGCTTAGAAACGAGAATATCTTCGTCATGTCGGAAACAAAAGCTATGCATCAGGATATACGTCCGCTTAAAATTGTTATAGTAAATTTGATGCCGACAAAAATAACTACGGAAACTCAGCTTTTAAGGCTTTTATCAAACTCTCCTCTGCAGGTGGAGATAGAATTTTTGCAGATGGACTCTCACAAGTCGAAAAATACTCCGCTGGAACATCTGAAAACGTTTTATAAGACCTTTGAAGAAATAAAGGATTCAAAGTTTGACGGTATGATAATTACAGGTGCGCCTGTAGAAAACCTTGAATTTGAAGAGGTTGATTACTGGGATGAGCTTGTAAGAATAATGGAATGGTCAAAAACTCATGTAACGTCTACATTTCATATATGCTGGGCGGCTCAGGCCGGACTTTATTATCATTACGGAGTGCCCAAGTATCCGCTTAAGGAAAAATGCTCGGGTATTTTTAAACATAAGGTCAACCGACGGACGGCGAAGCTCGTGAGGGGTTTTGATAATGAATTTTATGCGCCGCACTCAAGAAATACTGAGGTTCGTGCCGAGGATATACGCAAGGTCCGAGGACTTGAAATTCTGGCTGATTCAAAAGAAGCCGGAGTGTATATAGTGTTTACAAAGGGAGGAAGAAAAATATTCGTTATGGGACATGCGGAGTATGATGTGAATACACTGCGGGACGAATATTTTAGGGACATGGAAAAGGGGCTGAATCCAAAGGTTCCAAAGCACTATTTCCCGGGTGACAATCCCAACAGAAGGCCAATGGCTACGTGGCGTTCGCATGCCAATCTGTTATTCTCAAACTGGCTTAATTATTTTGTATATCAGATCACGCCGTATGATATAGACTCTATCAACTGACGGCTTTGACATGATAAAAGAAAGGAAGATCAATGATGAGTAAAAAGCTTTTTACATCGGAATCGGTTACGGAGGGGCATCCGGATAAGATCTGCGACCAGATTTCCGATGCTATACTTGATGAGATATTAAAATGCGATCCTATGGCAAGAGTAGCCTGCGAGACAACTTGTACGACAGGTATAATATCGATAATGGGGGAGATCACAACGAACTGTTATGTTGATTTTCCCAAGATAGCCAGAGGCGTTGTGCTCGATATTGGATACAATAGGGCTAAGTTCGGCTTTGACGGTACAACATGCGCCGTAGTTACTGCAATAGATGAACAATCTCCGGATATTGCACAAGGTGTAAATTCCGGTTATGAAAACCGCGAGCAGGGCGGAAGCGACAGCGAAAACTCCACCGGAGCCGGTGATCAGGGAATGATGTTCGGCTATGCATGTAATGAGACTCCGGAGCTCATGCCGATGCCTATTTCGCTTGCGCATAAGATGGCGATGAAGCTGACTGAGGTCAGAAAAGAGGGGATACTCGATTATCTGCGTCCCGACGGAAAAACTCAGGTGACAGTTGAATATGATAATGATATTCCCGTAAGAGTGGATACAGTCGTGGTTTCGAGTCAGCATTCACCGGATGTAGATATAAACAAGCTCCGTGAAGACATAAAGCGCGAGGTCATATTGACGACCATACCGAAAAAGCTGTTAGATGAAAATACAAAAATATTTATAAATCCGACGGGACGCTTTGTTGTGGGCGGCCCGAACGGTGACAGTGGTCTTACGGGAAGAAAAATAATCGTAGATACATACGGCGGATATGCACGTCATGGCGGCGGAGCGTTTTCGGGCAAGGATCCCACAAAGGTTGACAGAAGCGCCACCTATGCTGCGCGTTGGGTTGCCAAGAATGTTGTGGCAGCAGGTCTTGCCGAACGTTGTGAGATACAGATCGCATATGCGATAGGAGTTGCGCATCCTGTTTCGGTAAATGTCGATACGTTTGGAAGCGGTATTGTTCCCGAATCAAAAATTGAGGCAGCAATTGAGAAGGTGTTTGATCTGAGACCGCATGCAATAATAAATCGCCTTGACCTAAGAAAGCCGATATACAGGCGTCTTGCTGCATATGGTCATATGGGACGAGAGGACCTTGATGTTTCTTGGGAAAAGACCGATATGGTCGATGCCCTTAAGAAGGCGGTCGAAGAGCTGTGAAATCGTGTTGCGAATACTGCATGTTTTGTGAATACGATGATGAATATGAGGGAATGATATGTTCTGTAAACTTTGATGAGGATGAGCTGCTTCGATTTGTAAACGGACATGGCAGTTCATGCCCATATTTTCGCTTTGGTGATGAATATACCATTGTGAGAAAACAGAATTAAGGATAATGGTCATGAGCATTATTTTTTTCGATGTTGACGGAACAATATATGATTCAGGCGTTCCGGCATATGTACGGGACGCCTTTGCGTATTTAAAGAAGAGCGGTCATATCTTATGCCTTAATACAGGCCGAGCAAAGGGCATTGTACCTGCTTCTGTTCTTGAGCTTGGATTTAACGGAATGGTTACAGGTACGGGCAGCATGGTGTATTTTGGAGATAAACTTTTGTTTGAAAATTACATTCCTTTAAATATTATAAAGAATGCCTGCCAAAGCTTCTTGAAGCGGAATATGGCATTTTGTATTGAGACATATGATATTATGTATGAATCTAAACGTATGTCGGAGCTTAGGAACTTAATGCTCAAAAAATCAAGAGATCGCAGTCAGCTTGAACATCTCGAAACAGACGTAATTAATATTCGGGAGCCTGTGGACAGCTTTGATTTTTCAAAGAATGTGATAAAAATATCATATTTACTGACACATTATGAGGATGAATATCTCCATCATTTGCTTAATGACGCATGCTTTATTCTTGAGGAGAAAATAAATACTGAAGGATATATTTATGGTGAAGCAGTATGCAAGGGCTCGTCAAAATCCCGCGGTGCACAGATAATATGTGATTATCTGAATATAGATAGAAAAGATACCGTGGCATTTGGTGACGGAATGAACGATCTTGACTTAATAGAATGGGCAGGCATTGGAGTGGCAATGGGAAACTCGTCAGATGATATAAAATTAGCAGCTGACTTTGTATGCGGAGATATAGCAGAAGATGGAATAGCTGCTGCTATAAGAAGTTTGGAGCTATAAATCTAATGGGAGCAATAAATTATGCAGTATATAAATTATTATCAATCTCCTTTGGGAAAAATTCTTCTTGCAGCTGATGAAATTGGTTTGATAGGACTTTGGTTTTTAGGTCAAAAATATTATGCGTATAATCTTTCTGAAAATTGCGAGGAAAAACTTCTGCCTGTTTTTAAGCAAACCAAGGACTGGCTTGATCTTTATTTTTCCGGTCAAATACCGGAGTATATGCCCGCTATTCATATGATCGGTTCGACCTTTAGAATCGAGGTTTGGAAACTACTGCTTCAAATCCCGTATGGAGAAACAGTAACTTACAGCGAACTTGCCAAGATGGTGGCAAAAAATAGGAATTCGGATCATATGTCTGCCAGGGCTGTTGGTGGTGCAGTAGCACATAATAATATTTCCGTTATTATTCCGTGCCATCGAGTTATAGGAGCTAACGGCAGCCTTACAGGATATGCGGGCGGAATCGAAAGAAAAATAAAATTACTGGAATTAGAAAAAAATAATACATAAAAATTACATAGAAATTCTTTTTTTCGCCGCATCTGAAAAACTTATGTTTAGAAGAGACAGGCGATATCTGATGAAATATATTGGTTTACAAAACTTTTTCTATAAATAAAACTCCTGTAGTGAATTTACATTTTTTCAGCGCAGGGTATTCGTCCTGCCTCAGCTACAAAATATCATAAAAATTCCGGCATGTCAAGAGCATTCTTAATGGTGTTTATTGGAGCAGTTTTCTGCGAAGCCACTTTATGTAATGGTATTTTTTGTTATATCCCCTTATTCAGATATCCTGTCTTCGTACATGATTGACAATTCCGCACAAACTTTTCCACACGTCTCATCGATGCTGTTTAAGAGGAATGTTGATATAAAGCTTGCCTATTTGGCCACAGCGATGTATCAACCACGTACCATATCTGTATATCTGCCGAACACGCAGGAGCAAGAGACAGTTAAAATGCTTGACGATTTTTGGTTGCAGCTGAAAATGGCGGCTGTACTCTTATCAATAGTGGCATCAAAGTTCTTGTATAATTTGTAATAATGTTTGGCTGTTATTCTAATTGAATGTTGGGTGCAGATGTGATATGATAAATAAAAGATAATGGACATTAAAGGAGAAGCTTATGAAAGAACGCACAATAATGATATTTCCGCAATTTCGTAATATAGAGATAATAGATGAGATACGACGTAAATACGATCCGTTATCAAATTTGGTACGCCCACACATTACGCTTGTCTTTCCATTTAAAAGTGAAATTACAACAGAAGCACTGTCAGCTCAAATAAAAAAAGCTGTAAATGGCATTTCTCCGTTTGAGATTGAATTAGGAGGGTTCTTGACACAGCAAGATAAGTTTGGAAATTATCTGTTTTTGAATGTGAAACGAGGGGTGGAATATCTAAAAAAATTAAATTTGAATTTATATGAGGGAAAACAGCCATTTTCATATTATCCGCATATGACTGTTGGTAAATTCGAAAATATTGAGCAGCTTGAAAACGCGTACAATGATGTTAAAAATTGTACAGAAACTTTTACTACTGTTGTTGATACTGTATCGGTTGAGGAGATTGGCGAACATGGTGAATCTATAATTGAGATCGAAATAGGTTTAGAAATATAAATTTACGTTTTATAAAATTAAACATTAGAGTGGAGGAGGGATTACTTCTATGAAAACAATATTTCAAAGAACTGAGATAACAGAACCAGCATTGTTTACTGCTTTTGATACTACAAAGAAGATAGAAGATTTTCCGGAAATATGTGTTTCTACTTTTTCGGAAAGCATTATTCAAAAGTTTGCATCATTGGACAGCACTGAAAAAATAGCTGAACTTTATACTGCGAACGGAGCTATGCCGGTATATAAAATACGATATAGGGATACTGACATAGCATTTTATCTGTCAAGAGTAGGTGCACCGGCGTGTGTTGTTGGCTTTGAGGAAGTTGTCGCGATTGGAGTAAAAAAATTTGTTCTGTTTGGCTCCTGCGGTGTACTGGATGATGAAAAAGTGAAGGACAAGATAATAATACCTACATCAGCTGTTCGTGATGAAGGCACAAGCTATCACTATATAGCGCCATCAGCGGAGATTGATGCCGACAAGAATTCTGTACAAATATTGGAGGAGGTTTTAAATAGCTGCGGATATTCATATGTTAAGGGTAAAACGTGGACTTCGGATGCTATTTACAGAGAAACAATACCGATCATTAATGAGCGTAGAAAAGAAGGCTGTATTACTGTTGATATGGAGTGCGCAGCAATGCTGGCTGTTTCACAGTATAGGAAAATTCCGTTTATCCAATTCTTATACGGTGCAGACGATCTCAGCTCTGACAAATGGGATATACGTGATCTAGCTTTGTACGGTTTTACAAATGCTGAGAAATATATGTTATTGGCATTTGAGTGCAGCTTGGCGATGTAATTATATGCGGAATTTTGCGAGTGGAGGCAATTCGCTCATTTGTGAATTTTACCCTCCAAATGAACACAGCAAGGTCATTATACGGCAAGCAGCTTATAATGCCTGTATTAAAACAGGTGAGAATACATGTATTGGTATATATGTTAGCATATTTTATTTAGGATGTCTTGCTCTTTTATAATTATACAGAGCAGCAGTATTTGAATTAAGTTTTTTATATGGACCCGTTCTGAGATGTTTGTTCTACTCTACTTAGGATAGCTTGACTTCTGAAAGAAGCTGTGTAATCCAATCATGGTTCAAAGAACAATGAAAAGATCATTGATGATTTTTAATGCGATATTTTTCTGATACGTCCTCGCGTATCTGGTGGGTATCTGAGTTGCTGTTGTTTTTACCTGTTGGACAGAATAAATAGTTTGTATAAACATCTTTATATTTTTGTTCTGCGTCGACACATTCGTGTTTCGCATCAGCCGCAAATCACTACACCCGAAAACGTATATACACATGGCAGTGAAGGAGTGGGAGTTTCTGACCGGAGAGAGTATATACGGCGCGTTGCGATGGATAGATTGATTTTTAATGTGGACGGCGACAGCATAAAAGCTCTATGCGCAGAAGTCAGTGTGATCGGAAGAAATATAAATTAGATAACACGTTTTGTGAACGGCTCCGGCAATGTATATAAGCACGATATTGATGAGATAAAGAGGTGTCTGGCTGATATATGACTATTGATGAGCTTGAATTATTTGAAACGGTGTACGCTTGATTGAAGCAGATTTATCCGAACAAAAAGATATCCTTTGTTTCTGCTTTGAAATAGGCACAGGAGTATATTTAGCAAAAAAAGATGCTCAAAATGAGGCTCAGGTGTACTTTGTACTGCGTGAAAATATGCGGCGGTCCTTGGTTGGGAACGGACAGCAGAGCGGACACGCGCTCCAACTACAGTCAATTGAATGGTATTATGAAAAGCTTTCCACGATTGATGTTACAGTCGCAGAAAGCTTTTTTTGTAGTTTTTATTAAATAAAGGATAACTATTAATTATCATGGGGATTTATAATGCATTGCCAAAAAAAGAAACGGCTCAATTAAAAGTTGAGCTGTTTCTTTTTTAATATGATATAATTCTAAAGTCTATCGGCAAGCCAGTGGCATATCAAACTATGTTGCTATTAAAGCAAGACTATTTATAATGTAATTTAGCATGCGCACACCTACTAAAATGCCGCCTATTCTACCAGACCCATCCCCCAAATCCGCGGGTAACGAAAAATCTCGGCGATATAATATTTATGCAGCTGTTTTTCTGTCCTCTGTTTTCATCGGAACTTGAGGCCCCGAAGCATGCATATTCGCGCATGATCTGCTTGTTTGTATATTCGTTTTCACCCTTGCTGACAGTCTTGATATAACTTTTTGTTCCAATGCTATGAAAGATAGCGGAAAATCCGGACTGCTACGATGCTGTCGTGCCTCATGAGTATACGGGGATACATAATATAGATGATATGACACAGGACGTATTCATGGATTTCCTGTATATAAATAATGAAAACAGGTATCAGCTCATACTTGACCAGGCCGAGCAGTTCCCCGGTAAGGAGTTCTGGATAACAGAATACGGCGGCATAAGCGATCTGATATTCGGTGGAGAAACGAACGAGGCCGAAAAGGGAAGGATACATCTCGGAAAAACGCCGGCCTATGCCATGCACTATATGGAGAGGTTCTTTAATTTTATAAAAACAGGCAAAATAACGGTGAGTGATTACCACTGCCTTGTTGATAATCAGTTCTTCGGAGTCGTTCAGGATAGATATAACGTAAATAAATACGCAAAATCCGGAATGGTCGCTCTCCCTCCGTATTATACGATGCGTGAGATAGGCAGATTGCTTGATGAGAACACTCATTACTATGACATGACGATGACAGAGGGCGGAAGCAGGATGCTGAGCAATACGTATCCGACAAAAGAGGTATATGCGGAGGAGATAGAGCTTAAGGACGTAGGAGCGTGGGGACTCGGTGATGAAAGCGGCGTAAAAAATATTGTATTAAGCAACAGGACAAATAAAGAGATAACCGTATCGGTCGAGGGAAAGCAGCTTCTGCCGGTTTGGGAATACGGCTCCGATCCCGTTCCTGATTTTCTGGCGAATGATTATGCCGTTTGGCGCCAGGAGCCGAGAGTGACAACATTGCCGCGGGTGCCTGTAGGAGGCCTCAGCGAAAGTGTTGTGCTGAAGCCGTATTCAATTATGGTGGTCTCGACTGTCGAAGAGAGCTTCAGTGATAAGCAGGAGGATTACTGGGCCAACAGCTATATAGATGAGATGATATCAAAAGATGTTGCGGAATGCGATGAGGAAGGAAATTATTGCCCAGAGGAAAGTATTACAAGACGCGATTTTGCAAAGATGATCACAAATGCCTTAAAGTACTCAAACGATTATTCATATGAACCCGAGTCCTTTACGGACGTCCAGGAAGGCGATGACGGCTATAATGAAATAATAGCTGCGGCGTGTCAGTGGATAATACAGGGCTATGAGGACGGGAGCTTCAAGCCTGATGGGCAACCCATACCCTCCGAAAAAAAGCTGTTGTTCACAATTCCGCTGTACGGCGGCTTTATTCCTCTTTCATAATTCTTAAGGAAGTAGCCATATTCACTGAACGGGTACCAGCACTTTTCAAGCCACGCATCGGCAAGGTCACACGAGCTGATGACTGTCCCCTTATTCTCAAGGACATCAAGCCACAGGAGCTGGATATCAAGATCGTCATTTGGCAGCTCCGGATCGTATATCTCCGTAAAATCATCCACCTGTATGATCTTCTTTATACCCTCTACGGGTGCGCCTGCCGCTCCTCCAAGGCACTTTCCGTACCAGCAGCCATGTATTTTATCAAGGAATTCCTTATATTTGATCTTTCTCATAGCTTACTCCATGCATCCTCATCTATAAGCTCCAGTAGCTTATAGATCATTTTAGCCGCTTCGGCTCTTGTCACATTGCCCTGAGGCTCAAACTCATTCCTCTCGTTGCCGTTTATTATCCCATTGCTTTCGCAATAGCTTACAGCACTTACGGCATAATCGGACACCTCATCCTTGTCTGCGAATTTAAGCGGCTTGACCGGCTTGCTGGTATCCTCTTCTCGTTCCTTCAAGCCCACCGCCTCGGCTCCGCGAACCATCATGGCCGCAGCGTCTTCTCTTGCGATATGCCCCATACGCTCCGAAATATGGGCGGTGATAAGCGCAGGAAATCATGAGCTTGCAGCACAATATGCATATATAGATGCGTGCCTTGACCATAGTGGGAATTCCATATATGCAGAGCAGTTTATGGCAGCTATGGAGAGTGAGGCTTTTTTTGAAAGCGACATTATGCGGCTCATAGACTGCGGTATGAGATATGTCCCCGAGGACTGTAGGCTGCGAAAATGTATGGATACTGTTATATCGATGTATAATCAAGGCGCAGACTGGACCGAGACAAGGCAGACGGTGCTGAGCAGATATTCACATCCCGATTTTACTAATGCAGTACAGAATATGGGCTTTATACTTATAGCTCTCCTTTACGGTCAGGGTGATATGCGAAAAACGATAAATACAGCATTAAAATGCGGTTATGATGCCGATTGCACCTGCGCATCGGCGGGAGCGGTAGTAGGGATCATAAAGGGCCGCAGCGGATTGACCGAGGATGTAAGGGAGCTCATAAACGACCGATTCGTGATCGGGATCGATATCAAGCGCTCATCGGATAAAATAAGCCGGCTTGCGGAGGATTCCTTGGCAGACGCAATGAAAAGCCCGAATTATATGCTGGAGGTAGTCGACGCGCCTTATAAGGCAGAGCGTCCGGAAAACTTCAGCGGACTTCAGTGCGAATATTTTTCGAAAGAAGGACTTGAGCTTGCGCTTCAAAATATTGTGCCGATACGATGGAGATTGTACGGGCCGTTTTTTGAACAGCTTGAGCAGCCGATAGATGAACGATACCCCAGCCCTCACGGAGAATGCAGCGTATTGCCTGATCTTGTATGCATGGTAAATAACAACGTATCGCTTGAAAGGGATTATATTGCGGACAAAACGGCTGCGGCGGTCATCGCTGAAAGCTTCGATGATTTTATAGATGCCGATAAATATTTTACGCTTGAAGGACAGATGTGCTGCTATGCAAAAACCTACATAGAAGCGCCAGATAATATGAAGGTGTGGCTTGTCATAGGTAATAATGACGGATTCTTGGTCGAGGTGAACGACAAATGCGTGCTGAAAAAAGATGAGATACGTTTATGGACGCCTTATAATAATTTTACGTGCGCGGAGCTAAAAAAGGGAATAAACGAAATATCGGTGAAGCTGCTGAGACGTACCGAGAGACTTGAGTTTTCAATTGGCTTTCGAAGATATGTGGGCTGCCATTGGCACAGAAGCAGGTGGCATACTGATTTAAGATTTTGCTGAGGGAAAAACACACAATATCCCTGCTGTAGAGGATACGTTCTTTTTGACAATAGCTGTCGCATTAAAAATTATATGAGATAGCCCGATTTTAGCTGTATAACGAACAAAACGCACCCAACGGTGTTGCTGACAATAGCGGAAGCACAGGCGTCCCGAGAGGTGCGGTTTGTTCGTATACGTGGCTGAACACCTCCTGTAGCGAACTTACACTGCATGTAAGTTGCTGTGACCTGTGCAAAAAACGACATCCTTTATAGAACAGAATTGGTGATTTTGAGCCTAAAAAGGATATATCTGAAGATAGAAGAATGGCAGACCGTCCTTTATCTGCAGCCAGGGCAGGACATTAGTCCTACCCTGAAAGAACATGAATTTTACCAAGGGAACTTAATTTGCAGAAAAAATTTCTCACTTCATTAATTTCCTGACATCAGCTGAAACAATCCTCAGTTCAAGCATGCAGGCACAGGCATTTTTATTTTTTGCTCTAAGCTTGACGGTAACGGTACCCTTTCCCTTCGTTATTCGGCTTGGTATTTCGAAAAAGGTATAGAATTTTTCATTTAGCTTATCGTTATTTACGGTAATATCTCCGATTTTTGTTCCGTCCGCAAAAATATCGAATTCACGCTCATATGCTGTACCACCGTCCGAAAATGCGGTGTAGGATCCCCATTCTGCCATGCAAAGATAATTTTCTCTATCGCCTACACTCATGCTGTAGGAGAAAAATGGCAGCTCGTCCGAGCCTGCGTCGACCGCTCCCCAAGCGTCGCGGTACATGTGACTTTTTCCTCCGCCGGTAAAAAAGCCCTGATGAATGCAACCGGAAGTGTTCGTCAGAAGCCCGTGACCAAGCTCATCCTGTTGCCCGTCTGGCTCAACCTTGTCTATCGTAACATCATTCAGCGCTTTTTCAAACGTATCGGCCTCGATATCCACATTGAAATACACCGTATAAAATCGATGATGAACTCCGAAAAACGGCTCGAGCCTTATCGGCTTTCCGGCGGAGCTATGCTCCGCTGGTATCGTGAATATCAGATTTTTAATATCGGAAGGTTCTACAAAGCTTTCCGGAGCCTCATTATCAGTGATTATATACGGAACGCCGACAGTAACGGAATCTATCCTCGTTTCATTGCTTATATATTCCACCGCACCTTTCACACCTTTGACCGGACCCAGAGGAGCCGCCAGAGTCAAAGGGCCGTATTTATAGGCGATCTGCCCTTCCGCTCGTGAATAATATGTTCTTACACTCATAGGGATAGTAATATCTATCACATCTCCCGCGCTCCAGCTGCGGTTGATCGTGATATAGCTGCTGCCGTCGGGCATGTATGTCTCACCATTTACAGAAGCAGCCATCCCACCGCACCATAAAGGAACGCGTAGTTTAACCGCTGCATCGGCGCTTCCGGCTGTAATGCTCATTTTTATATTCTCCGAATACGGGTAATCCGTTTCTGTTTTGATCGAAAGCCCCTTGCTCCGCCATGTAAAATCATTGGGGATATAGAGATTTATATACAGTTCGTCCTTATCCTCATAAAATATACACCGCGTATATCTGCCCGGATTCTCCATGCCGGTGCCTGTACAGCACCACCATGATTCGTCCTTTTTTTCGTATACTCTGTGATGACCTTGGAGCAGCGATACAAAATACATTTTTGCTCCCGTTTCAGGCTCCTGCTGCCCGAGAATATGATTATAGAGCGCGTCCTCGTACCAATCCATATATGTACTGTCATGCTTCCACGCAAAAAGATGCTCCGTTAAACGCATCATATTATATGTATTGCAGCTTTCACACGTTTTTACACCGAGGCTCTCAAGTCCACGCGCTTCAAAATGCTCGGAAATCGAATTTCCGCTGATGGCATATGAACGGTCATTCACAACAAAATTCCAAAAATTTTCGCTTGCCGTTCTGTAATCGGCATATGCCTCCGGGGCCTGCTCGTAAATCACCGCTGCGCCTATGATCTTCGGTATCTGC
>CALXRY010000061.1 GCA_944390955.1 uncultured Clostridia bacterium | reverse complement strand
CTCTGACATAACGTCAAGAGTGTATGCCCATATGTATGCCGAGGTCAAGATTAGAATGGCAAAGACGGTATCCAATGCACTGTTCAATAAATAGTGTGCCGTTAAGCAAGAAGAATTTCTGCGGTGCTTGCTGACATTATTATTGCAATCCCGATATGAATATGATATACTATACTTAAAGGAACGATTAATGGAAAGACTTGGCCGAGATGAATATAACAGAGAATGAACGTATTATATGCATGGCAGAAGAACTCTCAATGATAGGCTTGAGAGTAAAGGATGCGATCCGCATTGCATGTGCGGCATATGCAAAAAGCGACTATTTCCTAACCACAGACATAGGCATATTAAAGAAAACAATAAATTGCGTAAAAGTAATAAATCCGGTGGATTTTATCAGAGAAACGGAGGGAGAGTAATGGCACGAACAGATTCGGTCGTTAGATTGGAAGGCATGAAGATATTATTGGACGGATTGGGCAGGGTAGATGCCGAAAGGTTTATCAGTCTTATAATCAAAGAGCCGTTTGATTATACGAAATGGCAGAGTGATCTGTTTGAGGATGAAGATGTGAGAAGTCTCAGCAGCAAGGCGATGCACGCAGTAAAAAATATATAGTAACAAAACAAACAAGAGCAGTGCTGAATGTGATAAATTTCGACACTGCTCTTTAATGTGGCACCTCGATCCTTGCCCGTATTAAAAATCCGAAGACGCCCGTTCAGTATTGATTTTGAAGTAGGAGCTGGTAGTGCCCCAAATAACAACCATCATTGCCAATTAATGGAATTAAAATCAATCACCTCACCGGCCGCAATTTCTTTTTCGGAACGCAGTATTGCCTGCTTTTCATCAGGCAGCGGCTCAGAGCTTGGAATAAATTTTATGAGCACTTTATATATAGTTTCTGTGTCCGTCTCCGGAAGCAGATCGATTAAATTGTGTAATATTGACTTCACCACAGTAAAACCTCCTTAATACCTTTTATAAGCAGCACCTCGCGGCAAAATATCAGATATAATTATTGTATTGCCATCGGATTTATAAATTATTCTGTAATCGCCTACTCTAAGGCGATAATAATTATCATATCCTTGAAGTTTTTTTATATCTCCGGAAGGCAATTTATATATACCATCCTTTATTCTCTCCCTTGTTTGCTTATCAAGCCTCTTTAGTGATTTTACAGCTGATTTTGTTATTTGGATATTCAACGCCACACCAACGTTCTTGTATTACTGTTATATTTATTTTATCACATACACTGTTATTTTTCAAGTATTTTTTGAATTTGCATAGGTATGATATACTACGTATCCACTCATTTGTGGCAAATTTGTGGCAAATACGCAAACAAAAATCCCGGGAACGGTTTGTTTCCGGGATCTTTGATGTAAAATATTTATCTCTTTGAGAACTGCGGTGCACGACGTGCAGCCTTGAGTCCGTACTTCTTTCTTTCCTTCATTCTTGAGTCTCTTGTAAGGAAGCCTGCTGCCTTGAGGTCAGCTCTGTATGCGTCCGAATCAACCTCAAGAAGCGCTCTTGAGATGCCGTGACGGATAGCTCCGGCCTGACCTGTGAAGCCGCCGCCCTCAACCTTTGCGTTTACGTCAAATTTATCGGTTGTTTTTGTAAGAACGAGAGGCTGACGAACTATCAGCTTTAATGTGTCTAATCCGAAATAATCGTCTATCGATCTGCCGTTTATCGTTATGTTTCCGTTTCCGGGTACAAGATAAACTCTTGCTACGGACGACTTTCTTCTTCCTGTGCCGTAATACTGCTCTTTAGCCATTATTCAAAATCCTCCTTATCTTATTTGATCTCGCCTGTCCAGGGAATCGGCTTCTGAGCTGTCTGCTCATACTCGCTGCCCTTGTATACGCGAAGTCTTGTTAATGCCTTTCTTCCTATTGTGTTGTTCGGAAGCATACCCTTTACGGCATACATCATAGCCTGCTCGGGCTTCTCTGCCATTAACTTATCATAGTGGATTTCCTTTATTCCGCCTATCCAGCCAGTGTGATAATAACGGATCTTCTGGTGAAGCTTGTTTCCGGTAAGAACGGCCTTGTCTGCGTTTATAACTATTACATGGTCTCCGCAGTCTACGTTCGGTGTGAAAGTCGGAAGATGCTTTCCTCTTAAAATGCTCGCAACCGTAGCTGCAACTCTTCCGAGAGGCTTGTCTGCCGCATCGACTATATACCATGTTCTCTGTACATCATTTGGTTTCTGCAAATATGATGAGTTCATGTTTTTGTTCCTCCTGTTTAAAGTCTATATATGCCATATCCTTTGGCTCAACAGCGACTATTTTACTATTTTTTCTCCGGCTTGTCAATACTTTTTTTGAAACTTTTTTAAAAATTCTTTAAGAACTCTTATTTTCTTTTTATTTCTTTTATTTTCTCGCTTATACTAACTTTTCATTTTATTTTTCGGAGCGCTTTCTGCGGCGCGTGCGCAAGTACGTTTTTATTTCAGTTATGTTTAATTTCGGTATCAGGCTGTGGAAAATTCATGTACATCTATTGATTTTTAAATATTTATATAGTAAAATAATATAAAAGGGCGTCCGGCGCTTTTTTGTATGCGCGGACGCTTAAAAATAAAAACGGAGGTATAGATATGGCTCTTACATTCAAGGGAGGACTTCATATTCCGGATTTCAAGCTCACGGCAAAGCTTCCGGTTATCGATCTGCCCGGCGACAAGCTGCATTATTTTCCGATAACGCAGCACAAGGGCGCTCCCCTTAAGGCTTTGGTAAAGACCGGAGATCACGTCAGAGTCGGACAGAAGATAGCGGACGCTGAGGAATTTGTGGCTGCGCCGGTTCACAGCAGTGTATCGGGTACCGTTAAAGACGTCTGTCCGCACGTTAATTCCATAGGTATAAAGACAGAAACTATCGTTGTTGAAAACGACATGAAATACGAAACCGCTGAAAATCTGCGTCCCGTTGAGGACATAAGTGCGCTCACAACACGAGAAATGCTCTGGGTGATACGCGACGCGGGGATTATCGGGCTGGGCGGCGCGGGCTTTCCGACTCATGTAAAGCTTAATCCTCCCAAGCAGGTCGAGTTTCTTATTATAAACGGAGCCGAGTGCGAGCCGTACATAACGTCTGACCATAGGCGGATGCTTGAAAATCCCGAGGAGATTATAGACGGAGCAGGCATACTGTCAAAGCTTCTTGGTGTAAAGAAGTGCTATATAGGCATAGAAGCGAATAAGCGCGATGCGATCGATACTCTGCGCAGAGAGGTGCGTTTCAACTCCGGCATAGAGATAATGAAGCTGAAAACAAAATATCCTCAGGGAGCTGAAAAACAGCTTATAAAGGCGATCACAGGAAGGAACGTCCCGACAGGGAAGATCCCTGCGGACGTTGGAGTTGTTGTGATTAATGTAGACACGGTCTATAACGTGTGGCGTGCATTCCGAAAGGGCATACCGGTTATAGACAGGATAGTTACTGTGTCTGGAGACGCTGTGAATAAGCCCGCAAATTTCAGAGTGCCGCTTGGAGTTACGGTGTCATATATGATAGAAAAAGCGGGAGGATTTAAGGCTCCGCCGCAGAAGGTCATAATCGGAGGCCCTATGATGGGCTTTGCACAGTATACTACTGATACGCCGGTGGCAAAGACTACGTCTGCTGTGATCGCACTGCTTGAAGCGCAGCCGACATATGACCCCGATATGCCTTGTATACGGTGCGGAAAGTGTGTTTCCAACTGCCCTATGGGGCTTATGCCGAATCATCTTAACAAGGCGGCTCTTGACAGGGATATAGACGCGGCACTGAGATTCAATATTATTGAATGTATAGAGTGCGGTCTCTGCTCGTATACGTGTCCCGCAAAAAAAAATATGCTTCAAAATATTGCGGCGTTTAAGCCGATGGCGATGAAAGCAGCAAGGAGGGGAAGCACAAGTGGAAAGTAATAAATATATAGTATCGGCCGCGCCGCATATTCATACCAAATCGACGGTGTCGGGAATAATGCGCGATGTTATAATAGCGCTTATGCCCTCTGCGGTGTTTGGCTGCGTTATCTTCGGATGGAGAGCGGCGGCGGTTATAATAACGTGCATCGCTTCGTGCCTGCTCTCTGAATTTATATTTACAAAGATAATGAAACGCAAGAGCACGATAGGAGACCTGTCGGCCGTTGTAACGGGGATGCTGCTTGCGCTGAACCTGCCACCGCAGATACCTTTATATATGGCAGTTATCGGCTCGGCATTCGCAATAATAATCGTAAAGCAGATATTCGGCGGGCTCGGCAAGAACTTTATGAACCCGGCGCTTGCCGCAAGATGCTTTATGCTTATAGCGTGGACCTCGGCAATGACGACATTTGTAAATCCGATGATGGGATACGGCGCAGACGCCGTATCCTCGGCAACTCCGCTTGCCGTCATGAAGGCGGGCGAGGGTACGCTTCCGTCGCTCAGAGATGCATTCCTCGGATTTATTCCGGGAACGATAGGCGAAACGTCGGTACCGATGATACTTATAGGGTTTGTATATCTTCTTATAAGGAGGGTGATAACGCCGAGGATACCTCTTGCATATATACTGACGTTTGCCGTGCTTACATACTTTTTCGGCAGCCGCGGCGATATGAGCGCGGCCGAATACACGCTTATGCAGCTGTGCACCGGCGGACTTATGCTCGGAGCCGTGTTTATGGCAACCGATTACACAACGACGCCGACAACGCCTCTCGGCATGATAATATTCGGTGTTGGCTGCGGCGTGCTGACGTTTGTGATAAGGAGATTCGGCGGATATCCGGAGGGGGTTTCGTTCTCGATAATCCTTATGAACGTTGCCGCTCCGCTTATTGAGAAGGCGACGGTACCGAGATCCTTCGGTCAGAAGGGAGGCAGTGCATCATGAGCAAGGTTAAGGAGATCACAAAAATATCGGTTATTCTTTTTCTAATCACGGCAATATCGGCGCTGCTGCTTGCACTTGTAAATAATATAACGGCGCCTATGATAGCAGCCAATGAGGAGCAAAGCGTACAGGATGCGCTGAGGGTCGTTATGCCCGAGGCTGATAGATTTGAAGCAAGAGCAAAAGGAGACTTGGAGGCTGCCGCGGAAGAGGAATACGAAAGCGACATCATGGAGCTTTACGATGCTAAAAAAGATGGAGAAACGGTCGGCATCTGCGCGATAGTCGAAACAAAGGGCTACGACACAGGGCTCAGATCGGCTGTCGGAGTTGACGCCGAGGGGACAGTCACCGGAGTTGAGATAATCTCGCATCAGGAAACTCCTGGACTCGGCGCAAATGCTGAAGACGAGGAGTTCCGTTCGCAGTATGTCGGAAAGAACGGAGAAATAAGCGTAGTTAAGAGCGGTGCCGGAGAAAATGAGATAAACGCCATATCGGGCGCAACGATGACCTCCGACGGTGTAACGAGAGCTGTTAATACCGTTACGGCAATAGCCGGAGAAATGTCGGAATAAGCTTGGGAAAGGATTTGATATAATGAAAAAACAAACTGCTGTCGGCGTTTTTCTTAATGGACTGATCAAGGAAAATCCGACATTCGTACAGCTGCTCGGTATGTGCCCGACTCTCGCCGTAACGACAAGCCTTAAAAACGGCATAGGAATGGGTCTCAGCGCAACGGCGGTGCTTATCGCGTCAAATGTGATAATATCGCTGTTGAGGAAACTGATACCGCAGAAGGTGAGGATAGCGGCGTATATCGTTATAATCGCAGCGTTCGTTACGATGATACAGATGCTGCTTGAGGCGTTTTTGCCGGAGCTTTCGAGCTCTCTCGGAATATTCATACCGCTTATAGTCGTCAATTGTATCATCCTTGCGCGTGCAGAGGCCTTTGCGTCAAAGAACGGCGTGCTGCACAGCGCGGCCGACGGACTCGGTATGGGGCTCGGATTTACTGCGGCGCTTTCGCTGATAAGTGCTGTAAGAGAGATACTCGGCGCCGGTACAATATTCGATATTGAGCTTTACGGAGAGGCGGTACAGCCTATGTCTGTAATCACGCTTGCCCCTGGAGGATTTATAGTGCTTGGGATCCTTGTTGCGGCGGTGAATTATATAATGCGCAGGAAGGGAGAGAAGAAGAATGGCTAAGGAAATAATTGCGATCCTTCTGAGTGCGCTTCTTACCGAGAACTTTGTAATGGTAAAGTTCTACGGGATATGCCCGTTTCTCGGAGTTTCAAAAAAGACGGATACTGCAATCGGTATGGGAATGGCTGTTACGTTCGTAATGGGTATTGCGTCGCTGTTTACATACCTTGCAAACACATATCTGCTCGTACCGTTCGGGCTTGAGTATTTGCAGACCATCCTTTTCATACTGATAATAGCGGGGCTCGTTCAGCTTGTGGAAATGTTCGTAAAAAAATCGATACCGCCGTTATATAATGCGCTCGGGATATACCTTCCGCTTATAACGACAAACTGCGCAGTCCTGAGCTCTGCTCTGCTTAATGTGCAGAATAATTATAATCTGCTGTATTCGGTGCTGTTCGGAGTTTTTGCCGGATTGGGATTTACTCTTGCGATAGTGCTTATGGCGGGAATACGCGAATATATAGACGAAAAAGCCATACCAGAATCGTTCAGGGGCTTTCCGATCGCGCTTTTAACGGCGGGGCTCATGGCGATCGGCTTTATGGGCTTTTCGGGCTTTTCGATATAAGGAGGTATCAACATGACAGGAATTATTTTAGCTGTTTCTGTTGTCGGAGGCACTGGACTGCTGTTCGGCATACTTCTTGCCGCGGCATCGTTCGTGTTTGAGGTGGATACCGATGAAAGAGCGGAGAAGATACTTGAGGCGCTTCCCGGAGCAAATTGCGGAGCCTGTGGCTATGCCGGGTGCAGCGCCTATGCGGAAGCGATCGTAAAGGACGGAGCTCCCGTGAATTGCTGCAGTGTCGGAAAAGCACCGGTAGCACAAAGACTGTCGGAGATAATGGGCGTGGATGCCGGAGAGGTAGTTGAAATGGTCGCCCGAGTTGCCTGCGGAGGCGACTGTAACAGCGCCGTTTATAAATATGAATATGAAGGTGTACGAGAATGTACCGCCGAAGTGCGTCTCGGCGGCGGGGCAAAGGAATGTCCGAGCGGCTGCCTCGGTCTCGGAAGCTGCACGCGCGCCTGCCGATTCGGAGCGATCTCGATCAAAAACGGAGTCGCCGTTGTCGATGAGGAAAAATGCACGGCATGCGGGCAATGCCTTAAGATATGTCCGAAGGGGATCATTCATTTTGTGCCCAAAGAATTCAATCAGTGGGTAGTGTGCCAAAACCCCGAAAACGGAAAAACGGTGAACCAATACTGCAAGGCGGGATGCATCGGCTGCGGCATATGCGAAAAGAACTGTCCGTTCGACGCCATACATGTTGAGGATAACTACGCCGTGATCGATTACAGCAAGTGCAGGAACTGCGGTCTCTGTGCAAAAAAATGCCCGAGACACGCAATATATTTAAGAGAAAAATAAACGATATCGGCGTGCGGTTGTAATTCCCGTACGCCGGTATTGTTTTGCCTAAGCACTTAGCTGTATTGCTGTAAAGATATTCTTGACATGGTGTAATATTTATGCTATGGTATAGCTGCAGATTGCGTGAACAATAGCGATCCGGCAAAAAAAATTTGATATAAATGGCGTATATACGCCGGAAAGGAACAGATATGAAAAACGAGTTGTTCGCGGAGATTACAAATATTTCAGAAAACATAAGAAGAGATCAGTTTTTGCAGAAGCAGCTTCAGGTAATAAAATCGGCGGGCGATGAGATGAAAAATACTCCTATTGAATCATTGCTGCTGAGCGATTTTGAGATTTTCTATAAGACCGGCAGCCGGCAGGAGTATGAGGACCGATATTTTGAGCACAGGAAGCGCCTTAATACATATGCGCTGCTTGCGGCGGTATGCGGCGGAGAATACATAAGCCTCCTGCAGGATGCTGTATGGGCGGTGCTCGATGAATTTACATGGGCGCTTCCGGCGCATATAAACAGGAATGAGAGTATTTTTGAAAAAATAACGCATATAGATCTGTTCGCAGCCGAAACTGGGTTTGCGCTTTCGGAAATTCTGTATATGACGGAGGACATACTTGCTCCGGAGGTTTCGGAACGTATAAAATACGAGGTTCGCCGCAGGATAATTGAACCGTATTTGAGCGGACGCAAAAATACATGGGACACGATAGAAAATAACTGGGCGGCGGTTTGTGCGGGGAGCGTCGGAGCAGTATTTCTGTATCTCGCGGAGGAAGAGGAGATAAAGGCAGCAATGCCGAGGCTTATGAAAACGATCTCATGCTACCTTGACGGCTTCGGAGATGATGGCGCATGCGTAGAGGGCATAAACTATTGGACATACGGCTTTGGGTATTTTGTATACTTTGCGGAGCTGCTTCGCAGGTACTGCGGAGATGATCTTTTTGCCGATGAAAAGGTGAAAAGGATTGCGCTTTTCCAGCAGAAGATGAGACTTAAGGGCAATAAAACGGTGCCGTTTTCCGACTGTAGCGATAATTTTCATCACAGGAGCGGGCTGTCGCATTTCCTCAAGGGAAAATACGATGAGATCATTGTCCCGGACGACGGCTGCGCTCAAGGGGCATACGGCGATAATTGCCATAGATATGCGCACTTTATAAGGGATTTTGCGTGGCGTGATGTGTCACTGCAGACGGAAGCAAATGATGAGTACGGCTGTGAATACTTTAAAGACGCATCATGGTACATAAACAAAACGGAAAAGTATGATTTTGCCGCAAAGGCAGGAACGAATAACGAGTCACATAATCATAATGACATAGGCTGCTTTATTATAAATGCCGGAGGGCAAAATATCATAACCGACCCGGGACGCGGAGAATATACAGCGGATTATTTCGGGGAAGGCCGCTATAAATATTTTGCGCCGTCCGCGCTTGCCCACAGTGTTCCTATCATAAACGGCAGACTCCAGAAAGAGGGTGAGGAGCATCGCGGAAGCATAAAGCAAGCGGATGATAAGCGCCTTGTTATTGATTTTGCAGAGGCATATGAGGCGGGCGAGCTTTTGTTGCTTGAGAGAACGTTTGACTTTTTGGCCGATAAAATCACGCTGACTGACAGAATGCGTTTTCAAGATATTCCCGAAAGCATAACAGAGCATTTTGTCACAGAGGAAAGACCGGAGAAAACTGATGGAATGGTTAGGATCGGCGGTTCAAGGCTGATATATGACGCCGAAGCGTTCGGCTGCCGTGTATCGGAGAAAACCTTTGAAACGGGACACGGCAAAAAGACGGTGTATATGATCGATCTTGAGCTTTTAGAGGTAAAAAAAGATATAGAGCTGAATTTTGCTTTTATTATATAGGAGCTTCTTGTTGACAGTAATTTAAGGACTGTCGGTCATAAGGTTCAGCCTTGCGCTGCCGGGGCCTT
This sequence comes from uncultured Clostridia bacterium, assembly GCA_944390955.1. Taxonomy (GTDB): domain Bacteria; phylum Bacillota; class Clostridia; order UBA1381; family UBA1381; genus Ornithomonoglobus_A. Next base: position 1,435 of record CALXRY010000061.1, on the reverse strand, counting down.
TTAAATTTATGTTGATGTTTCGGACAGGACGTAGTATAATAAAAAGAAAAACAGGAGATGATGATATGCTTAAGGGGAAAACAGTCGTTCTCGGAGTTACGGGGTCTATTGCCGCGTATAAAATGCCGAACCTTGTACGTATGCTGACAAAGCTCGGCGCGGACGTGCATGTGCTCATGACAAAAAACGCCGAGAATTTTATAAACCCTATCACCTTTGAAACGCTCACACAGCATAAGTGTCTGATAGATACCTTCGACAGGAATTTTGAATACAGCGTGGAGCATGTGGCGCTTGCGAAGGCCGCCGATGTCGTAATGATCGCTCCGGCAAGCGCAAATGTTATAGGAAAGATAGCCTGCGGCATTGCCGACGATATGCTGACCACAACGGTCATGGCGTGTCCATGTAAGAAGATAATCTCGCCCGCGATGAACCATAACATGTTCCATAATCCCATAGTGCAGGATAATATTGAAAGGCTCAAAAGCTTCGGCTATGAGATAGTTGAGCCGAACCGTGGCAGGCTCGCGAACGGCGACACCGGCGACGGACGCATGCCGTCCGAGGAAACACTTTTGCAGTATATCCTTAAGCATATAGCGTTGCCGCATGATATGGAAGGGAAGAAGGTGCTTGTTACCGCAGGAGCAACAAGGGAGGATATAGACCCTGTGCGGTTCATAACGAATCACTCCACCGGCAAGATGGGAATAGCGCTCGCAAAAAATGCGATGCTCCGCGGAGCAGATGTGACGCTCGTTGCCGGAGCAGTAGAGACCGAATTCCCGCTGTTTGTCAAAGTGATAAATGTGGTTTCGGCGGCGGAGATGGCGGAGGCCGTATTCAGGGCCGCACCGGAACAGGATATAATAGTCAAGGCCGCGGCCGTTGCAGATTACCGGCCGAAAAATATCAGCAGTGAAAAGATAAAGAAAAAGGACGGGGAAATGACGATAGAGCTTGAGCGGACGACAGATATAATCGCTGAGCTCGGGAAGAACAAGCGCCACGGGCAGATACTCTGTGGTTTTTCGATGGAAACGGAAAACCTTATCGAAAATTCCAGAAAGAAGCTGGCTGAAAAAAATCTCGATCTGATAGCCGCCAACAGTCTCAAAGAGGATGGGGCGGGCTTCGGCACGGATACGAATATTATTACGCTCATATCGCCGGACGGAGAGCTGCGTCTCCCGAAGCTTTCAAAGGATGAGACAGCAGGGCGGATATTTGATTATATACTGAAAATTGAAAGAAAGAATAAAATTTAATAAAGCTACGGGACCTGTCGAATTAAGAATCGCATAGGGCTGCTCGCTTTTAGATGCAGAACGGACGAAACAAACAAAAATGCAGCAATATGCTGCATTTTTGTTGTCCCAACGGCGTACGCGCACCGCGCAAGAAGGCGCGGACAGACCAAAGGTCTGGCTTT
>CALXRY010000060.1 GCA_944390955.1 uncultured Clostridia bacterium | reverse complement strand
GTACTGAGTATTTGGACTGGAAGAAAATATGATTGAGAAGAATTGGCAGTACAGAAACAAGGCGTTAAAGCGTGATGATATAGAGTCGATTGCCCGCGGGCTGCGTATTCCTGCTGTGTTCGTTACTATATTGATGAACCGGGGAATAGGGACCGATGATATGATACCATTCCTGAAAAAATCCATGCAGAGTATAATAAACCCAATGGAAATGACGGATATGGACAAAGCAGCCGAGCGTATAAAAAAAGCGGTCGAAGAGCATGAAAAGATCGTCGTATACGGCGATTACGACGTTGACGGCATCACGTCAACGGCGCTGCTTTATGATTTTCTGAGTTCCCTCAACACGGAGGTTGAATATTATATACCCGACCGGAAGGGAGAGGGATACGGAATAAATATTATGGCTGTGAATAAGCTGATAAAGCAGGGCGCGAAGCTGCTTATAACGGTGGACTGCGGAATAACGGCCATAGGAGAGGTTGAGTTTGCGGCTCTTCAGGGCATGGATGTTATAATAACCGATCATCATACCTGCAAGGAACGCATACCGACAGCGGCTGCTGCGATAGTGAATCCGAAGCGCGATGATGAATATCCGTTCAGGGAGCTTGCAGGAGTAGGAGTGGCGTTTAAGCTTGCGCTGGCGTCGGCGATGAAGCTGGGAATAAAGACGATAGATGTATTCAATAAATATATAGACCTTGCGGCGATAGGCACGGTGGCGGACGTCGTTCCGCTGACCGGTGAAAACAGGGTGATAGTCGACAGGGGTATAAAGGCGCTGAGAAAAACGGAGCGTCTTGGACTGAAGGCGTTGCTTGAGCGGTGCGGGACGCACAGCGAGAGCCTCAATACTGCATCGATAGCGTTTTCGATAGCGCCGAGACTAAACGCCGCAGGGCGGCTCGGCAGGGCGGAAACGGGCGTTAGGCTGCTGCTTTCAAAGGAACCGTCAGAGGCTGCGGAGATCGCAGCGGAGCTTGATGAAAAAAATAAGGAGCGGCAGATAACGGAGCAGCAAATATTTGACGAGGCAATGGAGATGATTGCCGGAGACCCGAATTTTGAAAAGAAAAAGGTTATAGTTCTTGCAAAGGAGGGCTGGCATCACGGCGTTATAGGCATAGTTGCTTCAAGGATATGCGAAAAATTCTACAGGCCGTGTATTCTTATTTCGCACTTAAACGGCATAGGTAAGGGCTCTGGCAGGAGCATAGACGGCTTTAATTTGTTTGACGCACTGTCGGCATGCGAAGACTGCTTGACACAGTTCGGCGGCCATAAGATTGCGGCAGGACTTTCAATAAATATTTCCGACCTTGAAAGATTTATTGAAAAGATAAACAAATACGCCGATGAGCATCTGAGCAAAGACGACATGATCCCAAAGGTCAGGATAGACTGTGCCGTTTCCGAGCGCTCATTAACATTGAAAAATGCTGAGCTGCTTTCAAAGCTGGAGCCGTTCGGTACGGGGAATGAAAAACCGGTGTTTTCGCTTTCCGGTGCGGCAATAGCATATATAAGCGCGGTGGGCGCCGATAAGAAACATCTGCGTCTCGGTATACAAAAAAACGAACGGCAGATAAACTGTATAGGTTTTTATATGGGCGGGCTTGCAAAGACGCTCCGGACGGGAGATATGATAAGGCTCGCGTTCCAGATGGATATAAATACTTATCAGAACAACAGGGCAGTGCAACTTATTTTAAAGGATATAAAGAAAGAAGAGCAATGATCAAAGAAAGGCGGGAGCTTTATGCCAGACAATAAAAAATATTCGATACTTGCGCCGGAGCAGCTTCCGCAGACTGCCGAAGGAGATACCGATGCGATAGTAGACAATATAATAAAAGCAGTTCAGGGCTATTCTCCGCATGCGAATACCGATATGATATATATTGCGTATCGCGTTGCAAAGGACGCGCATAAAAACCAGAAAAGAAAGAGCGGCGCTCCGTATATAGAGCATCCTGTTCAGATTGCGTATATCGCATCGCAGTTTTATCTTGACGCGACAACGATAACAGCTGCGCTTCTGCATGATGTCGTTGAGGATACGGCGTTTTCCTCAGAGGATATAGAAACATTGTTTGGAAAGAACGTGGCGGAGCTTGTTGACGGAGTTACAAAGCTGCGCAAGATAAAATACGTTTCGCCCGAGGAACAGCAGGTGGAAAACCTCAGAAAGATGTTTTTTGCAATGGCGAAGGACATAAGAGTCGTTGTTATAAAGCTTATCGACAGACTCCACAATATGCGTACACTCAATTATATGAAGCGCGAAAAGCAGCTTACGATCTCAAAGGAGACGCTTGACGTTTATGCGCCGCTTGCGCACCGCCTTGGTATGTCAAAGATCAAGGTAGAGCTTGAGGATCTTGCGCTAAAGTACCTCGATCCGGTGGCATATGAGGAAATAGCAAGGAGCATAAATCAGAAAAAGAGCGAACGCGAAAAGTACGTTGAGGATATAATAAAAATATTTGAGAAAAAGCTTGACGAGATGGGCATAAAGGGGCAGGTCACCGGGCGTGCGAAGCATTTCTACAGCATATTCAGAAAGCTTTATACAAAGAACAAGACTATAGACGAACTGTACGACCTGTTTGCGGTCAGGATAATCGTTGATACCGTGACCGACTGCTACGCGATACTCGGTATGGTGCATGATCTGTATACGCCGGTGCCGATGCGGTTTAAGGATTATATCGCAATGCCCAAGCCCAACATGTACCAGTCGCTTCATACGACTGTGATAGGTCCAAACGGCACGCCGTTTGAGATACAGATAAGAACATGGCAGATGCATCAGATCGCCGAGAACGGTATTGCGGCGCACTGGAAATATAAAGAGGGAATATCAGGCGAAACGGCGATGGATACGAAGCTTGAGTGGGTCAGGAACCTGCTCGATACGCAGAACGAGCTGCTCGATACCGATGATTTCTTTAATACGCTTAAGGTGGATCTGTTTGAGGACGAAGTGTTCGTATTCACTCCGCAGGGCAAGGTAATATCGCTTCCCGCGGGCGCGACGGTAATAGATTTTGCGTTCAGGATACATTCGCAGGTCGGCTACAAGATGAGCGGCGCGAAGGTGAACGGAAAGATTGTACAGAACAATTATGTTCTGCAGACAGGCGAGATAGTCGAGATATTGACGGCAAACACCCACGGGCCGAGCCGCGACTGGCTCAAGATATGCAAAACGTCTCAGGCGAAGAACAAGATAAATCAATGGTTCAAGCGTGAACGGCGAGACGAGAATATTGAGCACGGCAAGGAGCTAATAGAAAAGGAACTGAGAAGGCTCGGAAACACTCATGCGCAGCTTTTCAAGCCCGAATGGGTCGAGCCGATGATAAGGCGATACGGTTTCCAGGCGCTTGATGACCTTTATGCAAGCGTTGGCTACGGAGGGCTTACAGCACAGAAGGTAGTTGTAAGACTCCGTGACAGATGGCTGCAGGAGCAGAGGGAGACTGAAAATAAAAATAAGCTTGAGGCGGTGCTGAATGATGAGTCCGGAGTTGTCGAGGCGACGCCTGCGAGGCGCGGCGGCTCGAGCAGAGGAATTATCGTAAAGGATATAGACAACTGTCTTGTAAGGCTGGCGCATTGCTGCAATCCCGTGGCAGGCGACGAGATAGTAGGCTTTATAACAAAGGGCAGGGGAGTCAGCGTCCACCGCAAGGACTGCCCGAATATGAATCCAGATAATATGTCCGAGGAGGACAGAGGACGGTTTATAGAAGTATGGTGGGATAAGGAGCGCAGCACCTCGTATATCGCCAATCTTCAGATCGAGGGCCCGGACAGGGACGGCATACTGCTTGAGGTCACGAACGTGCTTGCCGATATGAAGATCCATATGAAGTCGGTAAATGCGTTTGTAAACAAAAAGGGCATGGCCGTTATACAGGTAGGGATCGAGATAAGAAATACGAATGATCTTGCGTTGATAAATAAAAAGCTCAAGCAGATAAGAGGCGTAAATAAAATTTCAAGAACGTCAAACTGACGGGAGATGATCATGATAGAAACGGTAAAAATAACGACGGAGTTCATAAAACTCGACCAGCTGCTTAAATTCGCGAATGTCGCTCCGACGGGCGGCATCGCCAAGGAGATGGTCGCCGACGGGATAGTGAAGGTAAACGGAGAGGAATGCCTTATGCGCGGAAAGAAGCTTCGTCCGGGGGATGTTGTGACGGTGGAGTTTGAGGACGAGACCGTTGAAGTAAGGGTCGAGTAATGCATGTTACGAAGCTGTCGTTAAGGGATTTTAGGAATTACCGCGAGCAGACTTTAGAACTGTCGCCAGGCACGAACTTGATATACGGACAAAATGCCCAGGGGAAAACGAATATCCTTGAGGCAGTGTATATGTTTTCTCAGGGTAAAAGCCACCGTGCAAAATCTGACAGGGAGCTCATACGATTCGGATGCGTCGGCGCGAGGGCTGCGCTCAGTTTTGAAACGTCGGAAAGAAGCTATAGGGCCGTCATGAGCTTTATGAAAAACGGAAAAAAGTCGATAAAGATAAATAATATCCAGATAAAGAAGCTGTCGATGTTGATGAATTATCTGAATACGGTCATGTTCTCACCGGAAGACCTGAGCCTTGTCAAGGGCTCGCCGTCTGTACGGCGGAGGTTCATGGATCTGGCGATAAGCCAGCTTTTTCCGAAATATCTTACGAGTCTTATCGACTACAATAGGGCGCTGACCCAGAAGAACAGTCTGTTAAAGGAACTGAAGCGCTCCGGCAGCCGCTCGGATGTCATGCTGAGCGTCTGGAATGAGCAGCTGAGCGCAGAAGGCGCGAGGATAATGCGCTACAGAGCGGAATTTATCGAGCTGCTCGGGAAATTTGCTGCAGGAATACAGAATGAAATATCCGGCGAAAAGCTGGAGCTTGGATATTCTTACGGTATAAGGGTAAACGAGATCACTCCTGAGGCGTTCTTTGAGGCTCTCGAAAAGGAACAGCGGCGCGAGATAGAACTGCGAACAGCGGTGTATGGAATACAGCGCGATGATATTGAGATAAAGATAAACGGGAACGATGCAAAGCTGTACGCTTCGCAGGGGCAGCAGCGGACAGCGGCGCTGACGCTCAAGATTGCTCTGTCGGATTATATATGCAGCATAAAAGATGAATACCCCGTGCTGCTGCTCGATGATATAATGAGCGAGCTCGACAGGTCAAGGCGGCTGTATCTTGCGGAAAAGATAAAGGACAAGCAGGTACTCATAACGTCGACCGACACCGATATACTGAAGAGCACGGCAGATACGAAATTGTTTTATGTGCAGGATGGTACGGTGGAGGTTAGATAAAAACACAGAGCGGAGGAGCGGCATGTATCTTCATATAGGAAACGATATAACGGTAGATATGCGCGAGGTCGTCGGAATATTTGACGTCGACAATACTACGGTGTCAAGGCTCGGCAAGCGTTTTCTGCCGTCTGCACAGAAAAAGGGGCAGATCATATACGCAACCGAGGATCTGCCGAAATCGTTTATAATAACGGAAAATAAAGGTAATACTTATATATATATTTCGTCGATGTCGACGCAGGTATTGATGCGTCGAAGCGGCGATAGCTTGGACTTTTTAGGAAAGGAACGATAACGCGAAACATAAGCGGCGCATCTCACCACCCGTCGCGGTTCGGAGTATAAGGATACGCCGTCACCGCGTTGGGCGGCAATATGCACTCGCCGCCACGAAGAGCGGACGCCGAAGGCGGCTTTTGCTAAGCAAAAGTGATGACAAGCTTCTCTTCCGTGTTATGATTTGTGCCGCTGTGAGCGGCAGAATGGAGGATAATATGAACGAACTGGAACAGAAAATTGAAACAAAGTATGACGAAAACCAGATACAGGTGCTGGAGGGACTTGACGCCGTAAGAAAGCGTCCGGGCATGTATATAGGATCGACGTCCTCGGCAGGACTTCACCATCTCGTTTATGAGATAGTGGATAACTCGATAGACGAGGCTCTTGCCGGATACTGTACGGAGATATATGTTGACATAAACCCAGATAATTCCGTAACGGTAAAAGACAATGGACGTGGTATTCCCGTGGGCATACACCCGCAGCAGGGCATTCCGACGGTCGAGGTCGTGCTGACTATTCTTCATGCCGGCGGAAAATTCGGCGGCGGCGGATACAAGGTTTCGGGCGGTCTGCACGGTGTGGGCTCGTCCGTTGTGAACGCGCTTTCGGAAAGCCTGCAGGTCGAGGTTGCCGATGGCAAGCATATATATTATCAGACATATGAACGCGGAAAGCCGACCTGCCAGCTCAAGGTCATAGGAGACACAGACAAAACGGGAACAAAGATAACGTTCAAGCCCGACCCGGAGATATTCGAGGTACTGGAATTTGACTATGATGTCCTTTTAAAGCGTCTGAGAGAACAGGCGTTTCTGAATAAGGGGGTAAAGATAATATTTTCCGACAACCGCTCCGATGAGCATGAACCCGTGACACTCCACGCCGAGGGCGGTATAAAGGAATTTGTAAAATACCTTAACAGAAATAAAGATGCAATACATGATGAGGTCGTTTATTTTGAGGCTGAGCGCGAGGGAATGATGGTCGAGGTTGCGATGCAGTATACGACCGCCTATAACGAGAACATCCTATCATTTGCGAACAATATCCACACAAGCGACGGCGGAACGCACGAAACAGGCTTTAAATCCGGACTTACGCGTGTTATAAACGACTATGCGCGAAAGAACAAGATGCTCAAGGAGAAGGAAGCCAACCTTTCCGGCGAGGATACACGTGAGGGGCTTACGGCGGTCATAAGCGTGAAGGTGACGGAGGCGCAGTTCGAGGGACAGACGAAGGCTAAGCTCGGAAACAGCGAGGCGAGAACGCTCGTAGAGAGCGCGCTCAATGACAAGCTGTCGGCGTTCCTTGAGGAGAACCCGAGAACGGCGCGTGCTATAATCGAAAAGACGCTTACTGCGTCAAGAGCGCGCGAGGCGGCAAAGAGAGCACGCGAGGCGACAAGAAAGAGTGGTGCGGCGTCAAATTCGTCGCTGCTTGGTAAGCTTGCACGCTGCCAGGATGAGGGCGCGGACTATGCCGAGCTCTTTATTGTCGAGGGCGACAGCGCCGGCGGTTCGGCAAAGCAGGGCAGGAACCGCCGCTATCAGGCGATACTTCCGCTTTGGGGAAAGATGCTGAACGTTGAAAAATCGCGTATCGATAAGGTCTATTCAAACGAAAAGCTCCTGCCTGTAATACAGGCTCTCGGTACGGGCATAGGCGATGAGTTCGATATAAACAACCTGAAATACGGAAAAATAGTCATCATGGCCGATGCCGACGTCGACGGTCAGCATATCAGGACGCTTCTTCTTACGTTCTTTTTCAGATATATGCGTCCGCTCATCGATGAGGGTCACGTATATATCGCACAGCCGCCGCTCTTTAAGGTATTCAAGGGCAAAAACAAGAACCTTGTAGAGCGTTACGCCTACGATGAGGACGAGCGCGACAGATATATAGCTGAGCTCGGACAGGGAGCAAAGGTACAGCGGTATAAGGGTCTCGGAGAGATGGATCCCGAAGAGCTGAAGGAAACGACCATGGACCCCGAACGCCGCACGATGCTCAGGGTGGAGCTCGAGGACGCGATGCTTGCCG
>CALXRY010000059.1 GCA_944390955.1 uncultured Clostridia bacterium | reverse complement strand
CATACTGCTATGGCATCGTGTCCGGAACATCGGACGGCACATTCACCCCCAACAGACTGGTCACGCGTGAGGAAATGGCAAAGATGCTTGTTTCGACACTTGCAGCCAGCTAGGTAGACTTTGAGCTTGCCGACGGCAGCGACACATCCGCGATTGACCAATTTTCGGATGCTGACGAGATCAGTGAATGGGCTGAGACTTCCGTGATCACAGCTCTTAATAATTCACTCATCAACGGCATTACAGAAGACACTTTGGATCCACTTGGTTCAACAACTAGAGAGCAGGCTATCGCCAGCGTAAACCGCTCTTACAATGCATTTAAATCGGACAGCTATTCCGTAGCTCTTCCGGTAATAACTCTTCCCGAGGACGGAGCAGAAATTGAAGAGGGCGACTTCACGATCTCATGGACTTCGATCCCCAGCGCATCTACATATCACGTTATAATAAAAGATGCAAGCGCCAATTCTGTTGTACTTGAGGATATATACGCCTCAACATCTCATGAGATAAAGGCCGGTACTCTTGCGACCAATAAGGATTACACACTTATTGTCGGCGGTGTTCTGGCTGACGGCAGCGAGGTTTACAGCATGCCTGTAGATTTCAGGTATAAGGGTTCAAGCAAAACAGTAACCTCAAATTCATACACCGCAAACAGTGCAAAGGCTCAGCAGGTCATTGATACTGCCGCGAAGTATCTCGGTGTTCCGTATCTCTGGGGCGGCACAACTCCCGCAGGCTTTGACTGCTCAGGATTTGTTCAGTATGTTATGAGAGAATGCGGAATCAGCATCACACGTACAACATATACTCAGTGGGATAATGACGGTGTATACGTTTCAAGAAGCGAACTCCAATCCGGTGACCTTGTTTACTTCGGAAGCAGTTCAGCTCCGCACCACGTAGGTTTATACGTAGGCGACGGAATGTATATACACGCTCCCAGCACAGGAGATGTTGTAAAGTATTCTTCACTCGATTCCAGAAGCGACTTCTGCGGAGGCAAGAGAGTTATACAGTAAATCATGAATCTTTTCTGAGGCTGCTGCATTTAATGCGGCAGTCTCTGTTTTAGTTTTGACTTTCTTTTACGCAAAATGATCAATATTAAAGAGGGTATTTTTATGAAGCAAAATTATCAGATCATTCTTGACCGCGAAATTAGCGCTCTTAACGGGCGCAGGCCTTCACTCCTTCTTCACAGCTGCTGCGGACCGTGCTCTACCTATGTACTCGAATATCTGAGCCGTTTTTTTGATATAACGGTCTTTTATTATAATCCGAATATTTATCCTGCAGATGAATTTTTTAAGCGTGTTGATGAGCAGAAGCGGCTTATAGCGGCGATGTTCCCGGATGGCTCCGTAGGCTTTTCGGAAGGCGCTTTTGACGATAGCAACTTTTATGAAACGGTAAAGGGGCTCGAAAATGTGCCGGAGGGCGGCGAGCGGTGCTTTAAATGCTATAGGCTGAGGCTCGAGGAAACGGCTCAAAAAGCCGCTGAGGGCGGCTTTGAGTATTTCACCACCACGCTGTCCATAAGTCCCCATAAAAACGCTCAGGCACTGAATGATATAGGCAGAGAGACCGCCGAAAAATACGGCGTCAAGTATCTGTTTTCCGACTTTAAAAAGAAAAACGGCTATAAGCGCTCCTGCGAACTCTCTGCCCAATACGGGATATACCGTCAGGATTACTGCGGCTGTATATTTTCAAAGCGCGAAACAGAGCAGAGACGCGCAGCAAAAAATGAAGCATGATATAATTTTACGAAGGGAATTCACGGCATGATAGAATATATAAGACCTGATGAGATCGAAAAGAGGAGCTTTGAAATTATCGAAAGCGAACTCAACACTCCGATCCCAAAAGAAAACAAGCCGGTGGTTCTGCGCGTTATCCATGCGACCGCCGACTTTGACTATGCAAAAAATCTGTATTTTAGCAACAACGCCATTTCTAATGCGCTCGCCGCATTAAAAAAAGGCGCCTCAATAATTACCGACACCAACATGGCAAAGTCCGGCATAAATAAAACGCGCCTTGCCGGGCTCGGAGGAAGTGTACACTGCTTTATGTCCGACAGCGACGTCGCGGAAGAAGCCCGCCGCCGCAGTATAACGCGCGCCGCAGTGTCGATGGAAAAGTCAGCAAGGCTTGACGGTCCGCTTATTTTTGCACTCGGCAATGCCCCCACAGCGCTTATAAAGCTCCATGAAATGATAACCGACGGCAGCCTCAGACCGGAATTTATCATAGCCGCGCCGGTAGGCTTCGTGAATGTGACAGAAAGCAAGGAGCTTATCCGCAGCCTTGATATACCATGCATAATCGCACAAGGGCGCAAGGGCGGGAGCGGCGTCGCCGCAGCGATATGCAACGCTCTGATCTACACGGCCTGCAAAGCATAAGCTACAGCAGGTCGTGCTTTATCATATACCGCTTTATACGGTCAAAGCTCTCGCTGCTTATGTCATGCTCAATCTTGCAGCTGTCCTCATACGCCGTTTTTTCGGATACACCGAGCTCCATGAGGAGCTTGGCTATTACCTGATGCCTCTCATATATTTTCTCAGCAATGGCAAGCCCACCGTCCGTAAGCGAGATATTGCCGTCGTTCTCGTCAACAGTAATATATCCGCCGTTGCGCAGAGATTTCAACGCGACAGATACGCTTGCCTTTGTAAACGAAAGCTCATGCGCAACGTCTATGGCCCTTACGTACGGTCCCTTTTCCTTCAGCATCAATATTGTCTCAAGATAATTTTCCGCTGATTCATGAATTTTCAATGTTATCTCTCCTATGTTTCGGCATTTTGTATAAATTATATTATACCATATCTCGATCCTTAAGTCAATTTTTATTTACGATAATTCAAAAATAATTTAAGATTTGATTTTTAATTTACATTGCTGACAGCATTATACACAATATTTTTTTCATAATAGATGCTATTTTTCATAAAAAACATATTGCAATTTTGTTAAACATGTGATACAATATTATATTTGACTTTTGGATGATTTTGTGGTATAATATATATAGGAAAATTCGGGCATAATCATATGATTATCAAAAACCAAGCGGCGCACACAGTATCCGCTTCCTTTTTACGTTATGATTTGTACCGGCGTAAACGACAGAATGGAGGTTGAAAATGTATAATGTTGGTGATAAAGTAGTGCATCCGATGCACGGCGCCGGAACTGTTGAAGAGATACGCCAAATAGAAATCGCGGGAAAAAAGAGAAATTATTATTCTGTAAAATTTGCTGTCGGCAACATGACCACAAATATTCCGATAGACAACAGCGACTCCATCGGGCTGAGAGACGTTATCGACAAGGACGAGGCAAAGCGGGTTATCGAAAGCTTTATAAAGACCCCGATAAATAACGATATCAACTGGAACAAGCGTCAAAGAGAAAACATGAACAAGATCAAATCTGGCGATATATATCAGGTAGTGAGCGTTCTGAAGGATCTTATGTACCGCGACAGGATAAAAGGTCTTTCGACAAATGAAAGAAAAACGCTCGGCAGCGCAAGGCAGATAGTTCTGAGCGAGCTGGTGCTTTCGGCGTTTGCTTCTGAAAGCGATATTGAAAACATAATGAACGATACGATCGATGCATTGGTTTAGCACATCATAAAGGATGTGCTAATTTTCTGATAACGGGAAGAAGGGAAAGCCATGGTAACAGCAGTAATAGCCGCCGGCGGCATGGGTACGCGCATGGGCGCCGGCTTTAACAAGGTATATATGCCGCTTGCGGGAACGGAAATAATAGCGCGTACTGTATCGGCGTTTGAGGACTGCGGCGTTGTAGACGAAATAATCGTCGTAACAGGAAATGACGATATTCCGCTGTTTAATGATATTGCAAAAAAATACGGCTTTAAAAAAATATCCTCCGTCATATGCGGCGGAAAAACACGCGCCGGATCTGTATACAACGGTCTTAAGGCGGCGTCCGGCGACATCGTACTTATACACGACGGCGCAAGGGCGCTTATCACCGGCGAAGAGATCACACGCGTAACGGAGGACTGCAAAAAATACGGAGCGGCGGCGCTCGGCGTAAAGTGCAAGGACACCCTGAAAAGCTCGGACAAAAACGGCTTTATCTCCGGAACGCTCGACCGCGAAACGACATATCAGATACAGACGCCGCAGGCATTTTTCAAAAGCGATATAATCCGCGCACACGAGACGGCGAACGATACCTCTGCGGCGACCGACGACTGTATGCTTGCCGAAAGCATCGGCATAAAAATAAAGATCACGGAGGGCAGCTACGAAAATATAAAGCTGACGACGCCGTCGGACATAGCCGTCGGCGAGGAAATCTTAAAAAGGAGGGCAAAGCAATGCGGATAGGACAGGGCTATGATGTTCATAAGCTCGTTGAAGGAAGAAAATGCATAATCTGCGGAGTTGAGATACCGTATGAAAAGGGGTTGCTCGGTCATTCGGACGCAGACGTTGCGCTCCATGCGCTGTCAGATGCGATACTCGGTGCCGCGGCGCTCGGCGATATAGGCAGACATTTTCCCGATACCGATCCGGAATTTGAGGGAGCGGACAGCCGTGTGCTTTTAAGGCGCGTCGTTGAGCTTGCCGAAAGCAAGGGCTTTAGGATAGGCAACGCCGATATCACGATCATCGCTCAGCGCCCAAAAATGATGGATCATATAGAGCAGATGCGCAGAAATGTTGCTGATGATCTAAAGACCGACATTGGCAGAGTAAACATAAAAGCGACAACTACAGAAAAGCTCGGCTTTGAGGGGCGCGGCGAAGGCATAAGCGCAATGGCTGTCGTTTTGCTGGAGGGACCGAATGAACATTTATGACTTTGACAATACGATATATAATGGCGACTCGACAAGGGATTTTTATTTTTACTGCCTGAAAAAGTATCCGAAAATACTGCTCACCGTTCCGATGACCGTTTTCGCCTTCGGGATGTATATCATAGGGGCGTGGAGCAAGACAAAATTCAAGGAGAAAATGTATCGATTCCTGACGCACGTGAATGACGCAGAGCGTGAAACGGAGCTGTTCTGGGATTCGCATCAGGACAATATAAAGGATTATTACAGAAAGACACGCCTTGACGACGACGTTGTAATATCTGCGTCTCCGGAATTTCTGCTTAAGCCTATAGCGGAGCGTCTCGGATTCGGGCGGCTCATAGCGTCGCGTGTTGATATCCGCACAGGGAAATACACCGGCGAAAACTGCTGGGGCGAGGAAAAGGTGCGGCGGCTTTATGAGGAGCTGCCGGACGCGGAATGCGATACGTTTTATTCGGATTCGTTTTCCGATTCGCCGCTTGCCGATATTGCAAAAAAAGCGTATATCGTAAAGGGCGAGGAGCTCATAGACTGGGAGACCGCCGAAAGCAGCACAGGCGCAAAGCTGAAAAAAATGTTTTTTTCAAAGGAATTTATAATGTTCCTTATAGTCGGCGGGATAAACACGATAAACGGCGTGCTGTTTTCGATGCTGTACGGATTTCTGATACCCGACGCAAACCTGTCGTTCACGGCCGGATATATAACCTCGACAGTTATATCGTATCTGCTGAACAGCTTCCTGACCTTCAAGGAGCGGCTCGGCTTTGTAAAATATATTAAATTTTTTATATCGTATATACCGAATTTCATAATCCAGCAGGCGGTCGTTTTCGTTGTCTACAGCGTGCTTCATATGCACCGGCTGATAGCGTATATCCTTGCCGCCGTGATAGGCGTGCCGGTGACGTTCCTGCTGATGAAGATATTCGCATTCAGGAAGAAATAAAAATACAGCCGCCGTTGCCGTTTTATAGCGCAGAGGCGGCTTGTTTTTTACGGCAAGCTTCATTTTACTCTTCCCTCCGGCATTATGCAAAAACCTTCCTTTTGCAAATAAAATTTTCAAAAAATATCGAAACGGCTGTTTACAAAACCGCGGACATGTGATATAATGGGGGTTGCCAAATAAACTTTAATAATGATTTCAAAATAGGTTGCATTTTTATTTTGATAAAAATGCAGGCTCTTTTTTGCAATTCTGTTTTAGAATCAGTGAAGTTTGTTTGGCGACAATTCGAGCATGCGTTTTTTAGGTGCATGCCAGAATTGCCGGTATGCACCTTTTTTGATGCATACTTCCAAGCAAACTTTTTTCATTCAAATCAAAAAATGAGGAACTTTTATGAAAAAAAGATTTTCAAAGCTTGCATTTGCACTGTCGCTTGCGGCGTGCGCAATGACCGCTGTGGCGGTCACCGCCTCGGCACAGCCCGCAGAGGGGGACTTTTCGGTAGCGGTACTGAGCAACGGAGTGACCATTACGAGCTTCAGCAAGGATTATATCGGAGAGGTAAATATCCCTGCGACAATTCAAGGTCAGCCGGTAACAGGCATATCGAAGGAAGCCTTCAAGAACTGTGACAATATCACGAGCGTCACGATACCGGAGGGTGTGACGAATCTTGAGCTGAGCGTATTTGAGGACTGCGATAATATCGCAAGCGTTACACTGCCGTCAACGCTGAAAACGATAGGCGAAAAGGCATTCTGCGGCTGCGATAAGCTCTCGGAGATACATATACCCGCCAATGTTGAAGAAATAGGAACGAATGCATTTGCGAGCTGTTCAAACCTTGCAAGAGTTCAATTTGAACATGGGTTGAAAAAGATAGGAGACAGAGCATTTTATGATTGTGACGGACTCACATCAATAGAATTGCCGGACAGTGTTTTGCTTATGGGGACGAGTACGTTTACTTTTTGCGAAAAGCTAACATATGCCAAGCTTTCAGCAGGACTTACGAGTATTAATAATGATACTTTCGGAGGATGCTATGATTTGGTAAATATTCTTATCCCTAAAAGTATTATAACTATAGGTGATTTAGGTTTTAATTTTTGTTATTCGCTTCAAAATGTCTACTATACAGGCAGTCAAGATGAATGGAATAAAGTATCTATAGGCAGTAGCAATGACTCTTTAACAAACGCAACGATACACTATAATTACGAATACACCTCTACCGCGCCTGTTGTAACGACACCGCCAACGACCGATCCAACACCGCCTACCGCTGCGCCTACGATAACTACGCCCCCAACGACTGCGCCGGATAACGGAAACAATAACGGCAGTGATGATAATAACAGCGGAAACACCGATAACGGAAATAACGAAAACAACGGCACAAACGACAACAACAATTCAGCCACAACAGATGAAAACGGCACAACTACGATAATAAACAACAACACGACGATAAATAATACTACGACCAACACAAATACTACGACAAATACGAACACAACAACAAACAACAATATCACGACAAACAACAATATAACCACAAACAGCAACATAACGAACAATAATAATATCGTTAATTCGCTTGTGCTGTATATAGGGCAGACTACTGCAAGCGTATTCGGACAGAGCGTTGAAAACGACGTAGCCCCTGTAGTAAGGAATGATAGGACGATGCTGCCCGCAAGATTCGTTGCGGAGAACCTCGGCGCGACGGTAGCATGGGATCAGGCGGCACAGCAGGTAACGATAACGAAGGGCGATACTGTCATCGTTATCACGATAGGCTCAGATACAGCGTATGTGAACGGCGCGCCGTATACTCTCGACAGCCCCGCGTTCGTTGAAAATGACAGGACTTATACGCCTGTACGGTTCATAGCGGAAAGTCTTAATGCCGACGTCGGCTGGGATCAGGCCGCTCAGCAGGTAACGATAACGCCAAAGAATTAAGTGTTTGCCGCTAAGAAACAAAACAGCTTTCGCGTCCCGCGAAAGCTATTTTGTTTCAGCTCTTTTATTTCGTCGCCTCGTCAAGCGCCTGCTTGAGATCAGCTATTATATCATCGGCGTTTTCTATCCCGACGCTGAGCCTTATAAGATCTGCGCCCACTCCGCACTCATCAAGTTGCTCGTCCGTCATCTGGCGGTGAGTTGTGCTTGCCGGGTGCAGCGCACAAGTTCTCGCATCGGCAACGTGTGTAACTATAGCCGCAAGCTTCAGCGAATTCAGCATACGTACCGCTGCCTCGCGCCCGCCCTTAACTCCAAATGAAACTACTCCGCTCGCTCCGTTGGGAAGATATTTGTCAACAAGAGACTTATACTTGCTGCTTTCAAGTCCCGGATAATTTACCCACGCAACTCTGTCATCGTTCTCAAGGAACTGCGCTACTTTAAGCGCATTTGAGCTGTGGCACGGCATACGCAGGTGCAGTGTCTCCATTCCAAGATTCAAAAGGAACGCATTCTGAGGAGCGGGTGCAAAGCCCATATCTCTCATCAGCTGCGCACGCGCCTTAACAATAAACGCCGCCTTGCCGAATTTCTCAGTATATACTACCCCGTGATACGACTCATCGGGCTCTGTGAACTCCGGGAATTTGCCGCTTGCCGCCCAGTCAAAATTACCGCTGTCGATAACGGCTCCGCCAAGGGCCACCGCGTGTCCGTCAAGGTATTTTGAGGTGGAGTGTATAACTATATCGGCGCCGAACTCTATCGGACGGCACAGCACCGGCGTCGCAAACGTATTGTCAACGATCAGCGGCACATTATGCGCATGTGCGACCCTTGCAAACTTCTCTATGTCAAGCACCGTAAGCGCAGGGTTTGCTATCGTCTCTCCTATAAGCGCCTTTGTATTATCCTTAAATGCTTTTGATATTTCCTCTTCATCGGCATCAGGATCGACAAACGTCACGTCTATACCGAATTTTTTAAGCGTTACGTCAAGCAGATTGAACGTCCCGCCGTATACTGACGTTGAGCATACCACATGCTCTCCGGCCTTTGCGATAGTCATGACAGCCGCAAGCGTAGCCGCCTGCCCCGATGACGTCAGCATAGCGCCTACGCCGCCCTCAAGGTCCGCAAGCTTCTCCTCAACAAAGCCGCAGGTCGGGTTCGCAAGACGTGTATAAAAATATCCGTCGGCCTCAAGGTCAAACAGCTTACCCATATACTCCGCGGTATCGTATTTATAGGTTGTGCTCTGGTAAATCGGCATTACACGCGGCTCGCCGTTCTTCGGCTTGTAGCCGGACTGTATGCATTTTGTTTCTATTTTCATTCTGAATCATTCCTTTCAGTACGTTATTATATAACATTATATCATAGTCCGCCGTTATTTTCAACCCGCAAAATAACACTCCATTCATTTATCAGCCTGTCAAGCGAATATGCGGCGTTTGCAGGGCTTGTCGAAGGAAGCAAGGCCGCGTCATTGCCGATATATTTTCTGTAGAGCCTATGCGCCGTACCGCCGTTTGTAAATATGCGTTCTATTTTTGACGCGCTTAAAATGCTTAAAATATCATTCGGTACAACGTTCCTTATAGAGCTGTCGGACGAGCCCGTTATATCACAGCTCTTTATCACATCCCATACGGCTATCCTGTTCCTCAGCAGGAATGTTTTCTTTTCCTCAATGCTCTGCGGCGTTTCCTCATTTTCCAATGCGGCGAGCACCCGCCAGAAGCGATTCTGCGGATGACCGTAGAAAAATCCCGTCTCCCGTGATTTTACGGACGGAAAACTACCCAGAATAAGTATCTCCGAATTTTCATCAAATATCGGTGGAATATTATGCAGCTCCATATCCGGTCACCTCATTAAAAATTTTAAAAGTCCATCCATATCATCTGCGATAAAATTGGCTCCCGCGGTCTCAAGCTCTCCCGGCTCCGCATAGCCGAAACGCACTCCGCAGGATGCTATGCCGCATTTTTTTGCGCCAACTATATCCTGACGCCTGTCCCCTACCATTATCGTCCTTTCGCGCGGGCAGCCGAGCTTTTTCAGCGCGTATTCAATGACCTCATCCTTATCGTTTCTCGTGCCGTCGAGCTCGCTTCCCGAGACCATCTTCAAATACGGACGTATCCTTTATTTTTTTACTATTATATCTGCAAACACCTTAGGCTTGGATGTTGCGAGAACGAGCACATGACCCGTATCGACAAGCTTCTGGAGCATATTCTCAACACCGTTATAAACTCGGTTTTCAAAAATGCCTACCTCAGAAAATCTTTCGCGGTACTTCTCTACCGCCTCAAGCGCCTTTTCCCTCGGAAAGCCGTAAAACTCCATAAACGAATCAACAAGCGGATGTCCTATAAAATTCGTCAGCTTATCAGCGTCCTCGTGTATACCGAAATATGCAAGCGCATACTGCACACACTTTGTTATCCCCTCTTTTGGATCGGTAAGCGTACCGTCAAGATCAAAAAAAATGTATTTATATCTCATAAAGAAGCTCCTCTTTTATAAAAATATAGTGCGCCGTACAAACGCGGCGCACTATGTAACTTAAGACAATAAATTTAGAAGTCAACTTCTGTTCCGTAATATGTGCAGTTAAATAGCTTTTCCATCTGCTCGGGAGTAATCGATCTCGGGTTCGAGCCTGTGCAGGCATCGCCTACTGCATTTACTGCGATCTCTGCAACCTTCTCCTTGAACTCGTCCTCGTTCACACCGAACTCCTTAAGAGTCTTAGGTATGTTCATCGCTCTGTTGAATTCCTCGATCTTTTCGATAAGCGCCTTCACCTGCGAACGCTCCGACGTTCCGCCGAGACCTACGCGTCTTGCAATATCAGCGTAGCGTCTCATAGCCTCCGGCTCATGAGCGTTGTACTTTATAACATACGGCAGATATATAGCGTTTGCGCATCCGTGCGGGATGTGTCCTGTAGAGAATGCAGCTCCTGTCTTATGTGCCATAGAGTGTACTATACCGAGCAGTGCATTCGAGAATGCCTGCCCTGCAAGACACTGCGCATAGTGCATCTGTTCTCTTGCATCCATATCTCCGAGATATGACTGCGGCAGATAGTCAAGCACCATCTCGATAGCCTTTATTGCAAGAGGGTCTGTAAACGGCGAATTAAGCGTCGATACATAAGCCTCGATCGCATGAGTAAGAGCGTCCATGCCCGTATATGCAACCTGCTTTACAGGAAGCGTCGCAACAAGGTCAGGGTCTACTATAGCAACGTCAGGAGTGATCTCAAAGTCAGCCAAAGGATACTTTATACCCTTTGCGTAGTCTGTGATAACCGAGAATGCTGTTACCTCCGTTGCGGTTCCCGATGTCGAAGGGATTGCGCAGAACTTAGCCTTTGTTCTGAGCTTGGGGAAATTGAACGGTATGCAGAGAGCCTCAAAAGTCGTATCGGGATACTCATAGAACGCCCACATAGCCTTTGCAGCATCGATAGGCGAACCTCCGCCGATAGCAACGATCCAGTCAGGCTCAAACTCCGTCATAGCCGCAGCGCCCTTCATGACCGTCTCAACTGACGGGTCTGGCTCAACGCCCTCAAAAATCTTAACCTCCATACCGGCTTCCTTCAGATAAGCCTCTGTCTTGTCAAGAAAACCGCCGCGTCTCATTGAGCTTCCGCCCGTTACAACTATGGCCTTCTTTCCTTCAAGGTTCTTAAGGTTCTCAAGCGAACCCTTGCCGTAATACAAATCTCTTGGTAACGTAAATCTTGCCATGATAAATGACCTCCGTAAAAACATTTATTGTGTAAATGATTCTAATTCGTTGTTTGTTATTTTTTTAACATTCAACACCTATATTATACCACGTTTATCTCTGTATTGCAATAGTTTCACAGAAAATTTACAAATTTTTTTGTGGAAAACAATATATGCTCTGCGGCAATAAATTTTGCCGATGCAAAAAAGACAAAAGTCCCGATATGCCTTCGGGACCTTCGCCGTAAAATCAATGCTGTATTTCCGCAGATGCGCTCTATTCACTGCCGGTATCCATGCGCTCCGGATCAAAATACAGAGGCTCAAAGCTCATACCGAGAGTCGCCCATTTTTCTCCGTTATCTGTTATACTGTTTGCCGTAATATCAAATCTTATTTCTTCTCCGTTCCACGCATCTTTGCTCACTTTATCGTTTTTTGCCCTCCACGCAGCTACATAGGCACTTCTCTCATCGCTGCCTACAAACTCCTCTTCGGAAGGCTTTGCATTATAATTTACACCCAGTATAGGCTCGGTAAGATACTCATCTGTTAGCTCTTCACCATATTGTTCATTGCATAACGCATACATAGCTATAGTCTGGTCATATATATAACCCGCATCAGCTGAAACGTAATACACTCCGTAGAAAATATTATTACGGAAGCTCAGTATAAGTCCGGAAGCAGTCTGATTTTCTCCAAGCGGAATATCCTCCACCGTTATATCCGTCTGCTCCTCGCTTATTTCCTGCACCTCGGCAGTCGTAAGGTCTATGCCCAAATCTCCGACAACCTCCTCCATGCTGTCACCGAAACGCTTTTCAATAGCCAACGGCGAAAACGGATATTCCTCGGCGGGCGCACATGCGGAAAGTAGATGGCAGGTCGTTATAATTACAAACAGCAGAATATATACGTGCTTTTTCTTTTCCATATCCGACACCCCTTTTTCGATTCCATTTCTTATGGAGCTTGTGACAAAGGTGCGAATCTTATCGTCATACCTGATGATACAGTTTCTTCATTTTCGGATTTAATTGAATCCAAGAACAGCTGCAGCTTTATTTCTTCGCCGTTATATACGGCTTCGCTGACCTCCTTGTTTCCAATCTTCCATTGCTCACGAAATTCAGCATTGCCATTAAGAAACGCTTCCCTGTTTACATTTTTTCTCAGATAAGGCCAATTAGGGTCTGTAACATCCTCACCGTACTTTTTCTCATAATCCTCGCACAGCGCAGTAGCATAATCATACATAAATCCGGCGTCATCCGAAACATAACTTATATAGCAAAATATATCATTATAAAACGACATTGTAAGCCCTATGACATTTTTGTTTTCAGCAATAGTCACATCGGGAAGCAATATATCAATTTGCTCCTCGCTTATTTCCTGCACCTCGGCAGTCGTAAGGTCTATGCCCAGGTCCTCAACGACCTCCTCCATGGTGTCGCCGAAGCGTTTTTCAAGAGATGTCGGCGAAAACGGATATTCCTCGGCGGGCGCACATGCGGAGAGGATAAGGCAATTGCTTAAAAACACGACTATGAACAATATTTGTATAGGTGTTTTTTTCATCATAACTCATCGCCCCTTATGTCCAAATACCAGTTATTTTTCATGGAATATAACAGCATGTCAAGGCCGTTGTGACAGCGGAATAAAAGACAAGTAAATATTTGCGATATTTACTCCGTCCGTATTTACCGCACTTTCCGCTCTCATCGCAAGCTTTGTGTCCTCGCTGTCATATATCGATTTACTGATATTCTTATTTTGTACCTTCCAGCGCGCAATAAATCCCGGCTGACTGGCACAATCAAGAAATCTCTCTCTGCTTATATTCGATTTAACTGCCGGCCAAATCGGTTCGGTGATATCCTCGCCGTATTTTTCCGTATAAATATCATACAATGCCATAGCCTGGTCATATATAAATTCAACATCATATGAGGAATAAAGTACAAAGTCTAATATATCTTTATTGAATGACAGCATAACGGTGACAGGCTGTCCTTCCGATATAGGCACATCACGCAGCGTTATATCAGTTGCGCCCTCTTTGTGCTCTGCCACCTCGGCAGTCTCAAGATCAATTCCCAAATCTTCAACGATCTCATCCATGCTGTCACCGAAGCGTTTTTCAAGGGCTGTCGGCGAAAAGGGATATTCCTCAGCAGGTGCACATGCGGAGAGGAGAAGGCATAAAATCGAAGCAATTACCGGTATCAATAATTTTTTCATTATAATCGCTTCCTTTCTTCAAATCTCTTTTATCTCTTTTTATCCACATGACACATTATCACACCTTTCTGAAACTCTGACATAATATATTCCCATTCTCTTTTCTTCATTAAAATTCAACTGATTACTATATATTGTTATCATACCACAACCAATAAAATTCGTCAAGATAATTTTTCCTTTATAAACAAAAATATTTCAATATCCCTGTATGCCATTCATGTTTCAGGAAATAAAAGCAGCGGTATCCTTGAAGGAAGAGTCGACGCTCCGCTCAGAGCACAAAAAAAAAGAGACCGCGATGTGCGGTCTCTGATGATTCTTAGCCTATCTTTGCCTGATTTACCTTTATGCCGGGGCTCATTGTTGAAGCCACAACGACGCTTCTGAGGTACTGTCCCTTTGCAGCTGCGGGCTTAGCCTTGATGATAGCTCCGAGCAGTGCGTCAAAGTTCTCCTTCAGCTTTTCGGGGCCGAACGAAACCTTGCCTATCGGGCAGTGGATTATATTTGTCTTGTCAAGTCTGTATTCAATCTTACCTGCCTTGATCTCGTTTACGGCCTTTGTAACGTCCATTGTTACGGTTCCAGCCTTCGGCGAAGGCATAAGTCCCTTAGGACCGAGCACCTTACCGAGACGTCCAACAACGCCCATCATGTCGGGAGTTGCAACAACAACGTCGAAATCAAACCAGTTTTCGCTCTGGATCTTTGTTACGAGATCCATCTCGCCTACGTAATCTGCACCTGCGGCCTGAGCCTCATCAGCCTTCGGTCCCTTTGCAAATACAAGCACCTTAGCAGTCTTACCTGTACCGTTCGGAAGAACGATAGCGCCTCTTACCTGTTGGTCGGCATGTCTTGAGTCAACGCCCAGCTTTATATGAGCTTCTACTGTTTCGTCAAACTTTGCCTTGGAGACCTTCGTTACAAGCTCCAGAGCCTCGGCTGCGTCATAAAGCTTTGTTCTGTCAACAAGCTTTGCGCTTTCCTTATATTTCTTTCCTCTAAACATATATTTTCCTCCTTACGTGGTCAAACGAGATATACTCTCCCACCATTCTATAACTATTAGTCGCCTATCAATACGCCCATGCTGCGGCATGTACCTGCGATCATGCTCATTGCGGCCTCGAGCGAAGCTGCGTTGAGATCCGGCATCTTCTGCTCTGCTATAGCCTGAAGATCAGCCTTTGAGATCGTAGCTACCTTTGTCTTGTTCGGAACGCCCGAACCGCTCTGGATCTTACAAGCCTTCTTGATAAGAACAGCCGCGGGCGGCGTCTTTGTTATGAATGAGAAGGAACGATCCGCATATACCGTGATAACTACAGGAATGATAAGTCCTGCGTCCTTCGCTGTCTTTTCATTGAATTCCTTCGTAAACTGCATTATGTTTACGCCGTGCTGACCCAATGCAGGGCCGACAGGGGGAGCCGGAGTTGCTTTGCCGGCAGGAATCTGTAATTTAATATAACCTGCAACTTTCTGTGCCATAATGGCCACCTCCTTGAAAATTCATGACGGAGCATCCGTCATATGTGGTAAAAATCGGATCCCGCTTTTACTGCATCGGGATCCTCCCACTGTTACCAGAGGGATACTTACATATATAACAATCCTGTTCGGATCATTAGCTTAATTTATGCGCTCTACCTGCGTGTAATCTATTTCCACAGGAGTCTCGCGCCCGAACATCGATACCGAAACATTGACCTTTCTCGTCGTTTCATCGATATTCGTAATCTTGCCCGAAAAGCCTTCCATAGGTCCTGACTTGATCGAAACCTCGTCGCCAACGGTAAAATCGATCGCCGCCATGCGTATAGTTTCAACACCCATTCTTTCGACTTCCTCATCGGAAAGCGGCACGGGCTTTGAACCCGGTCCGACAAAGCCCGTAACGCCTCTTGTGTTGCGGACAATGAACCAGCTCTCGTCCGTCATTATCATTTTGATGATGACATAGCCAGGAAAAACCTTTCTCTTGACTACTTTTTCCGCGTCTCCCTTTTTCTCGATAACGTCCTCGGTCGGAACCCTTACATCCGTTATAAGATCAGAAATACCGCGGTTTTCAACGGACTTTTCTATATTGGCTTTAACCTTGTTCTCATATCCTGAATATGTGTGAACAACATACCATTTTGCTTCCTCGGCCATTAACCATTCTCCTTTCCCGGCTTTACAGCAGGTTAGTAAGCAACTGGAACAGCCATGCGAAGCCCGCGTCCAAAATGGACAGTATCACGGTTACAATGGCAATAAACACAAGTATGATACCGGTGTTATGGATAAGCTGCTTTCTGTCGGGCCATGTGACCTTCTTTATCTCAGCCTTGCACTCCTTAAGATACTTTATTGCTTTATTGCCGCCCGTCTTCTTTGTTACATTTGCATCTGCCATTTTCCCTACTCCTTATTTCGTTTCCTTGTGAAGAGTGTGCTTTCTGCAGAACTTACAATACTTGTTCATCTCAAGTCTGTCGGGGTCATTCTTCTTGTTCTTCATTGTGTTGTAATTTCTCTGCTTGCATTCAGTGCACGCCAATGTGATCTTTACTCTCATTCTTTTACACCTCCGGTCTTATCTGTGAGCGGTATTTCAATACTGCGCTCAGCCTTTTTGTTCCTGTTTGTTATGCGGTTATATGCGAAAAACTGCACATAAAAAAAGAGCCGTAACTCATATCCAGTACATTATACCATCAATGCTTGTCCGTGTCAAGGTTTTTTTTAGATTTTTTTAAGCATATCATATGTTTTTTAAATTTTCCGAATATTTTTCAACACTTCCGCCCATTTATGTGTTATATTTATAGAAGGCGGGAGGTGATCTGCATGACGATAGAGGAGCTGTACAGTGAGCTGCACGGTGAGCTGTTCGCATGGTGCTGTACGGTCTGCGGCAGCAGTACCCTTGCGGAGGAGCTCGTTCAGGAGGGCTTCTTGAAAGCTCTTATAAATTCGGACGTCGTGCTTTCGCTTAACAAATACCAGCAAAAATCATGGCTCTACAAAACAATAAAAAATCTTTACCTTAACAGCCTGCGGCGCCGCTCGCACGAGGCAGATACGGATTCGGCTCCGGAACCGTCATATATACCGCATGAATATGGCATGGTAGATACGGAGCAAATCATAAATATGCTTCCCGATAATGAAAGAATGCTGTTTATCATGCGGTATTTCCAGGGCTACACCTCTTCAGAGCTTGGCCGCATATTTAAGCTCAGCCCCGGTACAGTCCGCTCACGCCTTTTTTCCGCAAGATCACGGCTTAAGCAAATATTAAAATCTGAAAGGAGAACACCATGAAAGACTTGATTATAAACTGCGAAATATGCGATATTCGCAAGCTAAATCCCGAGAACTACAGACAATACGGCAAAATATCCGTCAATGCGGAATTGGTGCTTTTAAACGACCGCGGCAAGGCGGCTTTGGGGGAGCTTGACATATCGTTTAATGCAGAAGAATTTCTTGAACCGGATGATGATACAGATATCGAGATCGCATCCGTAACCGGCAGATACTCGATTTCCGGCAATACCCGGGCAGACAGCAATACAGTTCTTATCGTAAACGGAAGCGTCTATATCGCTCCCGACGCCAAAGGCGCTCTTCAAAGCTTTCTGAAAATAACAGTAAACGGAAGCATTCTCTGCGCGGAAAGTCTTGCGCCGTTTTTATCACACGTTTCCGCAAACGGGTCAATATCGTTTTATCCGGATGATTATACGGTGCTGCCGGGGACATTTGAAATAGACAAATATTTCCCTCTTACCGCTGCTGACGGCGGAAAATATTTTATTCAAAATACCGCAAAAATCAAAGACAGCTCCATCAACTTATCACTGCTTGCAAAAAAGCAGGTACGGTTCAGGGCGAAAAAGCTTATACTTCCGGAAGAAAAAATAGAAGAGGCTGTCCCGCTGTTTGACAGCGGAACGCAATTTACCGTAATACCCAAGGGCTTTTCATGCGCCGATTCAAGCGTAAAGCTTGATGAAAGCTTAATAGAACAGTATGGGCGAAAAATATTCGTAAACGGAAATTTAGACGCGCGCGGCGATATATCATCGATCGTTTTCAAAATAGATGAAATGATCGTAAACGGCAAGGTAACGGTAACACAAAAAACAAAAACCGATTTTGACAGCATCAGAGCAAAATACAATAAATATGAAATATCAAAATCGGTCGTTATCCGGGATAAGCCTGCGATCACTCTGAATAATCAGCTTTTAAAGCTATCCTGCGACGGAGTAAGAATTGAAAACTGCGCACACCTCACAATAGCAGAGGACGTCTCTGCTCAGGATATACTTGATCTGGCGGAGCTGTGCAACATAGCTATGGTATCATGCTCCGAAGAACAACAGGCGGCAGTTATATCAATAGGCGAAAACATAGCAAAAATATCGACAGACCCATCTGACAAGCAAGCCATCGCCATCGAATCAAATCCGTTGACAGCCGCATCAACGGCCCTAAATGCAAAACTGATAAATACAGAAAAATTTATTATGTAGCATATAACAAGCTGCCGTATTCGGAATTGTTTTCCGAATACGGCAGCGATCATGTGTATTTATTCTATATCCCTACATATCCCGTTTCATTTATTATGCGCTGTCCTTCTTCCGATAATATCCACTGCAGCAGCCTGTCAACGTTTTCATTTGTATTTTCTTTATATGTGACAGCATATACGGGAGTTATAATGGGATATACTTCATTTCTTATGTTTTCCGCCGAAGGTTCTATTCCGTTTATGGCAATCATTTTTATATCCGGATTTTTTATGATCCCTTCAACATAATATCTGAACGAAAAGCCTATTGAGTTTGAACGGCTCTTATAGTCAGCCACCTGTTCGATAATTCCGGACATCATATCCGTTACCTGCTCGGTAGGCGGGGTCATCAGCGGCTTCTCACCCATAAAGCGTTTGAGCATGCTTTGACTGCCGCTTCCCTCATTTCTCTGGAATGCCGCAATATCCTCATCTTTACCGCCAACCTCGCTCCAGTTCGTTATCTCACCGGAATAAATGCCGCGCAGCTGCTCCTCTGTGAGGGTCCCAACCGGATTATCCTTATGGACAAAGAATACAAAAGCCTCTGCACCGATAGGAGTATATTCAAAAGTTGTCCCGCATTCCTTAGCATATGTACGCTGCTCATCAGACGGATATGCTCCTATAAAAATATCTGTTTCCCTTTCCGCCAGAAGCCTGTAACCGTCAACCGTGTTGTTATATTCAAACACGCCGTCGTCAAGCTCAGTCGTATCCGGATACACTGCATTTACAAATGCCGAATATACAGGAAACAGCGCTGCTGCGCCGTCTATCCTCGGCAGCTCATCGGTAAGCTTGAGACTTGCGTTCTCCAGCCTGACGATCTTTGAATCCTCATCAAACGGCAGATATTCGCCGACTACGATATTGGGCGAGGTATCAATGGTTATGCTCTTATTGTATTTTTCAATACCGTACTGCGTTCCGATAACGGCAAAATACACAACAGCTGTTGCACCCCAGAAAACGGCATATTTACGTCTTTTTCTAAGCCATATGAACGGCACTGTCAACAGCAACAACGCAAACATACCCAACAGCGCAACATCATTGTTTATGCCCTCTGTAATGGTTATCAGCATAAATATAAAAGAGATACATGCTGCTGCGACCGCTATCAAGACTGACAGCAGCACCTTTAATATCGTTATAAGTATTTTTTTCGGCACACTTTTTTCAACGCCGTCCTTTTTCATGGCTTATCCTTTCTTTGTCATTCGAGTATGCTTATATCCGTATCGTCGCACAGTGACGACAGTCCGTATATCATAAATATCTCACCGTATTGGTTTTCGTTTACGAGTGCCGACACCGGCTCAAAATAATACCGCAGATCGACCATATCTATCTGATGGTAATGCTGCGCAAGGAACGGCACCATCGCATGAGCATACGAGTCCTTTAGTATCAGTATCTTCCCACCCTCGACGTCGGGATTTATTATCCTCTCGAACGGCTGATTGCCGTTCAGGAAAACCGGGTACTTGTCAAGCTCCGAAAGATGCTCGTCAAACCAAAGCGAATCATAGACCTGCCCGTTTATCTCAACAGTCGCATTCGACGGATACCGCCACACCTCAAGGCACTCGCCGGGCTCATTCCAGAGCGCGCTCTGAGAATACGCCGTACCGTAAAAGCCGTCGTAGCTCTCTATCGTATAATCCCTGAACGGCTCAAGCCCATGCTCCTCGCAGAATGCCTCATACGCAAGGTACGCACCATACGTCGTATAGTGGTGGTCGGTCTTATAATATATCTGTCCGCTTTCCCTTGCGTTCATGAACTTTGACGAGATATCGACCCAGCGTATATCGCTTGCGATATCGCTATGTATCCTGTCTATTATCTCGCCGTCACGGTACTCAAGATGATTTTCCGGAAGCTTATCGCTCATGATATATCCGCTTGTAGGCATTATTATCATCGTGGACATTATTTTTGTATTCTGCGCAAAGCTCCTCAGTGCTTCGCTATTTTCGGATATTACCGTATCGTCATGTCCTACGGGCTCGGCAAATAAATATCCGTCCTTACCCTTATAGATACCGTTCGAGCCATTGCGTCCGGTGTAAAGAGCATAGTAGGCGTCTGCGGCAACAAATTTTTCCCTAAACGGGAAATGGTCGCTCAGATACGTTTCAAATCCGGTTTCAAAATTTCCGTTAAATACCGAGTCGACCGAAAACTCCGGCATTTCGGCAAGGCTCCGCTTTTCATTTACCGAGAAGCTTTCCCGAGGCATAACGATAAAGGCTATACCGAAGGCGAATATGAACACGCAGAAAACGACGATCAAAACTCTGTCAATAATTTTCATTGCGCCCTCCTCCTAAAACCTGAAATACAGGAACGGATTATAGCTCTGGCTCACGAGCGCTGCCGTGCATAAGAGAAGCACAGCCACGCACAGAACGATCTCCGCACATGCGTATACCCTGTTTCCTTTTATCCTTGCATGGACATTCTTCAAAAGCGGCGTGCTACCGATCGCCGCCGCAGCCAAAAGCGGCAGATATGAGATAGTGACGCTCAACGCGTCATGTCCTATCAGCCCGTTTTCTCCTGTGAACATCATCCCAAAGAACGACGCAAGCTCGCCGAGGTCCTCAAAATAGAACAGCACCCAGCCGAGCACGATAAAGAACAGCGAATAGACCACCTGCACAAACGACGGCAGCTTTTCAAGGAACCTGCCGTATATGAATTTCTCCGCCGCAAGCAGCACAAAGAAATACAAGCCCCACAGCAGAAAATTCACGTTCGCTCCGTGCCAGATGCCCGTCAGAGCCCATACAATAAAAAGGTTGAATATATGCCGAGGAAAGCTGCACCTGTTGCCGCCGAGCGGTATGTATACATAATCACGGAACCATGTGCTCAGGGATATATGCCACCGTCTCCAGAATTCCGTTATGCTTTTTGAAATGTATGGATAATTAAAGTTTTCTATAAACTCAAAGCCGAACATCCTTCCGAGGCCTATAGCCATATCGGAATACGCGCTGAAGTCAAAATATATCTGGAACGCGTAGCCTATTATGCCGAGCCATGCTCCGAGAGCTCCTGCTTCCTCACCCATCGGACGCAAAGTATCCCAGAACACGCCCATCTGGTTTGCGATTAGTACCTTTTTACCGAGCCCGACAACGAACCGTCTTACTCCCGCAGCAAATTGCGTCAGGTTCTCGCGACGCTTTACAAGCTGCTCCGCAATATCCCTGTAACGCACTATCGGTCCCGCAATGAGCTGCGGGAAGAACGACACGTACGTTCCGAAATTTATAATACTCCTCTGCGCCTTCGTATCGCCGCGGTATACGTCTATCGTATACGACATCGCCTGGAATGTATAGAACGAAATGCCTATAGGCAGTGCGATATTCGTTTTGGGGAGCATCGACAGAAACGGTATCTGGCGGAGCAGTCCGGTGAGAAAGTTCGTGTACTTGAATATCCCCAAAAATCCCAGACTTATCACCACAGACAAAACGACGAACGTTTTTGCCAAACGTTCGTTGCTTCGGTATTTCTCTATAAAAAATCCGCATATATAGTTTACGGTAATGGACAAAGCCATAATAAGAACAAATACGGGCTCGCCCCAGCCGTAGAATATCAGATTCACTATCAGCAAAAATACGTTCCTGAACCTGAACGGCAGAACATAATAGCACGCCATGACTGCCGGAAGGTACAGGAACAGAAATAACAGACTCGAAAAATACATGGTCTTATTTTACGATAGAATCAACAACACTCTGAGCCGCCGTATTATCCGAAGATACTACGTATATAACATAATCGCCGGATACCTGAACTATCGCATTGTTCAGCTTTGCGACCTCATCTGGCGCATACGACTGGTATGTCTGTATCTGAGAATCTATATGGCTTCTTATCGAGCTCTCAACGCCCTCCGGGTTTGTCGCCTTCACTATCGCGAACTCATCAACGACTGCATTTGTGCTTGCATACGCAATGCAGCTTTCAACATCAGCCTCGTTTAGACCGAGACGTCTGAGCGATATATTTTCCGAAGTAGGCTGAAGCTCCTCGGCAAAGGTCACTCCTGTGAGCAGGCTGTTTGCCGCCTCCGTCATGTCTATCTCGCTTCCGCCGCAGCCCGAAAGGCACATAATGCTCAATACAAGAGCCGAGATAATTGCTGTGATCTTTTTCATGATTATAATCCCTCCGATAATTTAAAATAATTAAAATACACACTATTTAATCGTAATTCACCTGTATATACACAAGGCATTTTGCGTAATAATCCTCGCTGAAGTGTATGCCGTCAGTCGCTGCATTCTCCGGCAGATAACCGTTTTCATTGGCAAGTCCGCCATAAAGATCGACATATGCCACGGAATTTTCCTCTG
This sequence comes from uncultured Clostridia bacterium, assembly GCA_944390955.1. Taxonomy (GTDB): domain Bacteria; phylum Bacillota; class Clostridia; order UBA1381; family UBA1381; genus Ornithomonoglobus_A. Next base: position 4,066 of record CALXRY010000059.1, on the reverse strand, counting down.
CAACTTCCTTTATATATCCATTGAACTCAAGAATTTTCTCTTTTGATGCGCCATTCTCACCCTCAGCCTCAGCCGTTTCGGAAATAGGAGTAATCGACAGCAGATATATCTGAGCCGACGGCTGATACTGTTTAGCCTTCTGTATAATAGCCGAATAATCGTCCTTGAATTTTTCCGTATTAGACCAGCTAAGCTCATTTTCACCGAACATCATGAATATCTTTCTGTACTGTCTGTCATTATTCAGCTCGTCTATAACCGGAACTGTTCCATTATCCATCGCATCCGTCAAAGCGTCTGTAACGTTAAGACCTATCTTGGCAAAATAATCCGCCCCGTCCACAAGCTCATAGATCTCCATGCCTTCTATCATAGAATTGCCGACAAAGCATGAATTTGCAAAATACGACTGATTAACGTCAGCCGCAGTCACATTGCCTACAGCATTGGCGGTAGGCACCTTTGTCGACTGGGGAACCACCACTCCCGGCAGCACTGTAACGACCGGTCCGTCCGCCGCATTATTTCCTCCGCAGCTCCTTATTCCGGCTATTATCAAAACCAAAATTATAATACCGATAATAAGCACCGCCGCACGGCGCATGAGATACTGCCGCCGCCGCTTTCTATGGGTATTTCTCTGCATGTCGCGAACTCGTTTCCTGCTTGAGGCATTCATTCTGTACACCTCCCGAATATATAAACCGGACGGCGTTTTCCTGCCGTCTCACGTATAAGGCTTTCCCTATAAAAATTAAAAGGGCTACCTTACATATTAGCATGTTTTGAACCCTTAGTCAACATATTTTAATATTTGTCAAATAAATTTAATGTTTTATATAAAGCATCAATATACGACGGCGTATTCTATGTGCATGATTTTATAATATAAAAGGGACTGTGCGATTCTTAATGCGACAGCCCCGTCTATTTGATTTTATCTAAAGCATGGCAGCTCCGTAAGCTTACTGAGATCGTCGATAACATAATCGGCGCCCGCATTTCTGAAGCCTTCCCTTACTCTTTCTCTTGCGGCTTCCTTCTCGCTGCTTCCCAGAGCTTCAAACTCATCCCTGCGCATCCCGAGTTCCGAACTGCCGTCGACCACTCCGACCGATATCACTCCCGCGTTTACTCCCTCGCGGATATCCGATATCGTATCACCGACCTTAACAACATTTTTCACAGACGATACTCCGAGTCTTTTCAGGTTTTCAAATATCATATACGGATAAGGTCTTCCTGCTCCTCCGACTGAATCAGGGCTTATCCACACGTCAGGCTTATATCCCTGCTTTTCCGCCTCAGCGGTAACAATGCCCATCATTTTATCTGTATAACCCGTTGTTGAGCCTATTTTTATACCCATGCTCCTAAGCTCTGCGACAGTATCTGTCACATACGGCTTAGGCTCGGCATACTGCTCAAGGCTCTCAAGCAGCGACTCCTCAAAAACATCATATATCGCGTTCACATCATTCTCATCCGGAGTTCTTCCGTATTTATCCTGCCACAGCTTTGCTATGCGCTCCATGCTGAGCATCGTCCTTATGTGATCTATCTTAAGCATTCCCATCGGCTTTCTTATTTCCTCATCAGTCACCTCGACGGCAAATTTTCCAAAAGCTATCGCGAAAGCATTCACCGGTGCGAAGCACCCGTAATCCACGGTCGTCCCAGCCCAGTCAAATATCACTGCTTCAATACTGCATGCCATTTATATCATCCCTTTCATTTCCGAATATTCCTTTATTATCCCACAGAGCTTTTCTATATCCTCGGGATATATCTCTCCTATGTTCCCTATGCGGAACGTATTCATGCCGTCGAGCTTTCCCGGATATATAGCATAGCCGCGCTCCTTTATATATTCGTACATCTCGGAAAATGAGAAATCATTTTCAGGGCATGAGAATGTCGTTATTATAGGCGACTGATACTGCTCGCTTATGTACGGCTCATAGCCCATTTCCTTCATCTTCTCGATGAGCATCCTGTTGTTCTTACTGTAACGTCTGTTCCTCGCCTCGATGCCGCCTTCCTCTTTCAGCTCCTCTATCGCCTTGGCAAAGGCAAGCACAGTATGCGTCGGTGAAGTGAACCTCCACTTGCCATCCTTCTCCATCGTCTCCCACTGGTCATACAGATCAAGAGCAAGGCTGCGCGCCGTTCCCTTTGTCTTTAAGAAGCTCTCGCGTTTTGCGATTATGAATGAAAAGCCTGGCACTCCCTGTATACACTTATTTGCGCTGCTTATTATATAATCTATACCAAGCCCCTGGACGTCTATATCTATCCCGCCAAAGCTTGACATAGCGTCAACTATGAACTTCACGCCGTTTCTTTTGCATACCTCAGCTACCGACTCGATATCATTGAGTATACCAGTCGTCGTTTCCGAATGCACCATTGCAAGATGCGTAAAGCCGCCTTCCTTTATGATCTCCTCAAGCTCTGCCGCATCGGGTATCTTGTCATAATCCACATTATGGCACACATAATCCAGCTTATGATATCCCGCGATCTGAGCTATTCTCTTTCCATATGCACCGTTTGCTGCGATAAGCAGCTTATCATTGTCAGAAACAACGCTCGATATGACAGACTCAACTCCGAAAGTCCCGCTTCCCTGCATCAGTATTACTGTATATTTATCCTTATCCGCATGAGCAAGCTCAAGCAGCTCCTGCCTTATTTTCTGTGTGATCGATTTATAATCATCATCCCAGGTGCAGTGATCTGTAAGCATCTCCTCCTTGACGGCCATCGTCGTCGTAAGAGGTCCCGGGGTGAGAAGTTTATAATTTACCATTTTCTTATCCTCCTGTCCGCATTCTTTGCAGAAACTTCTATGGCTCACCGGCCTTAGCCGCGCATATATTCACAGCCTATTTATATTATAGCTCCCAAGCCGTTTAATTCAATATGCCGTTTTTGACATACATATGTTATTTTTAACGTTCTTTCTAAACAGTCAATGCGCCTGCGGACAGGCTCCGCAGGCGCATACAAAGCCATTTTATTTATTTACAGCTTTCAGATAATGCCTGATGCTCTTCAAGCAGCTCCACGGTAAGAGGCTCGGGATATGTCTTTGAATTAGCAGAAATCGCATCTCCGTCAGCTGTTTCGCCCTCATAAAGCGGGAGCGGATACGTCCTCATAAGATCAGGTCTTCCGGTTTCAATAATGCACTGTACCATTTCCATTGCAAGCGGATTAGTATCCTCACCCTTATCAACTACTGCAAGAGACTCCGTAAGCGTATAGTTTCCTTCCTCCGGATCAACAAAATCTATCGGGAGTCCGTCCGCCTTATCGGCTACAGCCTGATGTCTGAGACCAAATCCTAAAGCGACCTCTCCTGCGCGAACCTTCTTTATAGGACCTGAACCCGACTGCTCAAGGTGTGCTCCTGCATTCTTATATATATCTGTAAGTATAGATTTTGTCTCTTCCTCGCCATATGAATCAATAAGCGACTGAACCATCAGCCACGCAGTTGACGAACCCTGTATATCCACAACCGATATAAAACCATTATACTTAGGGTCTGCCAGATCCTTTACCGACGTCGGCATTTCAAGATTATTTTCGGCAAGCACATCTGTATTCACAAGTATAGCACCCTGGTTTCCAAGGAACGGTGCATAAAATGATGGATACTCGTCAGTTGTATTGACATCAAATGTCAGGTCTGCAAACATATTGTTCTGCTCCTGAGCACTGTCAAGATAATATGACGTCATCGTTATGGCGTCAGCCTCTATGTTCTTGCCCTCGGCAAAAAGCTTTCCGCCGAGCTCCGATGTTCCGAAGCTCTGGAATATGTACTGTCCCTCGTAGCCGTTTTCATCGAGCGTTTTCTGCATCGACTCAACAGCCTCGTCATCTGCGTTCGTATAGAATACGACCTGCTTATCTGCGCCTCCAGATGAGCATCCCGCTATACTTCCTATTGAAACTGTTGCCAAAGCAGCGCATAAAATTTTCTTAAATGTTTTCATAAAATTTTACCTCGTCCTTAATTTATTTATTTTTTTATTTGAAAGGATATATATAATTC
>CALXRY010000058.1 GCA_944390955.1 uncultured Clostridia bacterium | reverse complement strand
CGGTATTAATTATCCCCTCAGGAGATGCTGTCCATGTTATCGATGTGCCGTTTACTGAGCCTGTCTTTATAAGGTTCAGCGCTCCCGTAACGTGGTCCGCGCTCTGACCGTTCAGTATAACATCCTCGGTAATCGCGTCAAGGTCAGCCTGTGCATCCTCGCTGCTGATCTCATCCTGCCATATTTTTATATATTCCAATGCACATATGTCGGCATCTGCCGCTCCGCCGCTTGCTCTGTAAAGACGTATGCGGTCAATACCGTTGGCATATTGGCGGAAATACTTTGCTCCGTTAGGAATAATATCCGTTCCGTTGCAGGTAAGCTCCTCTATTTCCTGTGTTTCTGTATTTATTGTGCTTTTTATTACATACGAATCAGAAACAAGAGTGCTGAGCCAAGGCCCCCATTCGGTTGAGGGATTTCCTTGCGGCGTAGGAGCAGACTGCCCTGTTGCCACCCATGGCGTCATTGCTCCCGAATTAGGACCGAATGCTACAGAATACAAGGTGGAACCGCTGTTTCTCGGCTCAAGCCTTGCTTCCTTTTCGCCATCCATTATTTCTATCTTATATTCGATATATACTTTCCCGGTCAGAGGCTGACCGTCCTTTCTCAAGTCGAAATCAAGAGTGTTCTCGGCGTCTGATTTTGCGGTGACAACAAGCTTGCCATTTGTAACGGCTGCCGAAATATTATTGTCCTCTGAGGCTGTCGTGTCTTTGCCTTCTCCGATCCCGCCGACATAATATCTGCCGGTGGCAAACACTTCTTCAGTCGTATCGTATGCAGGATCAGAATAATTATGGTTGATTATATAGTTTATACTGTCATCGGGAATCTGATCTTCCGCAAATACAGGTACAACAGCAGCTGAGAACGTTATTGAAGAAGCGAGGATAACGCCAAATATTTTTTTAAACTTTGACCTGCAGACATTAGTGGTGGATGTGGTGTTTTCCATAATTTACAACTCCTTTATTTATATTTTTTATTATCGGTATAGTTATGATAGAGCGGTTAGCCTTTAACTGCGCCTACCATTACTCCCTTTACAAAGTATTTCTGCAAGAACGGATATACGCATATGATGGGCAGCGTTGCAAGCACTATGACTGCATATTTTATCGTTTCGCTGATCGCCAGCTGGTCACCTGAGTCGACACCCGAGGTCATAGAGCTCGTATCATTAATAAGCAGTATCTGTCTTAATACAAGCTGAAGCGGATATTTTGACGAATCCTGGATAAAGATCGATGCATTGAACCATCCGTTCCATATCGAAACTCCGTAGTAAAGTACGATAACGGCGATAGATGCCTTTGCCAGCGGAAGAACTATTTTAAACAGTATAGTCATATGACCTGCGCCGTCTATTCGGGCTGATTCCTCAAGACTGTCGGGAATGCTCTCAAAGCCGCTTCTCAGTACGATTAGGTTATAGGTAGAAACAAGCGTAGGCAATATCAGAGCCCACAGGGAGTTAAATATTGTAAACTTTTTAAATACTATTCCGGTGGACTGAATTGTCGGTAAATACAGTCCAAAATCCCTTACAACGAAATATAAAGGAATCAGACCTCCGGAGAAAAACATCGTAAACACAATCAGAAATGAGATCGGTTTTTTCCAAAGGACATTTTTTCTCGAAAGAAAGTATGCGCCGAGGGCGGTTACAATAACACTTAATGTTGTTCCGACAACAACGATAAACAGCGTATTAAGAAAGCCCGAAACTAATTGCGGATGTACAAATGCTCTTTCATATGCCGCAGTGGTAAAGCCCAGAGGAGCTATAAGAGCTCCTGAATTAGCCAGAAACCGTGAAGGGTCGCTGAACGATGCAAAAATAACGTACAGCAGCGGGTATAATGCTATCAGCATCAGCAGCGAAAGCAGCACTATATTAAAAATTTGGAAGACCAGTTCACCTTTTGTCATTTTTTTTAAAGCCATAATAACATCTCCTCCTTACCATAAGCTTGTCTCGGTAAACTTCCTGCTCAATGCGTTTGCTATAATTACTAATATGAAGTTTATAACCGAATTGAACAGACCGACGGCCGTTGAATATCCATATTCAAAATTTTGCAGACCTACTCTGTATACAAATGACGATATAACATCAGCAGTCTCAAGAGTAAGCTGGTTATACAGAAGAATGATCTTCTCAAATCCGACATTAAGCATTTGTCCGAGTCTCAGTATGAGCATCGTTATAATAGTCGGCATTATTGACGGCAGCGTGATTGAGATCGTCTGGCGCCATCTGCCTGCACCGTCGACACGCGCCGCCTCATAGAGTGATTCGTCTATCGATGTGAGAGCGGCAAGGTAAAGTATCGAGTTCCAGCCTACAGTCTGCCATATATCGGACAGTACATATATAGGAAGAAACAGCTTGGGATTGTTCAGCATCGTCTGGCGCTCAACCCCAAACAATGCAAGGATGTCGTTTATTACTCCGTTCTCGGCAGTGAAATCCTTGATCATACCGCATATAACGACAAGCGATATGAAATACGGAAGATATGTAATAGTCTGGACGGACTTTGTGAAGGGTTTGAATCGCAACTCGTTGATCAGCAGCGCGAGAATGATTGGCGCCGGGAAACTGAATATCAGAGTTGCAATAGATATTCTGAGAGTATTTCCCAGAGTTCTTGTGAAATATACGCTGTCAAAAAACTTACGGAAATTCTCCAGGCCTACCCATTCGCTGCCCATTATGCCAAGAGCGGGATTAAAATCCTTAAACGCTATAATGGCGCCGTACATGGGCTGATAGCAGAATATAATGTAGTAAAGAAGAACAGGAATCACCAGAATGTATAGGCTGTAGTTGCGCCTAAAGTCCCGGGCAATGGCCTTTCTGGAATATTTTCTGGGTGCCGCGGCCCTTGCCGCAGCTGTTTTTGTTTTCATAATGAAACACCCCTCCGTTTAACATGATTTTTTTGTAAAATTTTTTTAATAAGGTTTATATAAATTATTGCACAGGTTTTTTTGTAAGTCAATATGTGAAATTGGGCACATTTTTTTGATGGTTTTATTGTTCATAAATCCCAATTGGCAGCCGGGCAAGAAGAAAAAGAAAAATGTGTTGCTGTAACTATCCGATAGGATTTGATCGACGGGATGATCATGAAAAAAGCGCGGTATAAAGCGGTTTTTGGCGGTTTGCAGACGGGTATGCTAAATTTAACATATTGTATTTACCAAGTTTCTATGCTAAAATGTAACCACAAAACAGAAGCTTTATTTCTTGAGGCAAAACGATAAAGGGAAGTGAGGTCAAATTATGAAAAAAGTATTGAGCTTTATCCTGTCAGCTGCTGTAGCAGTCGGCAGTGTTTCGGTTCCGGTACTTGCACAGGCGGATGAAGAAAATCGTGATTACATAATTGATCATGACTATTCAGATGCAGCATACGATACGACTGAGGAGGTATTTGCTACCGGCAGATATTATGTCGGAGGAATAGGAGACAGCAAGGATACCGGCGCAGCCGAGGACGATAATATTTCGGCAGCGGTGGAGGACGGGAGGCTTGTTCTCACCGCGAAGTCGGCAGCAGAGAACACGATTGATTTCGATTTGAGAAAGGACGGTCAGCCTCTGGCCGGAAAGGTCTATATCGAGTATAAGGTAGAAATAATGGACGGCACAAAGGAAACAAGGCTTGAGCCGAGAAACAGTGGTTCTACCTTGTATTCTATGGCATTCGGACCGAATTCGGGAGTTATGACGCCATGGGCGGCAACAGGCCAATCGGCCCCGACGCCGGAGGGGAATCCCACAACTGAATGGGGCGCATGGCGGAGCGATCTTGTTTCTGATTCATATGTAATAAAAAGTACAATAAATACAGAAAAACAGGAAATAGAGGAGCTTACCTGCAACGGAACGGATATTATTCCCAATGGAGCGAAATATTTCCGCCAGTATGCAGATGGTGTTGACCGCATACGTCTTTACAGAGCAAGCGGTGGAGAGATAGATGCTGGCATATGCGCGCTGGAATATATGAAAGTATGGCAGGAATCTGAGAACAGCGGCGGAGAGGCACAGGCTGACCTTGACGCGGTCACTGAGGATGTTATACTGAACGGTCAGAGCGCGGACCACGTTACGGGAGCGCTGAACCTTATAAAGACAGGCTCAGTAAACGGCACATCGATAACATGGACAGCATCTCCTGAGGGGATAATTAATACCG
>CALXRY010000057.1 GCA_944390955.1 uncultured Clostridia bacterium | reverse complement strand
TTTTGGCGCAGGCTGCTGTACAGTTTACACTGTGCAGTCTGCGCCAAAAACGATCTTATGCCTTTTGCGAAATTAATTTTCTTTGTTACCTATATCCTTTTTGGCTTCCTCTGCGGCGTTCTCCAGGACGACCGCCGATGAGATATAGTCCATTATATTGCCGTAGGAATCTATTGTGTAGTCGTTTTGCGGGGCGGCAGGGATAAGACCTGTAAAATCCGTTGCGCTCACGGCGTTGTTCATATCAAAAAGCCCGTCGCGCTTCGGCGTTTCATTTATTTTTTTCTTTATCATACCGTATTTCCTTTCTGCGGCGGCTTTAATTAAATGCATAGCCTCCGCAAAAATATTATCCGCAGAAAGCCGACAGAAGATACAAAGCAATTTCCGCCTCGGCTGCTATAAAATTTTAAATTTGTTTTTCTTGAAATCGATAATACCGTCTCGGCGCAGCCTGCCGAGCTCAGTTGACATCGCGCTTCTGTCTACCGAAAGGAAATCGGCAAGCTCCTGCCTGTTAAACGGGATGGCAAATTCTCTGCCGCCCGATCTGCGCGCCTCCTCCGACAGGTATGTCAGAAGCTTTTCGCGGATCGAGCGCTTTGACATTATCTCTATTTTTCCGTTAAGAAATATATTTTTTCTTGCCATAAGCCTAAGCATATTGTAAACGGCGCGCTCCGATGAACCGCCGTTAAGTATACTGTTGTAGTCCATGAGCATGATAACAGAGCGCTCGGCGGCAAAAACGCTGACAGGCAGCTCGCGTATACCTGCGCAGACGAACGCCTCGCCGAAGACCTGTCCCTGTCCGACGGCTGCAAGGATATTCCTGTTCCCGTAGAAATCCTCCTTGACGATCATGGCGCTTCCCTCAAGCACCGCGCCTATATATTTTGCCTCTTCACCGGAGAGGAACACGGCTTCTCCCGCATTGTAAACAGTGCGTGGCGCGGTTGCGGTGAGCCGCATAAGCTCGTCCTGCGCCATTCCTTCAAAAAGCGGCAGCTTTAGCAGAATATCAATATAATTGTCCATAAAAAATCTCACTTTCGTTGTAAATCCAACAGACTTTATAGATATATTATAATATAATATGCGTGTAAAATCAATAGTATTCATACCGCCGTGGGCGGAGAAAGGAAGATCGGAAATGATAAGACAGATAATAAAGATAGACGAGGAAAAGTGCAACGGCTGCGGGCTCTGCGCCGAGACTTGCCACGAGGGTGCGATAGGGATGGTCGGCGGAAAGGCGAGGCTTTTGAGGGACGATTACTGCGACGGACTTGGGAACTGCCTGCCGGTATGTCCGACCGGAGCCATATCGTTTGAGGAGCGCGAGGCAGCTGCATTTGATGAGGAGGCTGTAAAAAATGCGAAGAAGGCAGAGGAACCGCTTCCGTGCGGCTGTCCGGGGACGCAGTCGAGGGCGATAAAGAGAGATGAGCAGCCGTCCGTTCAGGGAGGCTTCAGGGCGCCGAGCCGTCTTTCGCAGTGGCCTGTGCAGATAAAGCTCGTTCCCGTAAAGGCGCCGTATTTTGAGGGTGCGAACCTGCTTGTGGCGGCGGACTGCACTGCGTATGCGTACGGCAATTTCCATGAGGATTTTATAAAAAATAAGGTGACGGTGATAGGCTGTCCGAAGCTTGACGACGTCGATTATACTGACAAGCTGACGGAGATCATACGCCTTAATGATATAAAGAGCGTTACGGTCGTGCGTATGGAGGTGCCGTGCTGCGGCGGGATAGAGCATGCCGTAAAGCAGGCGCTTATGGCGAGCGGAAAGTTTATCCCCTGGCAGGTTGTTGTGATAGGCACCGATGGAATGAGGGTGGAATAAGTAACATAAATAATAAAATATTTGGCAGAGCTGGTCGCAGAACAGACCAGTTCTGCCGTTTTTTTTAAAATTTGACTTTCAGTCCTTGATTTTGACTTTGTGATATGATATAATATTTATGCGCATATAATGCTATTGCATGTATTATACGGCATAAAATAAAAGGGGGAATGTGTATTGTGAAGAGGGCAGTATATGTGGCTGCGGCAGGTGTGATTATGACATCGATCGCAGCGTATGCGGCTGACGGTGTGGGTGTATATGTAAATGGAAGGCTAATACCGCAGACGGGATATCTTGAAGACGGAACCACATATGTTCCGCTGAGGGCTGTAAGCGAGGCGCTTGGCGCAGAGGTCGAGTGGGACGGAGAAAACGCACACGTGACCATGAATGAGGATACGCTTGTTGCAGATATAGCATCCGATATAAGCGAGAGCGTCGTTGCGATAGTCGGAAATTACAGAGGTGCGGGATCAAATACTGCATCGGAGTATAATGAATCCACGGCCCATGGAACCGGAGTGGTCATAAAATCGAACGGGATCATTTTAACGAACGCCCATGTTGTTGAGGATATAGAGAATATAACCGTTATATTTAATGACGGTACAAGCTGCGGGGCATATGTTCAGTATATAGACGAGGATGCCGACCTTGCGACTGTCAAGATCAGCAGGCTCGGTCTTAAACCGGTAGTATTTGCCGCCGAGGGCAGTGCACGGAGCGGCAATACAGTTATAGCCGTCGGTACACCTCTGTCGCTGAATATGCGCAATTCCATAACGAAGGGGATAATAAGCGGTATTGATGTCAGTGTAAATGGTGCTATGTACCCTCTGATCCAAACAGACGCAGCGATCAATTCCGGCAACAGCGGCGGACCGTTGGTAAATCTAAAGGGCGAGGTCGTAGGTATAAACTCGTCAAAATACGCAGGTTTGGGCGTTGAGGGAATGGCTTTTTCGATCCCTGTGGAAACGATTGATTACGTTCTTGCTCAGTTTGAGAAAAACGGAAAAGTAATGCGGCCCGATATAGGGGTCAGCTTTGATGAATCATGGGAGGCGCGTATAGGTCTGCCGACGTCGAAGGGCATAACGGTAAAAAACTCGCAGTCGGACAATCTCAAGAACGGTGATATTGTGACATCCGTAAACGGTGTTGCCGTTCACAGCATTGTAGATTACAATAAAGCGATAAGAGATACTTTTACAGGCGAATTGTCCGTGACTTATACAAGAAACGGTCAGGAAACAACAGAATCAGTGGAATATGAATTGAAATAAACGGTAGTGTAAAGTAGGATATGAAAAACTACAGAAAACCTTACTCCCTTTGTGCAACATTTTATCACGCTCCAAAATGATTGTAACGCCTGAAATTGACGGGCTTTCAGCCCGGGCTTGACAAGCAGTTCGGAGCATGATTAGCAGTAGTTACAAAGGGAAATAAGGGGAGGTAATCGTCATTTTGCACAAATAGACGCTACAAACCGCATGG
>CALXRY010000056.1 GCA_944390955.1 uncultured Clostridia bacterium | reverse complement strand
TGATCCATTACCTTTTCACTGTACATTGATATCATTCCTTTCAGCTTTATATTCTGTTTGTGTTGTCATATTAAGAAGTGCATAGGACTGCTCGATTTTAGATGCAGAACGGACAAAACGAAGGTTTTAACCCTTGCCCGACGGCGTATACGGATACGCCGAGTGGTTCGTTTTGTTCGTAGTTTCAAGGCTTTACAGACTTGAAACGGTCTGCGCTAAAAGCGACAGTCCTTATACCTTATTTTTTACTTCCTCGTATAGGGGCGACATATCCCTCAGCCTCTGTATCACCTGCGGCAGGACGTCGAGCACGTATTCTATCTCCTCGTCAGTCGTGTCCTCGCTTACGCTCAGTCTCAATGAGCCGTGAGCTATCTCGTGCGGCAGCCCTATAGCCAGCAGAACATGCGACGGGTCAAGCGAGCCTGACGCGCATGCACTGCCCGTTGACGCGGCGATATTATACATATCGAGCATCATCAGTATCGACTCGCCCTCTATATATCTGAATGAGAAATTTACGTTATTGCAGAGCCTTTTTTCTCCCTCGGGCCCGTTGAGCTTTATATACGGTATCCTTTCTTTGATGCCGCTTATCAGCTTATCGCGCTTTTCCGTCATAACAGCTGTATTCTTTTCAAGGCTTTCGGTTGCCAAATCAAGAGCTTTCGCAAGACCCGCTATACCGGCAAGGTTCTCCGTTGCAGCTCTCTTTCCGCGCTCCTGTCCGCCGCCGTGGATAAGATTATCTATCCTCACGCCGTTTCTTATATAGAGCGCACCGACGCCCTTGGGGCCATGGAATTTATGCGCCGACAGCGAAAGCATGTCCACGCCGAGCTCCTTAACGTCTATCTTCATATGTCCCATCGCCTGAACGGCGTCTGTATGGAACAGCACCTTATGCTTTTTTGCGACCTCCGCTATCTGCTTTATGGGCTCTATCGTGCCTATCTCATTGTTTGCTGTCATTATGCTTATCAGCACCGTGCTGTCCTTTATGGCAGCCTCGACAGCCTCCGGCGAAACAAAGCCGGATTCGTCAACGTCAAGATACGTCACCTCAAAGCCATGCTTTTCAAGATATTCGCACGTATTGAGCACGGCGTGGTGCTCTATCTTTGAGGTGATTATATGATTGCCGCGGCTTTTATTCGCAAGCGCTGCGCCCTTTATCGCCCAGTTATCGGCCTCGCAGCCGGAGGCCGTAAAATACACTTCGTTCGCCTTGTCCGCCCCTATGTTTTTCGCAACGCTCTCTCTGAGCCTCGCAAGCTCCTGCTCGGCCCTGCGGCCTATGCTGTAAAACTTCGACGATGCATTTCCGTAAATTTCAGTAAAATACGGCTTCATCGCCTCAACAACCTCAGGCTTTACCTGTGTTGTTGCATTATTATCCATATATACGTTCATTTTAAATTGTCTCCGTTCGCTGATATATGAGCGTACATTCATACGTTCCGATATAAATTATATCTTAAAATACCGCTGTTGTCAATAGATTTTGAATTATTCCGTCATATTTGACCTATGCAGACGCAATCAAAACAGAATAGTTTATTTGTATTATATGAATTTATCGGGAGTTTACACTTTTGTCATAAAATATTTACAGTATTGGTCTTGATTTCTCATGTGCAACGTGCTATGTTATTATCAGTGCTGTATCACGTGCAATTTTTTTGCGTTCTTTGGTAAGCATAATTTTTATTTCAAAGGAAGTGAGCTAAAGTGATTGAGGTGGAATCACTAACAAAAAAGTACGGAGAAAATACCGCAATCAGCGACCTTACGTTTTCGATAGACGATGGTCACATTTACGGTTTTCTCGGTCCTAACGGTGCCGGGAAATCAACTACCATGAACATCATAACGGGCTGTCTTGCGGCAACTCACGGCAGCGTCAGGATCGACGGCTACGACATTTTTGAGTCTCCCTTAGAGGCAAAGTCAAAGATCGGGTATCTTCCCGAGCAGCCGCCGCTGTATCAGGATATGACGCCAAGGGAATACCTGAGATTTGTTGCAGAGGCAAAAAAGATCGGCAGAGATCAGATAAGCGCAGCCGTAGACGAGGTAATGAGCAAAACACAGATAACCGACGTCGGCGACAGGCTTATCAAGAATCTTTCAAAGGGCTATAAGCAGAGAGTCGGGATAGCGCAGGCATTGCTCGGAAATCCCTCGACTATAATCCTTGACGAGCCGACCGTCGGACTTGACCCGAATCAGATAATAGAAATACGCGCTCTTATCTCGGAGCTTGGCAAAACGCATACGATAATACTTTCAAGCCATATCCTCTCCGAGGTCCAAGCAGTATGCGACAGGATCATGATAATATCCAAGGGCAAGATGGTCGCAAACGACACTCCCGAGGGGCTTGAAAAGCTTTTTGCCGGCAAGACCGAGCTGAGCCTTTCGGTAAAGGGCAGCAAAGATGCCGTTGACGGAGTGCTCGGCAGCATAGACGAGATCTCCGACTTTACTTCTGAAGAAAAGGACGGGATAACGCTTGTTACCGCAGAATGCGCAAACGAGGTCAATGCCGAGGAAAGGCTCTTTTTTGCGTTTGCCGACGTACGACTGCCAATCATACGTATGAACGCAGAGCGTGCAAGCCTTGAAGATATATTTATCGAGCTCACAAAAAGCGATACCGTCGAGGAGACTGCGGACGAGCTTGACCTTGCTGCGGAATATGGAGCCGCAGTTGAAGCAGACGCCGCGGCCGCTGCAGAGACCGCAGGTGAAGATATGCCTGTATCCGATGAAGAGGAGGGGACCGAACAATGACGGCAATTATAAAACGAGAGCTAAGGGCTCTTTTGACAGGAGTAACAGGATATATATTCTGCTGCTTTGTTCTCGTATTTGCGGGAATATATATGAACATAATCAACCTTAAGCAGGGCTCGGCCAATTTTGAATACGTGCTCGGCAATATGGGCTTTATTTTTCTTATAGGCATTCCGCTGCTTACGATGCGTTCGCTTACAGAGGACCGCAAGCAGAAAACGGACACGCTGCTCTATTCCCTGCCGATAAGCATGACGCAGATCGTGCTCGGCAAATATATTGCCATGCTCATACTTATGCTTATGCCGATAATCATAGTTGGGATATATCCCCTCATACTGAGCTTTTTCGGCAATATATATCTTCCGGCAAGCTACGGCACGCTGCTTGCCTTCTTCCTGCTGGGCGCATCGCTTACGGCGATAGGATTATTCATTTCATCGCTCACTGAAAATCAGGCTGTTGCCGGGATACTCTGTCTCCTTGTCGGGATAGTAAATTACTTCCTTCCGACTATTGCAGCGTACGTTTCAAGAACAGCATTCGGCGGAGCACTGCCGGAATTTCTCGAGAAGATATCGCTGTTTGACCGCTTCTACAGCTTCCCGAACGGAGTATTTGACATTTCAAATCTCGTATTCTATGCGGTAGTCGCGCTTGTATTTATATACTTTACCATACAGTCTATGGAGAAAAGGAGATGGAGCTGATGAAATTCAATTTGAAAGAGAAAATAAAGCAGCTGTCCAGCACAAAAAAGCTGCGCATGGGCGGCTACAGCGCTGTTTCCGCAGTGCTTGTGGCGGCAATAGGAATTGCTTTGATAGTTGCCGTCGACTCACTTCCCACAAAATATACGCGTCTCGACCTGTCGGGAAAAAACCTTTATAATATCTCTACAGAAACGGAGAATATCGTTAAAGGTCTCGACAAGACAGTAGACATATATTATATTGCCCAGAGCGCAACCAAGGATGAGATCATAGACCAGATGCTTCAGCGCTATGCCTCGATAAGCGGCAATATAAATTACAGCATCCAGGACCCTGCGAAAAATCCCAATTTCGCAAGCCAATATACGGACGAGGCTGTAGAGGAAAACAGCGTTATCGTCGTATGCGGCGAAAAGAGCAGATACGTTGCCTACAGCGACATATACAAAACGGAGGTCGATTATTCGACCTATACTCAGACGAGCGAATTTGACGGTGAAAACTGCATAACAAGCGCAATATCGTATGTGGCAAGCGACGACAACGACAAAATATACTGCACGACCGGTCACGGAGAGCTCGAGCTTGAAACCTACTTTTCGGATATGCTTGCCGACAGGAACGCCGAAGTAGAAAGTCTGACGCTCGTAAATTCCGAGGGCGTTCCCGACGACGCCGACTGCATTATAATAAACGAGCCACAGTCGGATCTGTCCGAGCAGGACGTGACGATGCTTGAGGAATACCGCAGCAGCGGCGGAAATATTATCGTTATATCGGGCTACACCGGTCAGGATTTCGCAAATCTCAACAGCTTCCTCAGCGGCTATGGCTGTGAGCTTGAAAGGGATCTTGTGGTAGAGGGCAGCCCGGCAAACTGTGTTCAGGGCTTTAACTATTACCTCGTACCGAATATTGCATCGCACGAGATAACAGACCCTCTCAATGAGGAAAATTATTTTGTGCTCACTCCTATGAGCATAAATATCAAGAGTGTTGATGGCTCTTCGGCAAGCATGACAGAGATACTTACGACCTCCTCGGAGGCGTATGTAAAGACAGATACCGCATCGGCACAGACGCTTGAAAAGACAGACGCGGACCCCGAGGGCACGTATACGACCGGCGTCGTATCGGAGCTCACGACCGACGGAAAGACCTCAAAGCTTCTGCTTGTCAGCTCGTCGGGCTTCCTGTCGCAGCAGGCTGACATGATCGTATCCGGCGGCAACGGCGACCTCTTCCTAAATGCCGTAAGCTGGATGTCAGGCAGAGAAGAAGGCATTGCTATACACGCAAAATCTCTTGCAAATGAAATGCTCTCCGTGTCTGACAGCACCTCCGGAATTTTGAGTTTCATAACGATCTTCCTTATCCCGGCGATCGTTATAGCCGCGGGTATTTATATCTTGATAAAGAGAAGAAGACGATAATTTATCGGACTGGAGGAAAATGATATGACAAGAGGAAAGAAATTAGGCATTTTATGCGGTGTGCTTGCCGTGGCTATAATCGGCTGCATTGCCGCAAAGCAGATCGCCGAGCATGCGGAGGACGCGGATACGACAAGCGTTATGAATATAGCTGCCGAGTCGATAACGGGGCTGCAGTGGACGTATGACGGCGAAACGATCTCGATAGTGAAATCGGGCGAAGAATGGAGCTATGAGACTCCAGAAAATGAAGAGGATATGGTAGATACCGCAGATGCTGAGGAAATGGTACAGGCAGTTGCCGACCTTAGGGCGACGGCCGTGCTGACCCCCGAGGAGCAGGAAGGCGACTACGGCTTTGATTCCCCCACCTGCGAGATCATCGTAAAGACAGATACAGCGGATACCACCTATACGATTGGTTCATTGAACGAGATAACGAACCAGTACTATTTACAGATAACGGGAAGCGAGAATGTGTTTACAATAGATACTTCCTTTATCGATATGTTTGAAAAGGATTACGACGCCATAAAGGCTACTCCGGTACCGACTGCGTCGCCCTCTCCTTCACCGTCTCCGTCGGCTTCCGCCGAGGCTTCAGCTGAGGCAGAGACTTCTGATTCAAGCGAAACGGTATCGCCGTCACCTGAGACAACGCCTGAGGAAGAATAATATTTTAATCATTAAAAGAGCTTCCGGCATTGATATTCCCCGGAAGCTCTTTGCATATTCACTATTAATTTGAGGCCTCGGCTATCCTCTCCATTATTCTTGTGAGCATCTCACAATATTCTGCAAGTGCTTCGGGAGACGCCTCAAGCTCAGACTGATAGCTATCGGCGTTCTCCGCCCATTCCGCGGCCTGCTGCATCATTTTTGTATACTCGGATAATATCGTCGCATTGGACGGGTCTTCCTTATACTTTTCTATCATTTCAATATAGCTGTTCGCCCATGCCTCATAGTCCGCCAAAAACTGCCTCCACCCGTCCATATTATCAGCTGCACCGCTTGCAGCTTCCTGTTCCTCTGAAGTCACGCTTTCAGACGGAGCTTCCGTCTGAGCTGGAGTTGCTGTTGCTACCGGGCTTACCGTGGGCGCAGCGCTCGGCTCAGGCGCCTCATTGCCGGAGCCGCCGCAGGCGGCCATAGTCAGGACCATCGCAGCAGCTGTCATCATTAAAAATACTTTTTTCATGCCGGTCTCTCCCTGTTATGCCTGCTCCTGAGGTATAACCGTTTCGGGCAATGATATATCGATAGTCTGAGAATCGGCAGGCTCATACCAGTTTTCACCCACGCTGAATGTAAACGATATGCTTGAAGCATTGCTTATACCCGAAAAGTCTCCCTCGTACCCGTCTGCCAGATCGGTCAGCTGCAGATCAACAAGGCGCTTCTTGCCTGCATTTATATTATCGCTCGACCAGTGGTCTTCACGTACAATATTTCCGTTTATGCTTACATCATTTATCGAAACTACAACCTCGCTCTGTGAATTGTTTTCGATCTCAAACATAAGTACAGGCTCGCCGTCCGAATTTGTCATAAGCGCAGCTGATGTCACGCAAATATTATAATTGCTGTACAGATCATCGTCGGAAAAATAATTTACTGTGCTGTTAAAGGCGTTTTCAAACGCGCCGTTATTTAATATCTCCTGATATGTATTCACGGTATAGTCATACGACTCGGCAGCAGATGTTTTTATCTGTACAGGGCCTGTATATACTGAGTTATACTCACCGTCACTGATATCAAAACCTATCTCCATATCCGCTATTTCCGTTATGCCGTATATGTTCAGCTCATTAAAATCAAAGGTCAGAGCATCCGTCGCGGACTGTTCCGCTTCGACCTCGCAGTTCACATATCCGACATCGATCATGTACTCGTTTACGGAATTTACATGATAACCCGCTGAGCCGCTTATAAACGACAATTTCTTATCACTGCCATTTTCAAATGTCAGCGACAGCTCCGCACTGAAATTGTCGTATGTCAATTGATCAGCCGTGATCCTAACGCCGTTTTCGTCATATATCACGGTCGGCTCTATCGTAGCTTCCGTATTAAAAGCCTCCATCGTTTTGTTGCCGCCGCATCCTGCCAAAGCCGACATCAGCAAAAGTAAAAATGCAGCCGTTAAAATTTTCTTCATAAGATTACCTCTTTCCATTAAATATTATCGCCTGCACTCTTCGTCCCGCGGTCAATTGCATCTGCACCTCCTCCTTGGCTTATCTGCAGAACAAAAAAAGTGCACCAACCGAAGTCAGCGCACCGAAAAATGCAAACTCCGATTGCTGCTACACAAACTTAAATAGAATGGGATTAAGGTACCATACTAAATGGAATTTGCACTTTTGCCAAATTTAAAAATATGGTACCTCAAAAGAAGGTATACTATTCCCATAAAATGAAAATACCCCTAATTCTATTTATTAAGTTTGTGTAGCATATCTATTATATCACCAAATATTTATTTTTACAATAGCTTTTATTGATTAAAAAAAAAAGTAATTCTGCATTTTGCCGCGGTATAGGAGCTGTGATATAGCACAACGGAGCAACGCTGTACATTTTCTATACAAAAAGAATAATGCACTCTTGACAGAGCAATGAAAATATTGTATAATGGTTCATAGATTTACACAAGGAGCGTGAACAGAATTGCGTATATTTCCTATGTAGCGGACTGTGATAAAATAAATACAGACAGTTCGCTTTCCGAAACTCAGAAAAGCCTTCGGATTTTTTCCGATGCTTTTGTGTGCGGGAAATGACGTTCTGTCTCACACTGCGGGAATAGCCTCCTGTTGTGCCGCGGAAACGTTTGTTTTCTGTTTCTTTTTGCGTCCCGAAGCTTCCGGACGCATATAACAGATAAGGAGGTACGAACAAATGTCTTTAATAGATGTAAAAAATCTGACCTTCGCCTACGACGGCGGAGAAAATATTTTCGATAATGTATCCTTCAGCCTTGATACAAGCTGGAGAGCAGGGCTCATCGGACGCAACGGGCGCGGCAAGACCACGTTCCTCAGGCTGCTGACAGGCGGATATGAATACAAGGGATCTATTTCTGCATGTGTGGATTTTGAATATTTTCCGTTCGATGTTCCCGATCCCGAATGGCTCTGCTTTGAAATAGCGGAGACTGCCGCTCCAGACACCGAGCAGTGGCGCATCATCCGTGAGCTGAATCTGATGAATACTGCCGAGGAGCTGCTTTACCGCCCGTTCAATACGCTCAGCGGCGGAGAACAGACACGTTTTATGCTTGCGGTTCTGTTCGCAAAGGAAAATGCGTTTTTGCTGATAGATGAGCCTACAAACCATCTTGACGCGGATGCGCGAACGGTGGTCGCGGATTATCTGAGAAAAAAAAGCGGCTTTATCCTTGTTTCCCATGACAGGGAGCTGCTCGACAGCTGCACCGACCATACTATCTCGATAAACCGTTCAGATATACAGATATGCAAAGGCAGCTTTTCGGTTTGGTATGAAAACAAAAGGCTTGCCGACGAAGCGGCTATGCGTGAAAATGAAAAGCTTCACCGCGATATAAACCGCCTCAGGGCTGCGGCGGCGCAGACGTCTCAGTGGGCGGACAGCGCAGAAAGAAAGCAGTATATCGAAAAAAATGCAGACAGCGATGCAAAATTCAAGGGCAGACGGCCTTATTACGGAGAAAAATCAAGGCGCATGCAGCAGCAGAAAAAGAACATCGTAAGGCGCTATTCCAATATGATCGAAGAAAAGGAGGGACTGCTCAATAATATCGAATCGGCCGCACCGCTAAAGCTCCACTGCGAGGATTTCCGTATAAGGACTCTTGCACAGCTCAAGGATATATCGGTCTTTTACGGCGGCAAGCAGGTTTTCAAAAACATAAGCTTTACGATAAACCGCGGCGATATAATACGCCTCTGCGGCCGTAACGGCTGCGGCAAATCGAGTATAATAAAGCTTCTGCTCGGATACGATATAAGCTATACCGGAGAGCTTCATATCGCAAACGGCCTGAAAATATCGTATGTCCCACAGGATACGTCACAGCTCAGCGGAACTGTCTCCGGGCTTGAGACAGCCGGAACGGATGTGCCGCTGTTCAGGACGATTTTAAGGAAGCTCGATTTCCCGAGAGCTGCGTTTTACAAGCCGCTTGAGGAGATGAGCGAGGGACAGCGGAAAAAAGTGCTTATCGCAAGAAGCCTTTCCGAGCGTGCAAATCTGTATATATGGGATGAGCCGCTCAATTTTATAGACATATATACACGCATACAGCTTGAGGAGGTCATAAAAAAATACCGCCCGACGATGCTTCTTGTCGAGCATGACAGCGTATTTTGCCGCAGCATAGGTGCGACAGCTATAACAATGGCTTAATATTATACAGAAATTTTTAATTTTTTTCATAATAACCCTTGAAAACTGCATAAAAATGTTATATAATAAAACAAGCATTTATAATCGCGCCTTTACAGGCAGGTACAGGCTGCGGTTTTCCGGAATCATACTATGCCGGAACATTATAAAAATACGGTTTTTATACCGTGGAAAAAAGGAGTTTTTGCAATGGGTACATTTATTGAAAGTTTAAAGGCAAAGGCGAAGTCGGATATAAAGACTATCGTTCTTGCCGAGGGAGAGGAGATCCGCTCAATAAAGGCTGCCGGTATTGCTCTTAAAGAGGGCTATGCCAAAATAAAGCTTGTCGGCAATCCCGATAAGATAAACATGATAGCCAAGGAAGAGAATATCGACATAACCGGCGCGGAGATCGTGAATCCCGAAACGTCGGACAAGTCCGGTGCTTATGCCGATGCTTTTTATGAGCTCAGAAAGAATAAGGGCATGACCCCTGAGCAGGCCGTGGAAACGATGAAGAATCCTCTTTATTTTGGTGTTATGATGGTAAAGATGGGCGACGCAGACGGCATGGTCGCCGGAGCTGTAAATGCCTCTGCAAATGTAATACGTCCCTCACTTCAGATATTAAAGACCGCACCGGGTACAAAGCTCGTTTCGGCCTTCTTTATCCTGAATGTTCCCAACTGCGAATACGGCGAAAACGGTACATTTATTTTTGCCGACTCTGCTCTTAATCAGGATCCTGACGCAGATCAGATCTCAGAGATTGCGATCTCATCAGCTGCATCATTTGTACATCTCGTAGGTGCAGAGCCGAAAATAGCAATGCTGTCGCACTCGACCTACGGAAGCGCAAAGCATGCTCTCGTTGACAAGATGAGAGAAGCGACAAAGCTCGCTCAGGAAAAGCGCCCGGATCTTCAGATAGACGGCGAGCTGCAGCTTGACGCAGCAATAGTAGAGTCGGTAGGTCAGCAGAAAGCCCCCGGCTCAAAGGTAGCGGGAAAAGCGAACATTCTTATATTCCCTAACCTCGACGCCGGAAATATCGGCTACAAGCTTGTTCAAAGACTCGCAAAGGCCGACGCCTACGGTCCGATACTTCAGGGCATCGCAAAACCGGTAAATGACCTTTCAAGAGGCTGCACTGCAGAGGACATTGCCGGAGTTATAGCTATCACGGCTGTCCAGGCTCAGGACTGATTACATAAAGCGCTTTTTGAGAATTATTAATTATTTTAGGAGAGAAGAAAATGAACATTTTAGTTATAAACGCGGGCTCGTCTTCGCTTAAGTATCAGCTTATCGACATGACAAAGCATGAGGTCATGGCAAAAGGTCTGTGCGAAAGAATAGGGATCGAAGGCTCGAATATCCAGCATACAAATGTCGCAAAGGACACAAAGACAAAGATAGAAAAGCCGATGAAGGATCACGGCGACGCTATACAGATGGTCATCCACGCGCTCGTTGACGAGGAACACGGCGTTATAAAGTCGATGGACGAGATCGGAGCGGTAGGCCACAGAGTCGTTCACGGTGCAGAGTCGTTTGCAGATTCATGTATAATCGACGCCAAGGTAAAGGAAGCGCTCGAGATGTGTGTTCCACTTGCACCGCTGCATAATCCCCCGAACATCATAGGCATCGAAGCATGCGAAAAGATAATGCCTGGCGTACCTCAGGTAGGCGTTTTCGATACGGCATTCCATCAGACCATGCCTCCGAAGGCATTCATGTATGCACTTCCCTATGATCTCTATGAGAAGGACAGAATAAGAAAGTACGGCTTCCACGGCACAAGCCACAAATACGTTTCGCAGAAGGCCGCAGAATTTCTCGGCAAGGATATAAGCGAGCTTAAGATAATCACCTGCCACCTCGGCAACGGCTCGTCGATCAGCGCCGTTGACGGCGGCAAATGCGTTGACACTTCAATGGGCTTTACTCCGCTTGACGGAGTTGTTATGGGCACAAGAACAGGCTCGATGGACCCAGCAGTCGTTACTTACCTAATCAACAAAGAGGGCATGAGCGGCGAAGAAGTAGACAAGCTGATGAACAAACAGTCGGGAGTGTTCGGAATATCCGGGGTTTCATCGGATTTCAGAGACCTTACGGCCGCAGCAGCAGAGGGCAATGACAGAGCGCAGCTTGCTCTTGACATGTTCTTCTATAGCGTAAAGAAGTTTATAGGCGCATATACTGCCGCTATGGGCGGAGTTGACGCTATCGTATTCACAGCCGGAATAGGCGAAAACGACGCAAGAACACGTGCCGCGATAGTTGACGGGCTCGAATTTATGGGCATCGCGATCGATCCCGAAAAGAACGCCGCAAGAGGAACTGTGGATATATCCGCAGACGGCGCTTCGGTAAAGACGCTCGTTATTCCCACAAACGAGGAGCTTATGATAGCTATCGACACACAGAGACTTGTTGAAGGTTAAAATGTGATATAGACGCTGCCGTATTTAAATACGGCAGCGTTTTCACATTTACGGCAAATAAATATTTTGTCGAAAAATATGATCCCCAAAAGGAGGCCGCAATGCCGGAACAGATATTTTATGAACGCATCGTCAGAGATGCGATGGAGCTTGCCTGCCGCATGATGAAATGCGGCGCTGAGGTGCGCAACGTCGAAAAAACAGTCGAAAGGCTCTGCACCGCCTACGGCGCTTCGGAATGCAGCGTATTTGCGATCACGTCATACATGTTCGCTACGATACGCTTCCGCAGCCATACGGTAAACTGCTCAAAGCGGATTTCGGGAGCGGTCACGGCGCTTGACAGGCTTGAGGAATACAATGACCTTTCGCGCTTTATATGCCGTGAAAGACCGGAGCCTGATATTATAGAAAGCAGAATGGCTGCAATAGAAAAAATGCGCCCGCCGGTTCTGCTGCATATGCTCGGGTATATACTCGGCGCAGGCTCACTGACTGTGCTTGTCGGCGGAAGCCTCTTTGATTTTCTCGTCTCCGCCGCAATAGGCATGATCGTATTCTTCTGTGACAGGCTTATAAAACGGCGAGGAATAAACAAGCTCATATACACGATGCTTATGTGCACGGCTGTCGGCTGCCTTGCGATACTGTCGGTGAGCCTCGGGATAGGGACCGATATGGATAAGATAATAATCGGCGACATAATGCTGTTTATCCCAACGTTGACGCTATGCAATTCAATAAAGGACATGCTCCACGGCGATATATTCACCGGCGTTTACAGCTTTATCGATGCCCTGCTTGTAACGCTTATGATAGCGCTCGGATTTTATATCGCGGAGCTGCTACTGGGAGGAATGCTTACATGAATATATTTATCAGCATGCTTACAGCCGTAATAAGCACCGCAGGCTTTGGATTATTTTTTAGGATAAAACCAAATCGTATCCCATTCGCAGCATTGGGCGGACTTATCGCATGGAGCATAAAAAATGCCGCCGCATATGCGGGGCTTCAAATATTTTTTGCGGCGTTCATGGCCACAGCCGCGCTTGTCGTATACTCGGAAATAATGGCGCGTGTGCTGAAAACTCCGGCAAACATCATACTGATCCCGTCAATAGTGCCGTTGCTACCCGGTCAGCAGCTTTACTATACGATGCAGTCGGTAATAGAGGGCGACCTCAGGAGCGCATATACCTTCGGCGTACCGGTTTTGCAGAATATCCTCGGCATAGGCGTAGGTATACTTATCGCAATGTTTTTCTGTTATAAAATAATCGAAATAAAATACAAGCCTCCGCGCAGGTAATCCCTGCGCGGAGGCTCTTTTAACTTATATTGCTTTTTTAAGCAGCATATTCGACCGTTCTATGAACCTTGTCATTTCGTCTGCCGGAAGCGGGCTGTGGCTTATCTTTGCCAGATCGTACACCTGATCCATAACAAGCTCCGCATCCTCCTCCGAGAGCGTATCGAGCTTCTGTATCAGTTCATTATTTGTATTTATCACAAGCGTGAACTCGTCCTTGAACATCTCCGCCATGCCTGCCATCTGCTGACCATAGGAGCGGTACATTTCCTGCATACGTCTCGATTCCTCGCTCAGAAGTATTACGGCAGGGATCTCAGTATCCTTAAGAGCCTTTGCCTCGATCTTGAGCGACTCGTCGTTTATCCTGTTCTTGAATTTCTCAACAAGAGCCTTCGACTTTTCGTCATCGCTTTCCTTTTCCTCAGCCGTATCCGAAAGCACCGAGTCTATACGCTTGAACTTCACCTCAGGATTCTTCATCTCGAGGAACGAAATAAAATGCGTGTCCATAATCGTCGGCAGCTCAACAGCCTCAAGCCCCTGATCCTTGAACATCTTTATATACTGCGACTGGAGTTTCGGATCGGATACGTAATATACTTCCTTCTTATCCTTGCCCTCGAGGTACTCGTCAAGCGTCACATACTTGCCCTCGGTCGTCTTGAAGATGATAACATCCTTTATCTTCTCATAGAATTTCTCATCCCTTATGCAGCCGTACTTGATAAAGATATTGATGTCATCCCAGTATTTCTCATAGTTTTCCTTATCGGACGAATATATCCCCGTCAGCTTGTCCGCAACCTTCTTTGTGATATGCGCCGATATTTTCTTAACGTAACCGTCGTTCTGCAAAAAGCTTCTCGACACGTTGAGCGGAAGGTCGGGACAGTCTATCACGCCTTTTAGGAGCATCAGGAACTCCGGTATTACCTCTTTAACGTTATCGGCAACGAATACCTGATTATTATAGAGCTTTATCTGCCCTTCCTGTCCGGCGAACTCCATATTGATCTTCGGGAAGTACAGAATTCCCTTCAGATTGAACGGGAAATCAACGTTCAGATGTATCCAGAACAGCGGCTCATTGAAGTCCATAAATACCGTTCTATAAAATTCCTTGTATTCCTCATCGGTACACTCCGAGGGCTTCTTCATCCAGAGCGGATTCGTATTGTTTACGGGCTTTGGCTCCTCCTTGTCCTCCTTTTCATCATCCTCGGCATTCTCAAGATATATCTCAGTCGGCAGGAATGCACAGTATTTATGGAGTATCTCGCGTATCTTCAGCTCGTCAAGGAATTCCTTGCTGTCCTCTGCGATATTAAGCGTTATCGTCGTTCCGCGCTCCGACCTCTCGCCCTCGCTCATATCGAACTCCATCGTCCCGTCGCATACCCATCTTGCCGGAACGGCGCCCTTCTGATATGAGAGCGAATCTATCTCAACAGAGTCGCTTACCATGAACGCACTGTAGAAGCCAAGTCCGAAATGACCTATTATCTGAGCGCCCTCGTTTTCCTCGTCCTTATACTTCGCAAGGAAATCGCTCGCACCCGAAAATGCTATCTGATTGATATACTTGTCTATCTCCTCGGCCGTCATACCGATACCGTTATCGCTTACGATAAGCTGGTTATTCTTCTTGTCCACTCTCACCGTTACCTTGAAATGTGTATCGCTGTCTATCTCGGCCTCCCCTATCCCGGCAAGCTTCTTTAATTTTGTTACAGCGTCGCATGCATTCGATACAAGCTCACGCAGAAAAATATCCTTGTCTGAATAAAGCCATTTTTTGATTATCGGAAAAAGGTTTTCCGAATCTACAGAAATATTGCCCTTTGCCATGTATATAACTTCCTTTCGTTTATTCATATAAAAACCGGCTCGACTACTGCCGCACGCTGATTTTATATGCTTTAATCTTATAATATATAATAATACTTTTTCCGCGAAATGTCAATACAAAATTAGCACTCAACAACGTTGAGTGCTAACAGTTTACAGATTATTCACAAAATAAACTAAATTTAATTAAAGTACTGCTTCCCATAGATCAGCATGCGGATTTGCAATTACCTCAGTATTGATAAGAACGCCCTGCTCTGCGGCAATTTTAGCTCCCGCTTCAACGCCGGCCTTTACATCTGCAACGTCACCTGTCATTGAAACAAAGCACTTTCCTGCCATACCGCGTGCTACACGGACTTCAATAAGCTCAATATCTCCCGACTTTACTGCCGCATCGGCAGCCTCTATAGCGCTTGCCGCTGTGAAAGTCTCAACGATACCAAGAGCCTTCTTTTCCTTTACGTCGGCAGTACCGCACACTGCATCGTACACTTTATCACCGAGATTACCGATAACGAACTTATCTATCATTGCGTCCTCCGCAATAAGCTCTGCCCTGTCAACGGCCGCATGGATAGCGGACAATTCTCCGCCGACTATCGTAACGAATTTTCCCGGACATACCGAGCCGGAGCTTATCAGATGCACTCCCGCACTCTTGAGCATTTCATCGGTCACAACTATACCCTTTGATACATTCTTAACTTCAACCAATCCTATAGAATTCATCTGTCCTCACCTACTTACTTATTATTATAAATCTATCGTTTACTTCGCTGACCGTACCGTTTATGCTCGCATGCATCGTCGTTCCGAGCGAGCCGTCGGGAGTTTTGGCTATAACATCTCCTGCGCTTACCTTGTCTCCTTTTTTGACAAGCGCCGCAGCCGGTGCTCCGACGTGCTGCTTAAGCTCTATATAAACCGTATCCGGGTCAAAATCGATATATCTCCTTTCAACGGACGGCTTAACGTACTTTCTTATGCCAAGCCTGTCAATAAGAAGTGATGAAGAAACGAGTCTTGACGAACGCTCGGGTCTTACCTTCTCGGGAGCCTTGTTATTCTTTCTCTTAAGCCCATGCTTTCCGAGCAGCCCCTTTACCTCCATCGAGATCTTCTGCGGGTCAAGCATCTGCTGGCAGCCTATGACCGTACATACGCCGCAGCCACAGCAAAGCGCCGACTGCAAAAATGCCTCGGTGTCCTGCACCTCAGAATGTGAAGCGGCTCTCAAGGTTTTATGTACATTAATATCATAGCCTAGAAGATTTCTCGGACAGACGTCGCTGCACATATGGCAGTTGCAACATGCCGCCGAGGCGCGCTTCAGAGTCATGCTCATCGGCATACGCTTGCGCTGGATTATGCTGTGAGTTTCCGGGAATATGAGCAGTCCCTTTGTCGTTTTTGTGACTGTATCATTTTCCAGATCAACAAGCTTGCCCATCATAGGCCCGCCGTTTACAACGGCCTTGCCATCAAGGTCTCCGTAGCCGCACACGGAAAGCAGCTCGCTTATCTTCATACCGACGGGAGCCTTGACCGTTATATCCTCCTTGGTATCTCCGCCGATAGTGATATACTTCTCTGTTACGGGTACGCCGCCAAGAGCCTTATGTATGTTGTATACCGTTTCAACGTTGATTACCATAACGCCTACCATAACCGGTATCGAGCCCTCCGGGATTATCTTTCCGGTCGTTTCGTATGTCAGAACGACCTCGTCGCCCGCCGGATAGATATCGGGGATCTCCTTTACTTTTACCTTTGTCCCCTCAAGCGATGCAAGTATTTTCGTATCGAGCAAATGCATGTTCTTGCCCTTGATGCCTATTATCGCCTCGTCCGCACCCATTGAATCGATCAAAATATTGAGCGTGTCAACAAGCGCCTGCAAATGATGCTCCAGAATATGGTGATCGACCATCATCAGAGGCTCGCACTCCGCTGCATTTACCACTATCTGCTTTACCTTATCAGAGAATTTTACATGTGTTGGAAAGCCCGCGCCTCCGGCGCCGACTATTCCGGCATCACAAACAATTTTCTGAAGCTCCTGTAAATCCATACTGTTTCATTCCTTCCGCAAATGAAAATTTAGCATTGTTTTGTATCAAGTATCCCAACTATCACCGCATCGACAGGTGCGTCGTCTTTGCCGAGAGCCTTTCTTGCTCCGGAGCCTGTCGTGATTATCACGTCCTCGCCGATACCAGCGCCTACGCCGTCGACAGCCGTAAGGAACTTGTCAACCAATGCTCCGTTTTCGATGCACTGCACCTGCATAAACTTATAGCCAACAAGGCCGTCAAGCTTATGCGTCGATACAACGCTTCCGTATACTCTGCCTATAATCATATCTATATCATCCTTTTAAGATGTTATTTTCAAAATCAATCTGTTATAATTTTAACATAATCACCGGTCTTTATTGCGCACGCATTAGCGTCGTCTGTATCTATATGCATTTCCGGTGTAAAGCTTTCATGTACTCTCACCTGAACATTATAGAATGTCGTCGGCTTTGAGTTGTCGATCTGCACGTCAACAAAATCGTTATCCTTAACGCCGTATTTCTCGGCCGTTGCAGGATCCATATGTATATGTCTATTTGCTATTATACAGCCCTCGTTTAAAAATACGCTGCCCTTAGGGCCTACGAGAGCCATCGGCGCGCTTCCCTTAAGCTCACCTGATGGACGTACCGGGGGACTTACCTTAAGCTTGAACGTATCCGTTCTTGATATCTCTATCTG
>CALXRY010000055.1 GCA_944390955.1 uncultured Clostridia bacterium | reverse complement strand
GTGCTGGGAGATCGCGGAGAGCGCTGGTCTTGAGGGCTCTGTCATAGTTGACAAGGTAAAGGGCTGCGAGGTAGGAGTAGGCTTCAACGCACTTACAGAGGAGTATGTTGACATGCTTTCGGCAGGTATCGTTGACCCTGTAAAGGTTACAAGGAGCGCACTTCAGAATGCGGCTTCAGTTGCATCGATGGTACTTACCACAGAAAGTCTCGTTGCGGATAAGCCCGAGCCTCCCGCTCCGGCACCTGCAATGGATCCTTCAATGGGCGGAATGTATTAATAAGGAGAAAACAGCGCAGCTGCCTGAATTACGGCAGCTGCGTTTTTAAATTTACCGCAGGTATATCACAATGTAAAAAGGAAAAGATGATATGAAAATCATAAGCTGGAACTGCAACGGAAAATTTCGTGAGAAATACAAGGATATAATAAAGTTAAATGCTGATATTTATGTAATTGAGGAGTGCGAAGAACCTGAAAAGTATGGGTATGCTGAGTTTGCGGATAATTATCTTTGGGTTGGCGAAAAACCTGCCAAAGGTGTTGGTTTATTTACAGATAAAGGGGTTAGCATAAAGAACAATAATTGGCCTAATTATCATATGCGCAATTTTTTGTCAGTTAACGTTAATGGAGATTTTGATCTGCTATGTGTGTGGGCGTGTAAGCCGTATATTGAGGAATATTGTATTTATCAGGCGGTCCATAGAGAAAAATATAGCGCTGATATGGTTATAATAGGGGATTTTAACAGCAATAAAATATGGGACAAGGAGCATGGCTCCAGAAGTCACAGTGTTGTAGTGGAAGAGTTAAAAGATATTGGACTGGTATCCGCCTATCATTATGTAACTGGTGAAGAGCAGGGATGTGAATCAAAAAATACGTTTTATCTTTATCGTCATAAGGATAAAGGATATCATATTGACTATTGCTTTGCCAATCCAGAGAATATAAAGAAATTTCAAATATTATCCGGAGAATATTGGATTAAATATTCTGATCATATTCCGATAATGATCGAAACATTTGACAAGAAAGACAGTCATTTTTGAGTGCATATAAAGATAATCAAAAAATAATGCAAAATTGTGTTGTTACTGGCAAAACAAAAAAGCTTCTGAATAATATTATAATCAGGAGCTTTTTTTGATGCCATTATGCGGCAACTTATTTATTACATATTGCTTACGTAATTCTTTACAAATTCCTCAAGCAGCTCGTCGCGCTCGATCTTTACGATAAGACCTCTCGCGCCGTTGTAGCTCGTTATGTAAGTCGGATCACCGGAAAGAATGTAACCCACCATCTGGCTTATCGGGTCATAGCCCTTTACCTTCAGCGCCTCATAAACCTGCGCGACAATATCCCGCACTTCCTGCTCCTTGTCAAATTCAAGGTTTATTTTCATTGTTTCGTTGAAATCCATCTAATCATCACCCTTTCATCTTAATGCCTGAACGCTTCTCCGTGCGTCCGCACAGAACGCGGCCAGACTGATGTAGCAAATATTCTGTAATAATAATATTACATTTTAAATAAAAATTCAAGACCTTTTATAAAAAATTTATAGTTTTTTTAACTTTTGTTCGTTTGAATATCATAAATTTTCGAAAATACCGTCAATATTATCAAGAGGGCCAACAGCCGCAACGGATAAACTCGACACATCGAGTATTTTGTCTATTATCTCTGCGACGCTATCGACCGTGACTGAATCGATCTTTTCGAGTGCCTCATCGCAGGTATATATCGGTTTGTCAAGAAGCAGCGAGCGTCCTGCTCCCTGTATCCTTGCACCGGTGCTTTCGTAGCTCAGTATGTAGCTGCCCTTGAGCTGCTCCTTTGCGCGTTCGACCTCGGCGCGGGACAGCTTGTTCTTTTTGACCTCGTGTATCTCCTCGGCAATCAGGTCAGCCACATACGGTAGGTTTTCCGGACTCATTCCGGCGGAAATGTCAAAAATGCCCGTGCCTATATATGCGCTGTGACCCGCGCCTATCGAGTAGACGAGTCCCTTTTTTTCACGTACATTCTGAAACAGCCTTGATGACATGCCCGAGCCGAAGACGTTGTTGAAGGTCAGGAGACTGTATACGCTCTCGTCGTATATATCAATGCCGCTGAACGCCGCCACGAGCTGTACCTGCTCTATATCCTTCGTTTTGAACGCCCTGCCGGGTGTATAGACTGCCCGGGAAATATCCGGCTTCCCGTGCCCGATGCTGCGACGACCGAAGTATTTTTCGAGCATATCGAAAAGCCTCTCGTCATAATTCCCGGAAACAGCGATTACCGTATTGCCGCTTCTGTAGTGAGATTCCATATAGTTACGCATCAACTCCGGAGTAACCGCGGCAAGGCTCTCGGGGGTGCCGAGAATGCTCCGCCCCATCGGCATCCCGGGCCATATCGTCTCATACAGCAGGTCGTAGACGAGGTCCTCGGGGCTGTCCTCGTAGAGGCTTATCTCCTCGCCGATTACGTGTCGTTCAAGTTCCATATCGCGCTCGGTGAGCAGCGATCCGAACAGTATGTCGGAGAGCACGTCAGCAGCGATATCGGCGTGTGTGTCAAGCGTTTTTGTGTAGAAGCACGTGTATTCGCGTGCTGTGAATGCGTTTATCTGCCCGCCTATCCCGTCTATTTCCGAGGCGATCTCCGACGCGCTGCGGTTGGACGTCCCCTTAAAAAGCATATGCTCTATAAAATGCGATATTCCGTTTTCCGATGCGTTTTCGTATCTTGAGCCGTTCCCGACCCATACGCCCATGGAAATCGAGCGCAGATAGGGAATGTTTTCGGCGACCACTCTTATTCCGTTCGAGAGTGTTTTATATTCATACATAGCCTATGTATCCTTTCGTGATATGCAATTGCGGCAGTCTGAATGCCAATATATATATATTATACAACAAAATCAGCTTTATTTCAACATATCCGAGCCAAAAAAAATTTCCTGCAGCGGTTTTGGCGAATGTATTTTATTAATTGCCGATATGCACTTGACAGAAGTATGCCTGTAAAGGTATAATATAAATATAAGAAAGGCTGTGAGGTTTGATATATGCGTCTCGATCTTCCCGAAAGTGTAAGATATATTCTGGACCGGCTGCATGAAGGCGGTTTTTCTGCGTTTGTTGCTGGAGGAGCCGTGCGCGATATGCTGATGGGCAGAGTTCCGCACGATTACGATATATCGACAAATGCGAAGCCGGACGACGTAAAACGGTTGTTTAGAAGAACGGTCGATACAGGGCTGAAGCACGGTACTGTTACGGTAATCATAAACAAGACCGGCTATGAGGTCACGACGTTTAGGCGCGACGGAGCGTATACCGACGGACGCCGTCCTGACTCGGTCAAGTTTGTAAACAGCGTCCGTGAC
>CALXRY010000054.1 GCA_944390955.1 uncultured Clostridia bacterium | reverse complement strand
CTGACGTCAAGATCATAGCACCACGGGAATGCACGCGTTTTAAACGCCCTTTCTTCCCTGAACCACGGATACCCGCCGAATATCTCGTCGCTGCACTCTCCCGAAAGCGTTACTGTATGATTTTTCTTTACCTCGCGGCAGAAGTACAGAAGAGAAGCATCAACATCTGCCATTCCGGGCAGATCCTTTGCAAACAGTGCTTCCTCAAGCAGTCCCGTAAGCGCCGAATTGGGGCACACGAGATAGCGGTGATCAAAGCCGAAATGCTCAACGAGCCGCGGCACCCATTCCGCATCAGAGTCGGGCTGGAAGTGCGATGCTTTAAAATACTTTTCATTTCCCTCGTAATCAAATGAATATGTTGAGAACCGCTCGCCGCGTTTTTTTGCTTCGATCGCGCCTATCGCGGCGATTATGCTTGAATCAAGCCCGCCCGATAAAAACGAGGCTATCGGCACATCGGACACAAGCTGTCTTTTGACACCGTCGTATACGAGTTCGCGGATTTTTTCTATAGTCGTTTCATAGTCGTCCTCGTGACTGTGGCTTTTCAGCTCCCAGTATTTTTTTATGGATATACCTCGCCTGCCGACTATCATATAGCGCCCAGGTCTCAGCTCCGATATCCCCTTGTACACTCCGCAGCCCTGCGTCCTTGCCGGGCTCATCGCAAACAGCTCGCAAAGCCCCGTCCTGTCAAGCTTCGGCTCTATTCCGGGGTATTTGAAAATCGCCTTTATCTCCGAGGCAAAAACGACCGTATCTCCGTCAGCCGTATAGAACAACGGCTTTACGCCAAAGCGGTCTCGGCACAAAAATACGCGCTGTCGCATCGAATCCCATACGGCAAACGCATAAATGCCGTTGAGCAGCTCCGCGCATTTTTCGCCGTAATGGATATATGCATACAGCAGTACCTCTGTATCGGAGGTCGTTTCAAATTCGTATCCCCAGCCCTTCAGCCTGTCTCTCAGCTCATCCGTATTATACAGCTCCCCGTTATACGTGATCACAAATTCATGTCCGCATACCGTTCTCTTCATCGGCTGTTTTCCACGCTCGACATCTATTACCGCAAGCCTCCGGTGCCCGAACGCCGCATTTTCACCTATCCAGAAGCCCTCGGCATCGGGGCCTCGGCTTGTCAACGTCTCTGTCATTTTTCTGAGCAGTGGCATATGCTCCTTTTCCTTGCCTATAAAATTATCCTTATAATTTATGTATCCGCAGATCCCGCACATGACCAATATCCGTCCTTTCTGTCAAAAATGATTTTATTATATAATATTGCTCACGTGCTCAAAATGTTATTCAGTCAGTGATATTTTTACAGTGCTTCCGCTCTCGTTCCCCTGATGGAAACTGACGGCAACAATAGTTTTTTCTCCGTCCCACTCGGCGTTTTCACCTTCAAGACGACGGTTTATCCCAATATATGTTCCCTCAAGAGTGTCGTTCTTGGGATTTGAAATGTACATATCCCAGCCGCCGTCAGTTTTATTGAGCATAACAAGGCACGGATCATGGAGCGCCTCTACCACAAGGTCCTCGCTCATACCCGTAACGGACGCCGGTATCGTGATGCTTGCATAGTATGTGCCCGCCGGTGCGCCCCTGTTCCAGAACACTATGCCTGCGCTCTCGTCGTTTTTGCTCCACACTCCCTGAACATACTGTGTATTTTCTATTATGCTTACAGACGGGTCTGCAGAATATTCCTCAAGCTCCGCTTCGCTTACCGAGGGCAGTACCGTATACGCATGGCTTTCCGACTGCGGCTCGGTGCCGTGGCTCATATAAAGTGCGAACACTTTTCCGCGGACGGTACTTCCCGACTGCGAGCTGTTTATGTCGCTCCATGCTCCGCTGCGGCTTTCCGCCGTTATCGTCACGTCCTCGCCATCCGGGAAATAATAACCTATCCCGTCATGCAGCACCCATTCGGCATTCGTCACATCGGTGCCTGAGATCGACGAGATCGTTTGCCTCGAGCCATTATAATATACAACGTTTCCGTCCTGCAAACACTGGTTCATCGTCGTGCGCACTTCCGTACCGGCAGTCGTTCCCGTTATGCCTGCGCCGAGCGCCGTCATTCCGCTGTCAAACAAAAAATAAGCTTTCTTTGCCGTAACGCCTCGGCGTGCATAATCCATCGCCGACACTGCGTTCAGCCCATCGGAAACGCCGCCGACAAATTCGCGCGTTCCGGTCTGATATGTTGATCCCATCACCGGCACCGGACTAAGATATTCGGTGGTCGTTCCCGGAATAAGACTCCAATCCCATATCGGGAAGATATTTTTGTATTCCTCGCCGTCCTTCAGGAATACCGTCGTTCCGTCCGATATGAACATGGCGCGGCTGTTTTCGCCATTCATGTACTCGGTATTTATGTTTCTGTTGGAGCTTGTCCGCACTCCTATATAATAATCGGGACGGTGCATAACTGTCATATCTGACAGATAAAAATGTCTTGCTGCCGCAGTGCTATTATCGGTCCCGCTCAAGCGGTTTTCCTTCAGCTCAAGCAGCTCCTGTCTGCGGTCTATCCCCGGCAGCTCCGTAAGGATATTGACGGCTCCGAGGCAGTCGGAGCGTATCGAGCCGGCAACTCCGTTATTTCGTGATATAGCGCGCCCGAAGCACGCGAAATCAGAGCCGGAATTTTTGAAGAACCACGAATGTCCCTCAAGTATAAAATCCGCGTAGGCGTTGAGCGCCCTGTCCGATACCATGAATACAGTATCCTCAAGATACTCGAGCAGCCTGTTTATCCCTGTACAAAATACGCTGCCGTAGCTTCCGTTATAAAAGAACGAGCCATGCTGATGGAATGTATAATCGGTCATTATCCCTTCACCGCTGTCTGAATGGTCGAACACCGAAAGCTCATTGTCAAGAAGATATGAGATGATATTTTTCATAGAACCCGCATCACGAGTAGCGGCCGCAATTTTTATGGCAGTCTGAAGCTTATCCGTCAGATTTCCGCCAGTATCCGAGGTCTTATGCGGCAGCGACTCGTCTATTTCCGGCATACCAAGCAGCGCAAGCTCTTTGAGCGTATCAAGATACGGCTCATCCTCGTCGAACGGATAAAGCAATATCTGCGACAGGTTCTGCGGAACGTCTATCTCGTTGAACCACCAGTTCACACTTTTATACCGGTTTTCCGCCCAGTCGTTCAACACGCTGTCTATAGCAGCCTTTAACTCCTCGTTACGGTACCAACGGTTCCCCTCCGAATAATACGCCTTACACATAACGATAACTCTATCGAATACCGCCGACGGCTCCCATGTGCTCATCACAGACGAATAACCATAGTCTATATCAGTGAATTTCCCGTCGGGTCCGAGCTTATCGAGCAGATACTCCGGATCCGTGCCCGTATTGTAAAGTTCGGAATCTTGCTCTATTCTTGTCCTTATAATTTCCATGTCCGCCGCCTCCGCCGTCTGCGGCTCAGCCGAGACTCCTATCTCCGCCGCCTCAGCATACGGCTCCATGTCCTTCCATATGAATACCTTCATTATGCTATTCTCATCTCCTGTGATCGTATTGTCGAGCGACAGTTCAAAGGAAACCGGAGTTTCTCCGACCATCTGCGTATCGGCTGCCGCCGCACTCAGAATTCCATCTTTATAGAATGCCGCGGTTACCGTTATGGGCGTCGGTTCATCACCTATTGTCTCCGCTGTTAAGCTTATGTCGACCGTCCCATAGTTGGTCTGTGTTTTGAATTCACGTATCACTTCTCCGTCGCAGTTTATTTCCGGCTTTGATATGTAAAAGCTGTCATTCACGCTTATGTTCTCTGCATAAGCTGCCGCCGGAGCAGCCGCCAGCATAGCCGCAACAACAATCATAAGTTTTTTCACTTTCCTGACCTCCTGTCCCGTCATGATATTAAAAATACGAATTATGTTGTGTCAATTATATAATACCTCTTGGTTCTCAGTCAATGTGCAAGTTTTTATATTATCATTCATTTTTTTATTAAAAAGTCTGATTACCACTTAAAAACCTTAAAACAAATGCACATTTGAAAAATTTTGCAATAAATTTGCTGCTTTTAAGATTTAGCTTTGATATAGCCATAAAGCTCACGTATTATCATTCTTTACCAAAAACAAATCTGTATTTGCTTGAATGAACATATAAAATTTATTCGTCTTGATTTTATTTACCAATGTTGTTTTTCTTCCGTCATAGTGGTATAATACTTATATGTTCAAGCGTTTAAACGTATTGGAGGTTATAATGAATAACACGATTAAAGACATAGAAAGATTACAATTAGAATTTTCCAAATGTCAAAAATTATTTACTGCTTTGGGCGATGAAACGCGTCAGCAGTTGATTTGCATTATGCTTGGCGGTGACTGTCACGGCAGCCGCGTTATTGATATAGCGAAAAAAACACATTTATCAAGACCGGCTGTATCACATCATATGCAAATATTAAAGGATATTGGATTTGTTAAAACAAGAAAAGAAGGCACATATATTTATTATTATCTATCTCCGGAAAACAGCGATATAGAAAATATGATACAGTTGTTTTCCGATATCAAACAAATCATGCATAATGCTCCAGACAGAAGCGGTGAAGAATATTAAGGAGGAATCAGCATGGAACTTATGGAAGCAATGAAAAATCGCCATTCGGTACGTTCATACAATGACCGAAAAATTGACGGAACGGTCAAAGAAGAATTGCTTGACTTTATTGAAGAATGTAACAGGGAAAGCGGGCTTCATATGCAGCTTGTTCTCAATGAACCGAAAGCATTCAGCGGTTTTATGGCGCATTACGGCAAATTTTCCGGTGTCAAAAACTATATTGCGCTGGTTGGTGAAAAAGGCGCTGATTTAGAGGAAAAATGCGGGTATTACGGCGAAAAGGTTGTATTAAAAGCTCAGCAGCTCGGACTTAACACCTGTTGGGTGGCAATGACATACAGCAAAATAAAAACAGCTTTTCAGATTGATCAAGGTGAAAAGCTTTGTGTAGTCATTGCAATCGGCTACGGTACGACACAGGGTACGTCACATCAATCAAAGGCAAGGGAAACTGTAATGAATGTAAGCGGCGCCGTTCCGTCGTGGTTTCAAAAAGGTGTTGATGCTGCGCTTTTAGCGCCTACAGCCATGAACCAGCAAAAATTTGTAATCTCGCTTGATGGAAATAAGGTATCGATAAAGGCAGGGATAGGGTTTTATACAAAACTTGATCTTGGTATTGTAAAATACCATTTTGAAATTGGAGCCGAGGCAGGCAATTTTCAATGGGAATAAGTGTAAATATACAAAAAAAAACAAACAGCAGCACTCATGTACATTGGTACTGTTTTTTGTTCATAGGATGTATATTTTCCTGCAAAAGGTTGAAATTTCTCTTACAGCATTATATAATAAAAGTATTCGTAAGAACGAATAAAAACATTTTAATAAAAATATATAAGGAAGTATACGGCATTGCGAATAGTTTATAGCTTTGAAACACAGTCCGAGAAAGGGGTACTTTATGGAATACATCACCGTGCGAAATGCAGCGAAAAAATGGAATATATCAGAACGGCTGGTTCAAAAATACTGCGCGGCGGGACGCATTGAAGGCGCAAAGAAATTTGGATCTTCCTGGGTGATCCCTGCCGGGGCGGTAAAACCAAAAGATCCGCGCAAGGATCAAAAGCATCCAGCAGTACGTAGGGAAAAGCGCCAGCCTGTTTCTTATCCGGGTCTTATGCCGCTGATGAATACCGCGTTTGAACCGGGCAAATGCACGGAATTTATTCATGATATGGCTGATGGTCCGCAAAAGCAGATTGCGCTTGCAGAATACTATTATTTCAGCGGCCAGCCGGAAAAAGCTGTGCATGAAACAGAACTTTTTCTTACCGGAGCAGACAGAGATATACAGCTTTCAGCTTACCTGATCTATGCATATGCAAATCTTTCTGTCGGAAAAATACAACGAGCCAGATATGCGCTGACGGCGGTGAGGGAAATGCTTGCCACGTCTACGGAGAATCAATCGGAAATGCGTGCGGCGCTGTCCTTTATTTCATTGGCTGCAGCGGTGCTTCTACACCTTCCTTTGCCGGAAGGACTGCCGCCCATGCAGGAATTTCTTCCTATGCTTCCGATGGGAATCAGAATGTTTGCATTATACGTAAACGCACACTATACCTATCTGCAAAAAGATTACCAAAAGAGCCTCGGCATTGTGGAAGCAACTCTTGGCATGCAGACAGAAGAATACCCAATCCCATCTATTTATCTTCATTTGGTTGCGGTTATGGATTATATGAGTTTAAAGCAAATAGACAAAGCAAGGCAGCATCTGCTTGCAGCGTGGGAACTTGCCAGACCTGATGATCTGATAGAAGGATTCGGTGAGCATCACGGGCTTTTGGGCGGGATGCTGGAGGCGGTCATCAAGCCGGAATATCCGGAAGACTTTAAGCGGATCATTGCTATCACATATCGCTTTTCCGCAGGGTGGCGCAGAATACATAATCCCGATACAGGACATGACGTAGCGGACAACCTAACGACAACGGAATTCGCCGCATCCATGCTGGCTGCCCGAGGATGGACGAATAAGGAGATTTCAAGTCATATGAATATCTCTGTGAATACTGTAAAATATCATATCACCAACGCCATGCAAAAGCTCAATATAGGAAGCAGACAGGACCTGAAAAAATATATGCTGCTTTAAGAAAAAAGGATTCGGTTATTTTACCGGATCCTTTTTCTTTACCTACCCATTTTCCACACTTCGGCGGGTGGTCTCAAAATGAACATTCCATGTTATAATTAAATAAATTATGAACGAAACGGAAAGGAAGATGTACGCATGGAAAAGACGAAAAAATATAATGTCGAGGGCGCGTTGCTGACGATCCCGCTTCGGTATGATGAAAAGTCGGGCAAATATATGGAAGTATATCCTGATTTCATCAATAATCCCGTATATACGCCTGAAGGTCACCAAATTATACTGACGCTCGAGGATGCCTGCGCTTTCGGCGAACAAAAAGACACAGCCGAACCGCTGGTCGATTGCGGCTCCTGCCGTTTCTATCGGCAAGCGCCGAACACTTTGATCGGCGTATGCGGACACGAAAAGAAACAAAAAATATAGATGCATAAGGAGGACAGAAAAAAATGAAAAAGCGTATTTTAACCTTGATGCTGTGTATTAGTATGGCTTTTCAGCTGATTTCCGCTGCCGGCACAGTATATGCGGCAGGTGGGTATGATCCGACACGCAATGATGATTTTATTATTCCGGCGGCTCTCAGAAGCAACAGGGATTTTATGATGGGATCGACACTCAGAGGTACTCAGGCGAATTTCATCAACAAAATGGGCTTAAACGGCAACAGCACGTATAAGGATTTTGAGACGAACAACAGCGTGGATATAAGCGAGGTGTCAAAGGAACTCCGGAGTGCCGGTCAGCTCAGCTATACCATCGGTGCAAGGCTGAAATCCAGCCATAATGGCTGGAATGGCGCAGCAGTCGAAACAGTGCTGTATATTAACAATTATCGCTATTATCCGCAATGGCACACGGCAGGGTTTAAAGATCACGGAATATATGAAAACGCCGATTTCAAAAAATCCATGACATGGGATTCTTTTCAATTCCAGGCGGTAACAACAAATGAAGCATGGCACACAAAAGCAACTCAGACAAAGGATCTGGCGATCTATCTGCTGGACGAAAAAGCGCCGACGGTCGAAAGCTGCGAAATTACGCAAAACGGTGAGAAGGTGTCGGTCGTACAGCTCGGCTCCAAAATTCAGTTTACGCTCAACTTCTCGGAATATATCCGGTTTGCGGACGACTCGGCTTCGCATACGCCCGGACTGGAGTTTGAGATTTTGCCTTACGGCGAGATCGTAAGCGATCCCATCCGGCTGAAAGCGGATTTTGTTGAGCTGTATGATAATAAAATGGTATTTGAATACACGTTTTTAGATGAATACAGTGGTCATGAGGGGATAAAAGAGTTCTATATCTCAAGAATCGAAAAGATAACGCAACAGGAAGACCTTGACGCAAAATATGATCTTGCCCTGATTCCCAAAGAGATCGCCGACGCGGCAAATGTACCTACCGTTACCGTCAACAACCTTATCACAGACCTTGCGGGTAATGCCGTTGAGGAGGTTTTGGCAACGGATGAAAACGGCGCTGTGACCGGCGAGCGGGAAATCGTCTTCAACAGCGTCAAAATCGACTCCAAAGCGCCGTCCGTCCAAAACGTGGGCATAGAAAAAAAGCTGATGTGGAATATTACGGACGAGGACGCCGACCTGTACGCCAAAGTGGGCGACAGAGTGCAGCTGAGCGTTTCCTTTTCCGAGCCTGTGTATGCAGATGCGGGAAGCACAACGCTGACCCTTAACATAAAGGACAGTTCGGGGCGGGCTGTCACTGTGAAAAATGACACGGATATTTCGGGCGGGACTGTGATGACCTTTGAAGAGGTCGAGATAACCGAAGGCATGACGTATACGGGGGACGCTGATGCAGAGGGGAAGATAACGCCTGTTTCTATTGACGGCTCCGATGTTTTGGATTCCGCAAAAAACCCGTGCGGATTGCACAATCTGAAAGAGGAAGGGATA
The DNA here is from genome assembly GCA_944390955.1 of uncultured Clostridia bacterium. Classification (GTDB taxonomy): domain Bacteria; phylum Bacillota; class Clostridia; order UBA1381; family UBA1381; genus Ornithomonoglobus_A. The sequence continues at coordinate 14,587 of CALXRY010000054.1, read as the reverse complement.
TTTGCCAACCAAGATTTTGCGCTGGATACATTGGGGCCCGCGATAAATTTGATTACACCGATAACAAATTTTGATGACGGTGCAATTTTCTGCGTGCCGCTGAATATAGCGGATGATGACGGCAACGGCAATGTGGCTGCCAGCGGCATCGATACGATGCGCGGATATTTCTATCTAACCGGTTTTCCGAGCAGCTACTATTATGTGACCGGCGGTAATGAAGCATATTATGAAAAACAATACTTTTCGTATTACATATCCAATACCGTTATGACCGAATCCGAGCTGGAAGAAAGATGGATACCCGCAATCGAGCAGTTCCGAACAGACCTGCCGGATGCCAGCGCGTATTATTTTGATCTATACAGCGGCGGCGACACTTACATCTATATAAAAATAGGCGATATTGAGATTACAAATCCCACCATACACGTGATGGCGGAGGATGTCGCCGGGAACCGAAATATTGTATCGGAACAGGTGGCGTATACCCTTGATATGACAAATCCGACCTTTGGCAATGCAAGCCGTGTAACTATCGCGCAAAATGCAAACACGCCAAACACATATGATCTTTCATGCAGCATAACGCTTGAGGATGAGAACGGAATCAATTTTGACACATTCAAGGCATCGGCAAGCGACGGCTCATTCACCGATGTGGGACTGGGCTCTCATGAGAATGTCGATATCACCTATACTCCGGGGGAAGACGGAAAGACTAACACGATCACATTTGTGATGAAAGCCGTGGCCCCGGGAAAGATCGTGGACTATAATATTACCTATACGGTCGCGGACAATTTTGACAATGAAAGCCAGGTAACGTTTCCGTTTGCATATAATCTCACGAGCTTCCATATAGTAGAACGTGCAACAACCGAGAATGAAAACGGATACGCACCGAATATTGTTTTTCACAGGGTTGTCGAGGAATTCACACAGAATGCGAAAACGATCCTAATGATAAAGGATCCGTATTCGAATGAGAATGGCTATGCTGTAGCCATCGTAGACCAATATTATATCCCCGATGATCAACACAATATGCTTACAGATGAGAATGTGGAGTGGTCATATTACACAAGAAGTGAGAATGCCGATTCACAAAAGCAAATCTTGCTTACGCCGGCAGAGGGCAGCGTCGATTTCATTCGGGATCTGACAACAGCCGGCGGGTATTTCGGAGACGTTTCGTACGTATTGATCTCCGGAGACGGTTTGACGATTGAGAATTTTACAACCAACGACCCGCTTCCGGTTTCCGTACCGATTTCCATAACGGAGGACACCATCCGTATGGGAGGACTTTCTGATGCCGTGCAAGGCGTACTTCTGGCGCCGGGGTTTGATTTCGAGCCTGTAGACTGGGAACTTGACCCGACCGACGGCGTCTGGCAAATGCCCGAATACGGCGAGGAGGGCTTAACGACATATAATACGAGCCTTGACGGAAAATCGATCCGAGTAAGACTCTCTCTTCCGGAAATAAACGGCCTTGCGTGGTCCGATTATGAGAGAATCGTATTAAAGCTGGGGTATGCCACAGACAATATAGCGGATAACGATAACCCTATCTTCGAGATGCCGCTGTCGTTGACGGAAGAAGAACAATACATCGTTCTTCCCGAAAGCCTGAATGAAGATTTCTTTACGGACAGGACAAATCTGGAATTTTACATTCAGACGTTTACGAAATGGGACAGTGTATACAGTTACGGACTCTACACAACAAGCGACGAGATATTTGCCTGCTATAATAACGCACAGCAAGACGAGGCGTATTTACAAAAACTTACTAAGAACACATATATAGAGGTTCCGGATAATAACGGCGGAACGGAACGAGTATCTGTTTTACATGAGCAGGAATTCGATTCCGCGCAGGAGACGGCGCAGGATCTGGGGGTAGCGAAAGCGATCGATATCGCGCTATCGGACATGACAACTATCACTCTTGATTTTGCCGGTCTTAGTTATGAGCAGAGGATCCGTATCTGGAATGTGACCAACGGAGAAACAAAAGACGACGCGGAATGGTTAATGTATGTGGCCAACTTCGAGAGACATCTTGTCGCCGACGCGATAAATACCGTATATTATCAGACGGTCAATCCGTACAGCGGACTTAGCGATATCCATACGCTTATTTTTGACACTAGGCAGGAGGCGCCGAGGCTTTCCGTAGGATTTACGCCGAGCGCGGACGATGGCTATGCGACAGAACGCCGGTTGGTCATCACCGAATTAAGCAGCGGAGCGGGCGAGGAGCTCGCCGTCAAAATGATCGCACCTGACGGAAATATCGTCGATTTCCCAGAGGGCGAAGACGCGGTCGTACGCGATGAACAATACAGGGCATTTTATACGGTAAACAGCGCCGGCGCCATCGGATACACCGCTGTCAAAGCCGAGAAGATAGACACCGAAGCTCCTGTCATCAACATTGACAGCCAGGGCGGCTCCTACCTTGGTATATCCGTGACGGACGATGTATTCGAGGAAGACCTGTCGGATATGGAGCTGTATATCAGGTACGACGACGCGGCCTACAGGGAGCGCCTTGCGGAATACGGGCTTTTGACCGACGAAGATGGGTTCTTTAAGGTCGAAGAGTTTTCACAGTCAGCGTTCGGTGTGCGTCCGGAAAATACGAGCATGGGAATATTGGAATATACCGGTTCCCTTCTGCCTTTGGACAGGCAGATAAATGCCGGAATGGCATTTACAGCACCCGCGGGGAGCGGCGGATATGCCGGAACGATCTCTATGTATGTCGTGGACCGTGCCGGACGCCGGTCGGATGTCGTCACAACTGCAGCGGTGGACATCCCGGAGGTCAAATTTACGGAGAGTGAATTCGTCTACAGCAGAGATAATTATCCGTTTGGAGCGGAGGGAAATATCGTTTTCCCGTATTATTCCGTTTTTATGGAGAATCCGGCCGAAGTGACCGAACCAAAGCTCACCGACAGGGGGATCAGAAGCGAGATCGATACGGAAAATGTGTTCCGAGATATCTATGAAGCGATGCCTGTATATCGAGACGGTGAATATACTTTTACAGTAAAAGACCATTTCGGCGATGAGCATGAGGTCACATATTCCGTACCGCCGGAAGCGTTTGACGGCGACAGGCTCGACGTATACGCCGTTAACGCCAAGGACGGCGATACGGATATAGTCAATTTAAGCATCAAGTCGCTTGACGGCAACAGCTTTAAGGTGGAGCTGCCGAGTGATGACGATTATGACATGGATGCGATGGGCGGCTATGTAATAGACCCATCGATGAAAGCAGGCGAAGCGACCGTATGGCAGAGCGACGGCAGCGCCGGAGCCTTCGGTGAATTTTATACGGACGTAACGCTCAAAGTGACGAAAAACGGTACATTCAAGGTCCTTGTCCAAAACAACGACGGACTGCTTACCGAATACCTGGTAAATGTTTATATCAATAGAGAGATCGCGGAGCTGGAAACGCAGTGGAGTTTCCCCAATGGACTTTTTGAAGATGAAGACGGTCAGGCCTACACGTATGACTATGCAACATTCGTTGTAAATACAGTTGATCCGGAAAGGTCATTGATCGGAGAAAGCAGCTTCAATTTCACATACAACGATCCTGTGGGAACGGCGAAAACATTTACAGTCACAGATGATTACGGCTTTGTTCAGGAATGCACTGCGGAGCTTGATTTTGAGATACGCAAATCAGAACAGGAATACCTGTTGCCTCCGGATATGGAAGTATCAATTTATGCGCAGAGGAACAATACCTCTGTAATGATAGGCAGTATAGGAGAGGAAGAAAGCTCAAGGTACATCGAGCTGATCGATATGTACGGCGGCGCGACGCAATATAATCTTACAACGTCAACGCTTTCGCCGAACCGTGTAAAAACTGTATTGCTTCCTTACGGCGAAGATACGTCTGACATTACATACAATACGGCGCAGAATGCGACAGTAGACGGCGTGGAGATTGCCGGAGATGTGATTTATATCGATTCGGAGGATGCTGAATTTTCGCTTGTCATGGTGGATGAAAATGATCTTCTGAGTACAAGGTTTGACTTTGACGGTGGATTTATCATAGATATTACTCCGCCAGTTATCGGAGATGTGAAGAAAACCGTAAAGGGCTACAGCGTCGAACTTGCGATAACAGTGACCGATGATGTTAGCAGCTTTGATGAATTGACCGTCCTAAGCCCCAGCGGCGTTACAAGAAGTGAGAACACATTCTTGTACACCGTCGGTCAGAACGGAAGCGTTGTATTTACAGTAAGCGATAAATGCGGCAATTTCACAACACAAGCAATCTCTGTAACGGAAATTGACGATACAAAGCCTGTGGCAAGGCTTATCGCATATTCACCGTCATCCGATACATCACAGGTCGTATTGCCGGAAATTACAAACAGGGATATCGAAGCGTTCATTACATTTAATAAAAATATCAAGGAGCTGAGCCTCGAGATACTGAAGGACGGTGTATACACGGCTGCAGCAGATGAAGACGGAGTAAGCATATCAAAGAATACCGAAAACTCGGCTACCGTTACTTTCACAAAGGGAGCATCCGTAAGAGTACAATACGAGTCTCTTAACGGTCAAAGCGGTACGCCGCTTGAGATAAATATTCCGGACGGTATAATAGATAAAAGCACACCGAATATCATAACCGAAGTGATATACAATAAACGCGACGGAGCGAGCAGACCAATAAGTGCGACTATACGAGCATATGCCGATAATAAAACCGTATTTTACGGCAGAGGCGCATATACAAAGGAAGCCCCGTTTGAGGAAACCGTATATGAAAATAACATTTATGAGTATTCGTTTACGGACAGCACGGGAAACATCTCGGAAGTTAATATCGACGTCAATGAGATAGATGAAAAAAAACTTGAGGTATATGCGTATGATATACCGGAGCAGATCACACCTTCGGGAGCAGAGTTTAAGCTTTCGGTAAATAAGCCTGCAACAATCACTTTAGAGGATGGGCTTACAGCAAGTGGCAGTCTTGACGTAACGGAGCCGGAAGGTTCGGTGCTTACACTTACAGCTCAAAGCGCCGGATTCTATACGATAACAGCGACGGATGATGCCGGAAACATGGTGAATTGCTTCGTATCGATAGCAGTCGGCGATTCCATGCCTCCTGTGCTCATGGCGAACACCAATTATATATATGTACGCCAAGGCAGTGATATTTCAAGCGTTGATGACAGTGCTCTTACAAACGGTCTAATCGTGACCGATGATAGATCTGACGCAGAAAATATCATGCTTACTGTTGACAGATCAGGCTTACCGGCAGATCTGAATACAATAGGCAACTACGCATATACGGTAACAGCGACTGACGAGGCCGGAAACACAGCTGATATCAAACGTTATCTGAGTGTTTACTCAAAGAATGCCACAGCGGTAGAAATAGATAATATTTTCACAAAGCATACGGGCGTTGTAACGACATCAAAGGGTGAACATACGATTAGCGTAAGCTTGCCAAACGATTCTGTTTTGGATACAGCTTATGAACCGTATCAGGTATACTGCACAAAAGGATTCTATACGGCGGGTCAAATGAAGCCGTTGATGCAGCCTATGGCGGCTGCCGGTATAAAGGACGGCGTAAATGACGAATATAGATACAGCTTTGAGCAGGAGGGCTGGTACACGATTTATATACTGCGTCAGAACAGAGAGGCATTCTTAGTGCATTTGCTTATTCAGTAATGAAAAGCCGATCATACAGAGAGGAGGAGTAAACATGAAGAAATGTATATCGCTTATACTGTGTCTGAGCTTGCTTATAGGAATGACAGTTCCTTTGGCTGCATATGCGGAGGGAGAAAGTGAATACAGTCTAATAAATGAAAATATTGAAGTCTACGTATCTACGGAAAACGGCGGTTTTGCAATAAAAACCGCCGAAGGCGATAAACTCAAAAAATCAGATAATAATAAGGATCTATTATATCGCAGCGGAGAATACGATACTTCCTTTACCTCGTTTGAGGTGGAACGTGACGGAGAAAAGAAGGAATATATATTCGGCGGAAGCTACGGATTTTTAGGTCTAAGCAGCTCAGACGTGACGGTGACACAACTTGCGGACAGCATAGAAGCGGTTTGGAGCGTTGACGGTATTGAATTTACTCAGACGATAGAAATACCGAATACGGCAAGCAATCAGCACGGTATGGTAGCAATTTCATATAACGCCGAAGTAAAATCGGGAAGTCCTGCAAAAATAAAATCAAGAATTTTATTCGATACGTCGCTCGGGAATCAGGATTATGCATATTATAACATAAACGATAGTCTTGGCTACGCTGTAACATATGAACGTGAGGCGGAGCTTCTGGGCAGTGATTATACTTCCGGCTTTATTCCAGAAAGTATTTATGCGTCGGATAATGATGGGCTTTCGGGAACTGCGGCCTATTCGATCAATACAACTGCGTACAAAGCGGTTTTTGCCCATTGGAACAATCTTGCGTCGACGGTATTTGAATATACGCCGAATCCGGCGATGACGTTTACAAACGCAAACAATATTGAATACCAGACCGCTGACAGCGCTTATGCTGTCTACAACGATTTGGGTGAGATAGGATTAAATGCAAACGGAAGCGTAAGCTGTTATTACGGTGTCTATTCCAACTACAACATTGATGCGTCGGAGAGTGTGGCGCTGAATGTCATTACGCCGAATTCACTTGAGCTTTCGGAGGATAAGCAGAGCTATATTCCGGCAAGCGGAGCTGTTGGAAATGCTACGTTCCCGGTCAATATAAATATGACCAATTTTTCATCCGGTGATTTGCCCAAGATTGCGATTGCCGCATATACGACAAACGGAATAACACCGCTTGACATGAACGGAAACGACTTGGACTTTGAGCCAAACAGCATGAATCCGTATTATGTTACTTATGAAGGATTCAATTCCGGTGATGTTCTTGATTATATATTCCAATTCAAGGCGACTGTCGGCGAATCCGCAGCATACAGAAGAGTTGAACTCAGGGTTTACGATATTTCCGACGGGACAACGACATTCTCAAACACAAATATGATCGGAAGCAAAAGCTTTAATATATTATGTCCCGGCGGAGACGGCAGCCTTCCTCAGGTAACATTTACGGGAGCAGACCCGGAAATTTTGTACAACAAAGGCGGAAACAGATACATCATTACAGGAACGAATTTTTCCATGCTTACCGACCCGGCTCATTATTCTATCGTGCTTGAGTCGGACGACGGACTAAACAGCTATACGGTCGACCCCAACGACATCGTGATCGATGCGGAGCTTGGAACGATGACGCTTATTCTGCCGGAAGAATATGTACCTGGCACATATCACGTATATATCAACTGGCGTCAGTCGGCGTATGATAATGGCATCATAGCTCCGGGCACACCTTCCTCCTACACCTCCGAAGCACTTCGGCTTATATTCTCCGAGGATGCGAAGTATAAGAATAATGTTTACGGAGTAGTTGCGGTCGTGCAGGATAAGTCGCCCGCGCCGAATCAGGTGTATACGATCTTAAGCTTTAAAGATGAGGATGAGTTCAATACATATAAGCAGGAAGATCAAAATTACAGCGAGATCCTTTTGGAGATAAGAGGTGAATTTGAGGCTGTAACAGACGGACACGGAAATATGGTGCATCTTACAGGTACCTCTCAGTCGGGTTCAAACGATGTATATACCATAAACCAGTGCCTTGATTTTCAGGATGGGATCATAGAGATCTATTATGAAAATGATGATATCGATGCAGCGGACAGAAAAATAAACGTTGACTTTGACGGAAAACTGTATACGTCCGGTGAACGAACACATATAGCGTCCGTTCCGGCCGCGCTGACGAGTATTGAAAACGGACAGGAATACGGTCTTTTGGAATATGACCTGAATGGAGAGAGAAAGAACGAGACGAATGTAAACTATATTTCTCTGGTATGGGGTCATACGGGACTTGATCTTGCACAGCAGATTGCGGGATCGGTGTTCCAGCTCGGGTTCGGCATACTCGGCGTCATAAACGACGATAACGGCAGCGCCGTCGGCAAAACTGTTTCGTTCACAGCATCATTTGACATAGGCTTCTTGATCCCGAACGGGCAGAAGTACAAAGATAATATGAAGTACGACGATGTATTTGATCGTATTTTAACGGCATTCGATTTTAACGATTACTATCACCCTCGTGATCTGCGTCAGCGGGCAAACGTCCTTTTCGGAAAAAACAACGACCTCACGGATGAGGACCGGTATATACAGTCACAGCAGGGTGCGACAATGAATATTTTAGTGCGCGACGTCCTGTTCGCATCTGTTCCAGCACAAAACGAGGACGAGGAAGATCTGTGCGGCTTTTACGGATTCCGCGCAGGTGCAGATATCGTTCTTCCGTCTTATACAGAGGCAATGCCACAAATAAATGCACGTCTTGAAGTGAACACAATAAGAAATTACAGCTTCACGGTGGAAGGCGGACTGAAATTTGCAAATCTGGATTTCGGCGCTTCGCTTGAGGTGCTGAGCGTAGATAATGAAATACCGGTTCCGAATAAATTATTCGTCTACTGCAACCTTCCGGCAGGGGCATTGGGATTTTTCCTCGATCCGGCAGGCGCTGTTGTCATAACGGGCGGAGGCGGCGGTTTTGATAATCTGTATGAGACTATCATGGTAAGAGATAAGCTCCCTACACTGCAGCTTATGCTACGGCTTTATATCAAGGTAATCCAAGTGATGTCATGCCAGGCAGACGGAATGTTCAGCCTGCAGGGCGTAAGCCTCTCCATGTCGAACCTTCGTCTTGACTCCGTCCCGAACTCACCGCCCGTGATCCCGTATGCGGGACTGAAACTTCAGTGGCTGCCGACATGGTATTTCCATGTTGCCATTAACGTAGACCTGTTTCAGATATTGACGGGCGGAGGCTATATAGTTGTTGACCAAAAGGATAACGATGATGTATTCTTTGAAGCGTTCGCAAAAGTCATGGTAAGGATACCGGACTATGTGGGGCTTGTCGGTGGAATTGATGTTGCCGGCGCTTCAGTAGGCCTTAGTACCGATAAGGTATGGGGCAGCGTAGAAGTCATAGGCGTAGGACTTGGCATTGTTTATTACTGGGGAGATGAAGATAGCTTCGACTTCGGCATCGGCGTAGGCAGCGCGGAACCGACATATCCTGAATTGCTCCCAGCTCTGCAAGGACTCGAACCCGTACTTTTGGGATATGACGAAAAAGCAGGCAAGAATGTTTACATGAAGATCGGTACGAATATTCGTCCCGGAGCGCAGGCTCAGATCGTTTCGGATTTGGATGCAACGCCCGTCCTTTTGGGCGAATCTTCCGTGCAGTCTCTTGACACAAGAATGCAGCACAGAGTGACAATAGGCGGAAGCTCGGATGAGATCATGACGCTTGTTTATCCGGCACAGAGCCTTGAACATGCACAGGAACTGTACTCGCAGATGAGCGGTCTTCCGTCAGATATCAAGATATATCCCTATGCGGATGCAAACGCAAACCTCACATTTAATGATAGAACGGCAACACTGGCTGTCACATCAAAAAAGGGTACGAACGAAACCTACAATATCACAACGCCTGTTGCGACAGATATCACGCTCCTGAGCGTTGCACCTATACCGGAGATAAATTCGGTAACGGCCTCAAACCGCGATGCTAAGGTCAATGTATCATACAGCGGCGAAAACTTAAACGAGCTTGATAAGATAAGCTTCTATCTGACAAAAGAGCAGACGGTGAGCGAAAACAGCACAGACAGCGATATGCTTTTGGGCGTATATACGGATACTTCAGAGATATCTTCAGGATCAGCGTCGTTTGATATGCCGAAGGGGCTGCAAAGCGGTGATTATTATGTGAGAGCTGTATATTCGCAGGAAAATGTCGTAAGCAATGATGCCGTTACAGACAATAAATTGTCATACGTAAATCCAGATCAGCCTCAGGAGGCCGATATAGTATCCTATGAAAATGCAGGAGATCATTGTCTGGCGGCTGTTTTGGGCGATATCCCTGACGATATTTCAGGGTATATTGTAAATGTATACAACGAGGACGGAAGCTTGACGGATTTTGCGGGAATGGAATTCCCGAAGGAAAGCATAGAGGATAACAAGCTTGTCGCAGGCGGCAGATTTGATGTACCGGTCTATGACGAAGAAGGAAATATAGTCGAGGGAGAAACTGCCGAGGTAGGCTTAGAGCCCGGTAAAAAATATAAGATCGGAGTAAGCCCGTACTATGAAGCGACCGAGGATGCCGGTTCATACCGAGTGCTCGGAGAGGAAGTAATAGGCGATGCTGTTACGCTTAACGCGCCTACGCAGGCGGATATATCTGTAGCATCCGATAAGGAAGGAACGCTTTTTGCAGACGGGAATGTCACATTTACAGTCTAATCTAATGAAAAGCTTACGGGCGTCAGGAGAATAGACAACAGATATGAGGAAGGAAGGGAAGGTTACTACGGCGAATTTACAGATGCCGACACAATAACTATCCCGCTGACAGATCTTCCGGACAATGATTATGTGCTTGAAATATGGGGAAGCGATGAGACAAACGATTCGTTCTCGCATAATCATAAGTTTACGGTTGATACAACAGAACCGCGTCTCATCATAAGCTCACCTATAAACGGTTCCCTGTTCGACGAAGACGGAAAGCTTACTGTGACCGGCATCACAGACCTTGATACATATATCACGGTCGAGATAGATGGAACGGTTACGGCGGATAATGTGCCGTTTAGTGAATTCAATGCAAATATTGACGAGAATGGCTGCTTCAGTTTCGATCTAATGATAGATCAGAGCGTTTCGACCCATAACATAAAAATAACGTCAAGGGATGAGGCAGGAAACGCTTCGGAGCATGAGGCGAAGGTGAACCACGCTGGCCTCAGCAAGGTAAATGCTGTTGACATTTATTATAACGGCGTGCTTTATTCAAACAAGAATATCAGCACCTTGGGCGACACGAATGAAGGTCAGCTGAGCCTTGTGGCGCAAACGCCTACAGGAAGATTTACGATTGATGACGATATCGTTAATTGGTCTGTAAATCCTGTAACTGGAACTGCTGCAGTTGATGAAAACGGAAACATAACATTGGATAAGCAAAGTGAAGGTTATATAGTTGGACAGTTTAATGTCACAAGCGTAGCACCAATGACAGCAAGCGTGACATTTGGAGCACTTGAAAACACATCCGGCAATGTTGTGGTAGTAGGCTCGACTGTCGGCGGAACGGCAACAGGCGGAGGTGAATATGCGCCGGGAGATACTGTCACATTAACCGCACAAGCCGAAAGCGGATATCAATTTTCACATTGGGAACTTGACGGCGTGGACGTGGAAAATACATCAAATGCCACGATCGAATTTATCATGCCCGATGCGATCGTTCATGCAACCGCGCACTTTAAGACAAGCAACAGCAGCCGCCCGAGCGGAGGTTCAGGCGGCGGGCGGCCAATAATCATAACGCCTGTTACAGAAACAATCAGCGCATCCGAAGGCGAACTCGTTGAGTATCGGCTGACACAATCTGTTGACAACGAAAATAATGTGATCGCGCAGTACAGCACAGACGGCGGAAAAACATACATAACAGTCGCAAAGTCTGCTGTAATAGACGGTGTGCTTAAGTTCATTGCTCCTGTAAGCGCACAATACAGGATCGTCACTGCCGATGGAATCAAATTTAATGATGCAACGGAATCAAATTGGGCATATGAATATGTAGATTTCGCATCAATAAGAGAGATAGTAAACGGTACTGGAAACAATATGTTTGAACCAGGTGGAAGCCTTACAAGAGCAATGTTTGTAACTATGCTCGGCAGAATGCACGGCAATTTGGGCACTTATGACAAGCACAGCTTTATTGACGTCGAAGCTGGTTCATGGTATGAGGAATACGTATCATGGGCCGCACACAACGGTATTATAGAAGGATATGACGCGGAGCATTTTGCACCTGACGATAAGATCACCCGTGAGCAGATCTGCGTGATGATAGACCGATATATGAAGTATGAAGGCTATGCTGTTATGGCTGAAATCGGCGGCCAATTCACGGATGATTCGCAAATCAGCGACTGGGCGTATGACTCTGTAAAGGCTGCTCAAAGCCTTGAAATTGTAGTCGGATACGAGGATGGAAGCTTCAAGCCTCAGGGATTGGCTACACGTGCGGAGGCGGCAGCAATGTTTACAAGATTGATCTACGCATTGTTGACGAACAGATAAGGGTATGAAAAAAATTATAATAATCATATCGTTGATATTCATTTTCTTTACAGAGGCGGCATATGCCGCCTCTGTAAAAATAGGGGTAATCGATACAGGAGTAAAAGAAAAGAACGGCATTTTTGACAGCGAAAAAATACTCAGCGGCAAAAATTATGTTTTTGGCAACAACAATACCGATGACGAGGTCGGACATGGAACGAGAGTGGCAAGCCTTATTATGGGGACTGTTGACGGAGAAATCGTTTCGCCGTGCAGCGAAAGCCTGATCGTGCCGCTTGTATATTATACAGAGCTTGCTTCGGGCGCTGTACTGAATGGGGGGATCGAAGCGATTTGCAATGCTGTATACGATGCTGTAGATATATACGACTGCCAAATTATAAATATAAGCAGCGGGATACCGGCGAATGATGAGCGTTTGGAAAAAGCCATGGGCTATGCCGAAGATCAAGATGTATTAGTCGTGTCGGCCTGCGGCAACAGCGGCGATGAGGTATATTATCCCGCCGCGTACGATACGGTAATCGGTGTAGGGAGTCATAACAATAAATTTGAACCTGCGGAATTCTCCTGCCAAGGCAGCGGGCTCGATATGCTTACATACGGCGAAAATTTAAAGGTTGTCTCAATAAAAAACGCTGCCGATTACGAATTGATAAGCGGAACCTCATATTCAGCAGCCTTAATTACGGCTCATGCTGCAGCGGCGCTTGAACGATATCCGCATCTTACACCGCCTCAGATACGATATCTCATGCGGGTCAGCTGTGATGATATATGCGATGTCGGATATGATGAAAAAAGCGGATACGGAGTTTTTAATGCTGATCGGTTTTATGAAAATCTCGTGCTTTTCGATCACGGCGAAATAGTCTGCTTTTATGATATCAAGGAAAACGACTGGTTTTATGACAATGTGAAAAAAGCATACCATCAAGGATGGATGAACGGAATTGGCGATGGAATATTCGAGCCCGAAGGATATTTGACACGCGCGATGTTTGTCACCATACTTTACAGAGCAGAAGGCGAACCACAGATAAATAATATATTGAAATTTGATGATGTGGATAGGAATGCGTATTATGCGAATGCTGTCAGCTGGGCGTCAGAGAACGGAATAATTTCAGGGTATTCTGACGCGGAGTTTGCACCTGACCGGAATATCACCCGTGAGGAAATAACGGCAGTCATGAGCCGCTATGCGGACTACAAGAATATAAACACGGACAGTCGAGGTGACCTGACCGTATTTGCAGATGCAGACACAATTTCAGCCTGGGCAAAAGAAAATGTGAGCTGGGCCGTTGGAACAGGGCTGATCTCCGGCAAAGGGGACAATATACTCGATCCTTTGGGCAGTATTACCCGCGCCGAAACAGCAGCTATCCTGTGTAGATTTTCAGAAAAATAGTATATACAGCAATAGGCTCTTGGTACTGTCATTGCCGTTATCAGCAATACATGCTCAGTTAATTTACCGGCGAAAACTCCCGGTATCAAACATGTGAACAAAAATTTATTATGTGTGTGAAAAATACGCTCACAAATCAATCGGAGCTGCCGTCTTGAAGACGGCAGCTCCTTGCTCTTACTGCATTTGCTGCAATGTCTTTATTATTCCGTCCGCTATTCCCTGAGCGGTCTTATACTGATAATCCTCGCTTGTCATTTTTGCAAGTTCATCAGCATTTGTTATGAAGCCTACCTCGGCAAGACATGCCGGCATATTTGAGCGTTTTGTCACCGCATGCTCAGCAGTCTTTACGCCTCTATTCGTCGAACCCATGTTATCAACCATGGAATTAAGTATATTCTGCGCCAGCATGCTGCTTGTCACTCCGCCGACGCTGCCGTTATTCGACTCGGCATAATATACCTCTGTACCGTTCGCCGTAGGAGCGCCGTCAACTGAATTTATATGTATGCTCACAAACAGCGCGGCATTATTCAGATTTGCAAGCTCCGGACGCTCTATAAGCGTCTTATACGTATCATCAGTCCTTGTCATAAGCACCGAATATCCGCTGTTTTCAAGTATCTCCTTCACTTTGTAAGCTATCTGAAGCGTAATATCGCTTTCATCTATAGTCTGTCCATTAAGCGTGCCCTGTGCTCCGGGGTCATAGCCACCGTGTCCAGCGTCAATAGCAATAAGATTTTTATTGTATACAACGTCTGTCGTCGGCTTCTGCGTCGGAACCGGTGTTGCCGACGGCAGGGCTATAATCGAACCCGAGCCCGAATCAG
>CALXRY010000053.1 GCA_944390955.1 uncultured Clostridia bacterium | reverse complement strand
TACTCAGAACGCTGATACTTTACGGCACCGTAATAGTTTCGCTCAGGGTCATGGGAAAGCGCCAGCTCGGTGAGCTTCAGCCGTCGGAGCTTGTTGTGGCGATAATGATAAGCGATCTTGCGTCGGTGCCGATGCAGGATATAGATATACCGCTGCTGTGGGGGATATTGCCTGTGCTTACGCTCATAGTGGCGGAGGTAGTGCTGTCGTTCCTGAGCCTTAAGAGCAAGCGTGCAAGGCGATTCCTGACAGGAGAACCGAGCATAGTTATATATGATGGGAAGATAATCGAAAGCGAGCTGCTCAGGCTGCGCTTCAACGTGAACGACCTGCTGTCGGAGCTGCGCCTGAACGGCTGTCACGATATTTCCGATGTGGAGGCGGCGGTAGTGGAGACGAGCGGCAAGCTGAGCGTTATTGAAAAGCGCGGAGCGCGGGGCGTGACGGTGGACGACCTTTCGCGGAAAGAGGTAAAAAAGGAGGGACTGCCGTTTGTTATAATCTCAGACGGGACACTAAATAAGGAGGAGCTGAAGCGCTCGCAGCATTCGCTTGCATGGCTGCGTGATGAGCTTGAGAAGCAGGGGATAAAGCGGACGCAGGACGTATTTTTATTCTCCCTTAATGCGGAGGGAGAATTGTTTATCCAATTAAAGAATGGACACTAACGAGGAAAATAAGCGGCGCATCTCACCACCCACTGTGGCTCGGAGTACTTACGCTTCCGCAGTGCGGAAGTTGCCAAAGGCAAGTTTTGCAAAGCAAAACCGTAGGTATACGCCGTCGCCCCGTTGTGCGGCAATCTGTTTGCTTCTTTTTCTCGTTATGATTTATTCCACGGTGAACGGTGAATGGAGGATAAAAATGAAAAGTCTTATTATTTCCCTTATCATAGGTGCACTCATAGTGTGGGGAAGCATTGAATATACCTCAGGGCTTGAAAAAATATCGGGTCAGCTTGTTTCAGACAGCCAAGAGGTCAGGCGGTTTATAGAGGACGAGAACTTTGAGGAAGCGCTGCTCGGTGTAGAAGAAATAGGCTTTTATCTTGAGCAGAAAAGGGCTGTAATGGATGCAACGGGAAAGCATAACGAAATGGATGAGATAGAAATAAACCTCGCGGAGCTGAGGACTTATACTGAAAACGGCAGCAAGGCCGATGCTCTTGCAAAATGCGCTTCATTGGAATTTTTATTTGAGCATCTGCCAAAAAATTTTAAGCTCAGGATTGAAAATATACTGTGATTATGATATAATGTCATAAAAAATATTTGGAGAGGAACATATTTGTGATAAGGATATCAAATATAAAATGTCCGATCGACGGGGACATTAATTCGATCGTTGCTAAGCTGACAGGAGAAACAGAGTTTAAGATATTTAAAAAATCAGTAGACGCACGCAGAAAAAGCGACGTCCATTTTGTATACACAATAGATATTGAGTCGAAGCATGAGGAAAAGCTGCTGAAAAAGCTCAAGAATGCCGTTAAGGTAAAGGAAAAGCCGTATAAATTCCCAAAGGGAACGCCGCCGGAGGAGCCGATCGTCATAGCGGGCAGCGGACCTGCGGGGCTTATGTGCGGGCTTATGCTTGCGCGGAACGGTTTTAAGGTCATAATCCTTGAACGCGGAAAAAATGTTGACGAACGCAGAAAAGATGTGGAAGCTTTCTGGAGCGGAGGAGAGCTTGATACCGAATCAAACGTCCAGTTCGGTGAGGGCGGTGCAGGGACTTTTTCCGACGGCAAGCTAAACACGGGGATAAAGGACACGCGAATACGCCTTGTGCTTGAGGAATTTTACCGCCACGGCGCTCCTGAGGAAATATTGTATAACGCAAAGCCGCATATCGGTACCGATAATCTGTGCAAGGTCGTAAAGGCAATACGCAAGGAAATAGAGTCGCTCGGAGGCGAGGTGCGTTTCTGCACAAGATTTGACAGCTTTGAAGCCGAAAACGGATGTCTTAAAGCGGTAAACGCCGTAAAGAACGGGGGTGCTAAATATACAATAAAAACAAAATATCTGGTTATCGCAGCCGGCCACAGTGCGAGGGACACTTTTTCTATGCTCTATAAAAACGGGCTCAAAATGGAAAGCAAGAGCTTCTCAATAGGAGCAAGGATAGAGCATCTGCAGGAGAATATAAATAAGACGCAGTATGGTGATTTTTATGATAAGCTCGGTGCGGCGGATTATAAGCTTGCAGTGCATCTTAAAAACGGGCGCGGAGTATATACGTTCTGCATGTGCCCAGGAGGAGTCGTAGTGGCGTCCGCATCTGAGAGAGGCGGAATTGCTACAAATGGGATGAGTTATTTTGCACGTGATGGAAAAAATGCAAATAGTGCTGTCCTTGTAAATGTTTCTTCTGATGATTTCAAAGAAGGCGGAGTTCTCGGCGGAATGTACTTGCAAAGAGAGATAGAACAAAAGGCGTATGAGCTTTCCGGTTCGTATAAAGCGCCTGCACAGCGTGTCGGTGATTTTCTGAAAAGGGACACTAAAATAGCAGGAGAAGCTCCTGATCCTACATACCGTCCGGACGTCGTTTGGTGCGAGCTTGCGGATGTTTTTCCTGATTATATTGTCGAATCGCTGCGTGAAGGAATAATCGAAATGGACAAAAAGCTGCCTGGATTTGCGGATGGAAATGCGGTTCTCACCGGCCCCGAAACGCGCTCGTCATCACCTGTCAGGATATTGAGAAATAGCAGGATGGAGAGCAGCATAAAGGGGATATATCCGTGCGGAGAGGGCGCAGGATACGCCGGAGGGATAACCTCTGCAGCGGTAGACGGCATAAAAACGGCCGAGGCAATAGCCTCGGCGTGTGCAGATTAAACTATATTTATAAGAGAGTATACGATAGGTAATGTGACAAGACTTGCAAGCGTTGAGAGGAAAACTCCCTCGGCGCTGTATTTAGTGTCCCCGCCGTATTCGGAGCAGAGCATGACGAGCACTGTTGAAACGGGCATTGCCGCCTGCAAAACCACTATTGCCTCCACCATGGGATCTCCTGGTATCAGCTTGAATATCAATATGAATATAAACGGTACGACTACCATTTTTAAAAGCGTCAGCGCTATGAGCGACGCTTTTTTGTATATGCCGCGGAAGTCGACCTCCGCCAGCACGCAGCCGATAAACAGCATTGAAAGATACGTCGTCATTGAGCCGAAGCCGTTCATTACATCGCCTATGATTCCGGTAAATTTAAGCCCGAATATCATCATTATAAACGACACGGTAAACGCTATTGTTGATGGATTTATCAGCCGCTTTAAATTTGCCGTGAGAGAGGTGGTTTGTCCGCCGAGCTTTGAAAGAGAATATACACCAAAGGTCCACAGCCAGCAGTCGCCGGCAAACGCAAACAGCGCCGCATAATAAAGCCCGTCGTCGCCGTATAGGCTCTGTATCAGAGGATACGCCACGAACACGACGTTTCCGAACGACGTCATGCAGCGGTGTAGTATGGGTGGTGCGCTTTTTTTGAAGATGCGCTCGGTCAAAAGACCTGTCAGCTGCAAAAGCCCTATAACTATCCATCCGCATATCACAATGAATACGCTGTTTATTAGCTTTTCGGGTGTAATAGTTGTTTTTGTCAGAGAGGTCGCTCTCAGAACCGGAAGTGTGAGCTTTACGACGATTTTTGAAAGAGCCGGCTTTACGGCTGCGGGCAGATATCCGGTTTTTGAGCAGACAAAGCCCACAAGTATCGCAAGCCCGAGTGTGGCTATGCAGTTTACAATGCTAAAAAAACCTTCTGTCATTATGTATCAGACTCCTTTTTTGTATCGATTATTCTGTGGTGCTCCCTGTCGAATATCACGATGCGCTCCGGGAAAAAGAAGCGCTCAAAATACACGTGCTTTATTATTTCCTTTGCGCTCATGCCGCAATATTCGGGCAGCTTTTCATTTATAAAATCCTCTGTCAGGATATTGAACCGCTGCTTCAGGACAGGCTCACGCTTTGCCCATTTTGGCGTGCGCGGCTTGTTGTTTTCGAGGTAGTCAAACAGCAGCAGCTCCGTAAACTGCGGTACGGAAATTTCCGGGACCGTTTGCGCAAAAGCGAGCAAAATTTCGTAAAGCCTGTCTCGAGGTATACCTATCTTATCGAATCCGCCTTTCGAATAAAAAAACGAAAGCGCTTCAAAAAAATCAAACGGCGAAGGGAAACTCCCGCAAAGCTGCTTTACTGACCGCGAAAATGCACCGCTGTTATAATATTTTTCGACTATATCCTCAATACGCTTCAGCTTTAAGAGCTCCTCGTATGAGATATACGGCGTTTTTAAAACCTCATACGGAGGCTCATATGTATATATCGCAGGCGCTTCGCGTATCTTTGTGCCGTGAAGCAGCTTTAAAAAGCCGAGCTGTATAACGTGCGGCTCCATGGCAAATACGTCGTTGAATGAGCGGCGGAAGCTTTCGTAATCCTCATACGGAAGCCCGGCTATAAGATCAAGATGAAGATGGATATTTCCGAAGGAGCGTATTGTCCTTACTGTATCGGCTATTTTTGCGATGCTTGTTTTTCTGTTTATTGAGGCAAGCGTTTTTTCATTTGTCGACTGAACTCCGATCTCAAGCTGAAACAGCCCGGGCGGCGCGGTTTTTAAAAGACTAAGCGTTTCGCGGTCAAGCGGGTCGGCAGCGGCTTCAAAATGAAATGTGGTCTTAGGTGCGCGGTCTATAAGAAATTTTATTATAGCCTCGGCACGCTTTTTATCGGCGTTAAATGTCCTGTCGGTGAACTTCACGATTTTAACGCTGTGCCTGATGAAAAAATCAAGCTCGTTAAAAACAAGGCTCAGATCCCGAAAGCGCAGAGATCTGTCTGCCGAGGAAAGGCAGTAGGTACAGCCGAACGGACAGCCGCGGCTTGATTCGTAATAGATGAGCTTATTTTTATTTTGTTCTATATCCTCATCGGTATACGGGAATGGGATAACTGAAATATCATTTATAGGATGGCGATGAGGGCACGAAATGATTCGACCGGTCTTATCGCGGTATGTAACACCGAAGTGATTTAGTGTCCCTGTTTCGATTATGCGCTTAAGAGTTTCTTCGCCCTCTCCACAGATGACCGCGTCTATGAACGAATATTTCTCCATATATTCCTGCGCAGCATACGATACCTCGGGACCGCCGAAAATTATTTCGGTTTCCGGGGCGACCTGCTTGAGTCGCCGCGCAGTCCTTATTATAAATTCGATATTCCATATATAGCATGAAAACAAAATAGTATCGGCCATTTGTGCGTAAATATCGGCGCATACGGCGGCGATGTCTTCGTTTATATTATATTCGCGCCATGAAAGCCGAGGGCTTTTTACGTATGCGTAAAGCGTCCTTACGGCAAGCGATGTGTGGATATACTTTGCATTGATGCCTACGAGCAGATATGTACAGTTATTCATAGATATCACGCTTTAATATTCCGATATACGGAAGGTTTCTGTATTTTTGATCGTAGTCGAGACCATAACCGACCACAAATTCATTAGGAATTATTTTCCCCGTATAATCAGCCTCTATATCGACTGATCTGCGTTCCGGCTTTGAAAGCAGCGTACATACCTTTACAGATGCTGCGCCTGAGCCTTTCAAATACTCCCTGAGGTGTAAAAGAGTATTGCCGCTGTCGATTATATCTTCAATAAGCAGCAGGTCTTTCCCTGTCGGATCATCCTCAAGACCGTGAGTGATATTTAGTGTCCCTGATGAGATGGTACCTGCGCCGTAGCTTGAGGCCTGAATAAAATCTACAGTCATCGGAAGCTCGATCTTGCGTATAAGGTCCGCAGCAAAAACGAGTGAGCCGCGGAGTATCACGACTGCTGTAAGAGATTTATCTCTGTAGTCGGCGGTTATTTGCGCGGCAAGCCTCCTGATGCATTCATCGATCTCGGCCTCGGTCATCAATATATTTTCTATATCTCCGTGCATTATTTCTCCCCTCCGGTTTTTAAAGAATGCCTTTTTGTTGCCCCTGTATTTACGATTATAATTCCTGCCGATACAAGAATAAGGGACACTAAATATTTTGATTCGAGTATATTTTCATTAAGAAGCAGCGCCGAAAGGAGCGTCCCAAATACGGGGATTATAAAATTATATACGCTTATCGATGCGATGCTGTTGTATTTAAGTAATATGGTCCATATCGTAAATGCCGCGGACGACAGAAGTGCAAGGTACAGCAGGTTTGCGATGCCTACGGGCGTAACGGCGGTGAGCCGCCCTCCAAAGGCAAGTCCCAAAAGCGTGAGCAGCGCACCGCCGAAAAGAAGGTTGAAGCCTGTTACGGTAAAGGCGTCACTGCTTGATGAGGCGTGCTTTGATAGCATGCTTCCTATAACAAAGCACAGTGCCGCGATAAGTATAAAACCCTCTCCGGTAAGAGAAAAGGAAACGCTGCCTCCAAAGCAGACGACAAGAACACCGGCAAAGCCTATGCATGTCCCTATGAGTCTCGGTGCAGTTATTTTATCGTTTTTGTAAACGAAATGAGAAAGAATGACCGCCATAAACGTTGTTGTTGAATTTACGATAGAGCCGTTTGTTCCCGTTGTATTTGACAGCCCTATGTAAAAAAATACGTACTGCACCGTCGTATATATAAGCGCTGTAAGAAGTATCATCGGAGCATTCTTTTTTGTCAGCTTTGGCGTGCGCTTTGATATAGGGATCGAAACGGTAAGCACTATTGCCCCGGCTATCAGAAATCGAAGCCCCGCAAACAGCAGCTTCTGCGGGGTGTCGGTCACGCCGAACGCTTCGTATCCGAGCTTTACTCCGGGATATGCGCTCCCCCACAGCATATTGCATAATACAGCTAATACTGCCGTCCATGCCGGGCTTTTAAAAATTTGTTTCACGTTAACATCTCCGTTTGTAATAAAAATTGCCGACAAACATTATAACACATATCTCTTAAAAAATACAGAGTATTTTTGAAATTTTTAAATAAAATAGGGAAACATAAATCAGAGGTGGTATGCGTGAAGATGTGGTTTTTTATTTTTGTAGTGTTTTTTGTTATATCGTCTTCGCCTGCGGATGCGGCGGTATATGAATTTGATGAGCTGCTTGATGAGCAGATACGCGAATACGGTGTGTTTAATGGGAGTGAGGGCTTGCTTTATGCATCGATGGAGAGCTTCGGGGGTTCAATGTCGCTTTTTACGGCTTATTTTAAGGGCGGAGAGCTTGGATTTGCCGTTTTTGACAACAGAGATGGTCCGGAAACGACTGACAGGCTTTCGTTTCCTGTGGGCGGGAGGAATACCTATACGCTCTCGTTAGGCAGTGTAGGTGCCGACACCGCGGTTATCCTCACGACAAACGGCATAGACGAGCCCTTTGTTATAAGGAATGACAGATTTGAACGAAGCTACAGAACGCAGGAAAAAAAGACAGAGATCGCATCGTATAAAAACGGGCGACTCAATGTCAAGGCTGAAGAAAGCGTTTTTTCCCTACTCAAAAGCCTGAAAAACAGACGCATCCGTGAGTCGGCGCATTACAATGCCGTAAACGATATAGACGAGGAAACGAAATCCAAAATTGTTACTTTGCTGGCGTCGTGCGCCGATATAATGAGCTTTGATGTAAACGATCCCGACCCTGACAGGCTGATGAGGTATATTATGTGCACACATAAAAATTTTACCGCACTTACAGATATAAAGCCGCAGAGCGACGGGGGAGGAGGCATAAATTATGTTTCGGCCGAGTTTATTGATTATATAATAGGTAATGTTTTTCGGATAGAGCCGGTAAAGCCCGGCGTTGACGAGCTTGTGACACGCGGCTACTGCCTGAACGGGACACTGTATTATTATTCAGACATGTTCAATGTCGATTTTTCGACTGAGATACTTGATATTATTGCTGTGTATGAGCTCGGCGGCAGAGTTTATTATGTAATCGTTTCGGATGTTTATCATAGAGGCAAAACGGAAATTGAGGAGTACAGCTTTGCCGTTGTGAGACCCTCGGAAAATGGTGTCGGATCTATTCTGAGGCTGGGAATGGGGGAGCCGCTGCTCACTGATGCCGAGATCGCCCCGTATGCTCCGCTCAGTATGAGGAATAATTATTTTTATACAGACGTTCCGCATGGGGAATACAGCAGTGTCGATATCCCGGCACGGATACTGCTGGCAGTCACAGCTACCTCAGCGATAGTATTTGCAATAAGTACCGCCGTGATACTGCGCAGGAAAAAATAAAGCGACATGCCGTGGATTTTACCCTAAAGAGCTGATGTTTGAGGTTGGTTTTTGGGCATTTTTGAAGAAAATCGTAAAGAACGCGTAAAAAGAAAAAAAAATAAGGAAAAACCCTTGACAATCCATGGCTTTTTATATATAATTTTATAGACTGCTTTTATGGTGGGTATAATGTATGAAGGGAGATTATGAAATGATAAGCGAAGCTGAAAGAGAAAGGCTTATTGTGGGCTTTAAGCAGACGGTGAAGGCCGTAAGTGCGGGGCTTGCCGAAAAGGTTTTTCTTGCGGGCGACTGCGAATCAAGAATAAGCGACCCTATTGAGAATGCTGCTTCCGCAAACGGAACGCAGATTTTTTACGTACCGACCATGAAGGAGTTGGGCGAGATGTGCGGCATCGAGGTCGGCTCAAGTTGTGCAGTCATATTAAAGGCTCAGGCCTAAAAAATTTAGAGAAAGGAAGTAACACGGTATGCCTACATTCAACCAACTGGTAAGAACCGGCAGAAAGACGTCTGTAAAGAAGTCCACGGCTCCCGCTCTTCAGAAGAGCCTTAACTCGCTGAAGAAGAAGACAACGGACAAGAGCTCTCCGCAGAAGAGGGGCGTATGCACGGCCGTAAGAACAGCTACACCCAAGAAGCCTAACTCGGCTCTGAGAAAGATTGCCAGAGTAAGACTTACAAACGGTATAGAAGTAACTGCTTACATTCCCGGCATAGGCCACAACCTCCAGGAACACAGTGTTGTTCTTATAAGAGGCGGAAGAGTAAGAGACCTTCCCGGTACAAGATACCACATCATCAGAGGCACTCTTGACGCTCAGGGCGTAAACGGCCGTCTTCAGGGCCGCTCAAAGTACGGCGCAAAGAGACCTAAGGAAAAGAAATAAGGATCGCTGTTAAAATTAGATTTAGCAGCATGTATCACAAGTGCATATCGAGTTATTTTATAAGATAGATTTTGATACGCGCTGACGGAATTTTGAAATACTAAATTCAGAGTACCTGTGATATTCATGAAGCGGCTGTGCCGCGTAAATAATGAAGGAGGGAAGTAAAGTGCCAAGAAAAGGTTTTATAGCAAAAAGAGAAATATTGCCTGACCCGATATACAACAGTGTTGTTGTTACAAAGCTCATCAACAACATAATGCTTGACGGTAAAAAGGGCGTTGCTCAGAAAATCGTATACGACGCATTTGAAATCGTAAAGGAAAAGACCGGCAAGGACCCCTTAGAGGCGTTCACAGAGGCATTGGACAACATCATGCCTGTTCTTGAAGTAAAGGCAAGACGTGTCGGCGGAGCGACATATCAGGTCCCCATGGAGGTTCGTCCCGAAAGACGCCAGACCCTGGGCTTAAGATGGCTTACACGTTACTCAAGAGAGCGTAATGAAAAGACCATGAAGGAAAGACTTGCAAACGAGCTTATCGATGCGCTCAACGGTACCGGCGGTTCCGTTAAGAAGCGTGAGGATACGCACAAGATGGCAGAGGCTAATAAGGCATTCGCACATTACCGCTGGTAATTTTCGCGTTATCTTCAGCGCCTGAGCACCGCTGCCGCGACTTGAGGTACACAAAGTACATCGGCGCCGCTGTATCGGCACTCATGCACTAAACCTAACGCGAAAATAAGATGGTTATCTTCAGCGCCTGAGCACCGCTGCCGCGACTTGAGGTACACAAAGTACATCGGCGCCGCTGTATCGGCACTCATGCACTAAACCTAACGCGAAAATAGGCGTTATCTTCAGAGCTTGAGCACATCATGCTCAAACAACATTATGCTTACAACATTACACAAATAAATCACCTTTATCTGAAAGGAGGAAATTATTTTGGGTAGAGCTTTTAGCTTGGAAAACACAAGAAATATCGGTATCATGGCTCACATTGACGCCGGTAAGACTACCACAACGGAAAGAATCCTGTTCTATACCGGACGCGTTCACAAGATCGGTGAAACACACGAAGGCGCGGCTACTATGGACTGGATGGCTCAGGAGCAGGAGCGTGGTATCACCATCACATCCGCTGCTACAACATGCCAGTGGGCTCCGAAGGCTGGTCCCTATGCCGGTGTAAGGCACAGAATAAATATTATCGATACGCCGGGACACGTTGACTTTACCGTTGAGGTTCAGCGTTCTTTGAGAGTGCTTGACGGTTCCGTAACCGTTATGTGCGCAAAGGGCGGTGTTGAGCCCCAGTCGGAGACTGTTTGGAGACAGGCCAACGACTACAATGTACCGCGTATGGTATATGTAAACAAGATGGATATCATGGGCGCTGATTTCTTCAGAGTTGTTGATATGATCCATGAGAGACTTCAGGCGAACGGTGTTCCTATTCAGCTGCCCATCGGCGCAGAGGAAAGCTTTAAGGGTATAATAGACCTTATGACTATGAAGGCTGAGGTATATTACGATGACCTTGGCAAGGACGTAAGGGAGGAAGATATCCCTGCTGATATGCTCGAGCAGGCTCAGGAATACAGACAGGCCATGATAGAGAGCATATGCGAAACAGATGAGGAGCTGTTAGAGAAGTTCCTTATGGAAGAAGAAATATCAATTGATGAATTGAAGGCCGCTCTCAGAAAGGCTACGATATCCAATGAGATTGTTCCGGTACTCTGCGGTACGTCCTACAGAAACAAGGGAGTTCAGATGCTGCTTGATGCTATAATCGAGTATATGCCTGCTCCTACGGACGTTCCCAACATTAAGGGTGTTAATCCGGATACGGGCGAGGAGGACGAAAGACCTTCATCGGACGACGCTCCATTTGCAGCTCTTGCGTTCAAGATCGCAACAGACCCGTTTGTAGGAAAGATATGCTTCTTCCGCGTTTATTCGGGTATGGTTCATGCGGGCTCGTACGTGCTTAACGCATGCAAGGGTCATAAGGAAAGAATGGGCCGTATACTCCAGATGCACGCTAACCACAGAGAGGATATAGATACCTGCTATGCAGGTGATATAGCTGCCGCTGTCGGACTTAAGAATACAACTACTGGTGAAACGCTGTGCGATGAGAAGCACCCCATCGTTCTTGAATCGATGGACTTCCCTGAGCCGGTTATCCGCGTAGCTATCGAGCCGAAGACAAAGGCAGGCCAGGAGAAGATGGGTATTGCCCTTGCAAAGCTGGCTGAGGAAGACCCGACATTTAAGACATATACAGACGACGAGACAGGTCAAACTATCATCGCGGGTATGGGTGAGCTTCACCTTGAGATCATAGTTGACAGACTGCTCCGTGAGTTCAAGGTAGAGGCAAATGTCGGCGAACCTCAGGTTTCATACAGAGAGGCTATAAGAAAGGCCGTTAACGTTGAGCACAAGTATGCGCGTCAGTCAGGCGGTAAGGGTCAGTACGGTCACGTACTGCTTAAGCTTGAGCCGATGGAAGAGGGCGCAGGCTATGAGTTTGTAAATTCGATCGTCGGCGGTGCTATTCCGAAGGAATATATTCCTGCTGTTGACGCCGGTGTTCAGGGCGCAATGCAGAACGGTGTTCTTGCCGGATATCCTGTTGTTGACGTAAGAGTTACGCTTTACGATGGTTCTTACCACGAGGTCGACTCTTCGGAAATGGCCTTCAAGATTGCCGCATCAATGGCGTTCAAGGAAGGTATGAAGAAGGCAGACCCTGTTATCAAGGAGCCTATCATGCTTGTAAACGTTATTATGCCCGATGAGTACATGGGCGACGTTATGGGCGACCTTAACTCAAGAAGAGGTATGATACAGAAGATGGAGGCAAGATCCGGAGGAGCTCAGCAGATAACCGCAATGGTTCCGCTTTCAGAGATGTTCGGATATGCAACAGACCTTCGTTCAAGGACTCAGGGGCGCGGCCAGTATACAATGGAGCCGTCGCACTACAGCGAAGTTCCTAAGTCGATACAGGAAAAGATAATGAACGAAAGAGCAAAGGATAACTAATTTTGTTAAAAGCTGCCGCAAAACGGGAGTTCAGCTCCCGTTTTGCTCATAAATTTCTTATCTTTTTCAAAAAAATTTGGAAAAGCTCTTGATTTTTTTTGAAAAAGAATGTACAATAGAAGTACTATTGTAAATGTATAAATTTAAGGAGGAAACTTACAATGGCAAAAGCTAAATTCGAAAGAAATAAGCCGCACGTTAACATTGGTACTATCGGCCACGTTGACCACGGCAAGACAACTCTTACAGCTGCTATCACAAAGGTATTGGCTATGAAGGGTCAGGCTCAGTATGAGGCTTACGACATGATCGATAAGGCTCCTGAGGAGAGAGAAAGAGGTATTACTATATCAACAGCTCACGTTGAGTATGAGACAGATGCACGTCACTATGCTCACGTTGACTGCCCGGGACACGCAGACTACGTTAAGAACATGATTACAGGTGCTGCTCAGATGGACGGCGCTATCCTTGTTGTTTCGGCTGCTGACGGTCCTATGCCTCAGACAAGAGAGCACATCCTTCTTTCAAGACAGGTTGGAGTTCCTTATATCGTAGTATTCATGAACAAGGCTGACCAGGTTGACGATGAGGAGCTTATGGAGCTCGTTGAGATGGAGATCAGAGATCTTCTTACAGAGTATGAGTTCCCCGGTGATGACATTCCTATCATCAAGGGCTCGGCTCTCCAGGTTATAGAGTCAGACTCGACAGATATTAATGCACCTGAGTACAAGTGCATACTTGACCTTATGGATGCTGTTGACAGCTATATCCCGACTCCTGAGAGAAAGGCAGACCTGCCCTTCCTTATGCCTATCGAGGATATCTTCTCAATCACAGGCCGTGGTACAGTTGCTACAGGTAGAGTTGAAAGAGGTCAGCTGAAGCTTAACGACGAGGTTGAGATCGTTGGTCTTACAGATGAAAAGAGAAAGGTCGTTGTTACAGGTATCGAGATGTTCAGAAAGCTTCTTGATTATGCAGAGGCTGGAGACAACATCGGTGCTCTTCTGAGAGGTGTTCAGAGAACAGAGATCCAGAGAGGTCAGGTTCTTTCGGCTCCCGGTTCGATCCACCCCCACACAAAGTTCAAGGGTGAGGTTTACGTTCTGACAAAGGACGAGGGCGGCCGTCACACACCGTTCTTCAACAACTACAGACCTCAGTTCTATTTCAGAACAACTGACGTTACAGGCGTTATCACGCTTCCCGAGGGCACAGAGATGTGCATGCCCGGCGATAACGTAAAGATGGCTGTTGAGCTTATCACACCGATCGCTATTGAAAAGGGACTTCGTTTCGCTATCCGTGAGGGCGGTAGAACAGTTGGTTCGGGCGTTGTATCGGAGATCGACGAATAATATAGTTTATTCATATAAAAAACAGATGCTGCTTTTGCGGCATCTGTTTTTTGTTGTAATGCGGTAAACAAAAACTTCCGGACTTTATTCCGGAAGTTTTTTTGTCTATTCAATTGTTATCGCAGTCTCGCCCTGATATACGGGTATGTCATATGACAGCACCGCTTCGGGGAAGACAGCGAATATCTTTTCTATATTGATGGCCTGCTTTACCGCCCAGCTTATATCTGTAGCATACTGGTGCTGGCCCGGCGTTTCGGGATTCCACAGCATCTTATAAAGCGTGTTCTGACGTGAAGATTCGGCATTTATATACCATTGGCTTATCCATTCAGCACCGCCCTTTATTGCGGCCTCGGGTGAGGTCCAGCCTTCGCTGTAGGCTCTTTGTGAGCCTGAATAGAGAGCGCTGTCATCGTAAGCGCCTATGCCAAACATGTTATATACCGTTGTGCCGTTTACGCTTACACCGTTTGCAAGAGTAGAGGTTCCGTTGCCTGTTTCAAGGCACGCATGAGCAACTAGGTATACCTCGCTTACGCCGCTGGCGTTTGCCGCATCAACGAACGCCTGTCCCATTCCCTCAAGTATTCCCTTGCCCTCAAGGAAGCTGTTGAGCGATTCGGCGCTTACTCCGTTGGTGTGCGACAGATCAAGGAACTGGTATTTATATGCGCCTGTATAATAACTTGATGGATCCATATATTCGAGAGTTTCGGCGCGTGTGGCGGAAACAGAACCACCGCCGCGCCATATTTTTGGCGCAGGAGACAGACCCATCTGTATATCGACGATTTCCGAGAGCGTTATATCATAGCTGGTGTATGTCGTTCCTCCGGTGGCTGTCGACGTTGACGAGCCGTTCGCAATATAGGTGTTGCCGAGAATATCGGTTGGGATCTCCTGATCGGAGGTGACTTTTCCATAGAGGTTCAGCGCACTTTCGCTGGATGCCTTGTCAACGGTGAGCTCCATGGTGTCTGTCTTTCCGTTTGACGACTTTACGGTTATGGTCGTTTTTCCCTCTGCAACCGCCTTTAATCGACCGGTCTTTGATATGGTTGCGACGTTTTCATCTGAGCTTGACCATGTAACGGTCTTGTTTTTTGCATTTGATGGTGAGACCGTAACGATCATATTCATGCTTTCGCCGACTCCGAGCTTGGCGCTGCCCTTGTTCTGTATTGTTATAGAATCAACATCGATAACTTTATTCACAACGGTTACAAAGCATTTTGCGGTAAATCCGCCGTCTGCGGTCGTTGCAGTGACTTCGGTCATGCCCACTCCCATAGGGCGGAGTGTTCCGTTTTCATCCACAGTCGCAACGTCGGTATCTGCTGAAGTCCAGGTAACGTCTTTATTTGTGGCGTCTTCGGGATATATATCCGCCTCCATATGATGGAGAGAATCAGAAACATTGATAGTCATCGAGCTGTTTTTCATGACCACACCGGTGACAGGACGTATGACCTCAAGCTCGGCTGTTTCTGTGTGTCCTGATTTGACGAGTGTTGCAGTTATTTTCACGTTGCCCGGCTTAAGAGCCGTAATATTTCCGTACTCGTCTACCGTGGCTATGCTTTCATCAGATGAGCTGTACGTCACTGTCTTGTCATCGAGCGTTATCGGGAATATCCTTGCGCGGAGCTTCAGCTCCGCAGTTTCTCCCTCAAGACGCACGCTTGTCTTTTTCCAGATGAGTTTCATTGTGCCTTCGGGGTCGTCGTCAAAGCCGGTATAGTGGTAGAACAACGACGGATACGAAATCTCTCCTATAAGCTCAGGAGTGTGATCGCCGCCGGTATCCGTATTTTTTATTAAGACAAAAGACAGAATCACTGCAGCAATTGCAGAAGCGGCAAGAATGATCCATATGCGCCTGCCGGTCTGCATGATTCCGGTCCTTTTCTTCAGAGCTATATTTATCTGCATATCAATGCCTTTCAGCCCCCTAGGGGCGGTCAAATCAATAAATCAAACAAACAATTCTCTATTATTGTAGCCCGGGGGCATGGTTTTGTCAATAAAAATCGGATAAAGTTAAAAGATTATTTACTTTTTATCGCATATTTGCAAGCTTGTTTTATCTTTGTATGGAAATCGATTTGATTATATAAGCCCTAGCATATGCTGCATCACAAGGCTCGTAAGAGCGATTGCGATCCAGCAGCACAGGCCCATGAAGATAGGTTTTCCGCCCGTTTTAACAAGCTTTACTATATTGGTATTCAGCCCTATCGCAGCCATGGCCATTACGATAAAGAACTTCGATAACGTTTTCAGAGGTGTGAATACCTCTGCATCTACTCCGAAGGATGTTGCGATAGTTGTTATGACTGATGCGAGTACGAAAAACAGGATAAAGAACGGGAATATCTTCTTGAGCGAGAATCCCTGACCGGCAGATTTCTTCTCTTTTCCGGCTCTGAAAAATGCCAAAACAAGAGTTATCGGGATTATAGCAAGCGTTCTTGTCAGCTTTACGATGGTAGCGCTGTCAAGAGTATTTGCGCCGGGGTGCATACCGTCCCATGCCGCTGCGGCTGCCGTTACCGACGACGTATCGTTTATGGCTGTTCCGGCAAACAGCCCGAAGCCCTCGTTGCTCATATTGAGCAGCGAGCCGAGCGTCGGGAATATGAGCGCTGCAATCACGTTGAACAGGAATATGACCGATATGGACTGTGCTATCTCCTCATCGTCCGCGCCTATCACAGGAGCTGCTGCTGCAATCGCCGAGCCTCCGCATATTGACGAGCCGACGCCTATGAGCGTCGAGATGTTGGCGGGCATTTTCATCAGCTTATAGAGTACAAAGGAAATTATCAGCGATACTGATATTGTCGAGACGATTATTGGCAGAGACTGCGCGCCCGTTTGAGCAATAGTAGAAAGGTTAAGCCCAAAGCCGAGCAGTACAACGGCATACTGAAGTATTTTTTTTGAAGTGTATGTAATGCCGGGCTGAAGCGCGTCCTTTGATTTTATGAACAGCGTGATTATCATGCCGAATATTATGGCGAATACGGGGCCGCCTATCACCTCAAACTGCTGTCCGAGGAACCATGACGGTATAGCTATGGCAAGGCAGAGCGCCATGCCCTTCCAGTTGTTTTTTATAAAATTCATCCGAGTTGTCTCCTTTGGCTGTATTTAACGCGACCATTTGTCGCATAGTGTGTTTATCTGATCTGCAAATTTTGCAAGGTCCTTGTTTGCCATGCCCTCGCATTGGCGGACAACGGCGGTAAGCCTCGCGGCTGCGTCCGTGAGCCTTGCAAATACTGTCGCGGCGCGTTTTGTTTTTGATTTTTTCTCTATTCTGATGCCGTGCGTTATTTTAGCGAACTGCCCTGAGAACATGTCAAATTCCGTGCCGCTGTACGGCGCATACGTCTCATAGCCTTTAGTGCGCAGATGCCTTGCAAAATTGTCGCAGACTTCGTCCTCGCCGTGATTGACGAATATGAGTTTAGGCTTTTTGCCCAGCGATTCCACCCATCGTACAAGCCCGTCCCTGTCAGCATGACCGCTTATCCCGGGCAGCATCTTTATTTCGGCCTGGACGAGTATGTCCTCGCCGAAAAGCCTTACGGAGCCCGCGCCGTCGCAAAGGGAGCGTCCGAGAGTGCCGCCGGCCTGATAGCCGACAAAAACGATCGTGCTTTCCTCGCGCCACAGATTGTATTTTAAATGATGGCGGATCCTGCCCGCCTCGCACATTCCGCTTGATGATATTATCACCTTTGGCTTTGGGTCTAAGTTTATAGCTATAGACTCGTCGGTCGTCACTGCAGTTTTAAGCCCGGGGAACATAAGCGGATTTATGCCGTTTTCAACAAGCTGCATTGTCTCGTCGTCAAGGCATCGCCTATCACACTGCAAAAATATTGCAGTTGCTTCGTTTGCAAGAGGACTGTCTACATAGACGGAAAAATTATCATGCCCCGTAACCATATTGTTTTCCTTGATCCTTCGGATAAAATACAGTATCTCCTGTGTTCTGCCTACGGCAAATGACGGTATTACAACGTTTCCGCCGCGGTCGAGTGTTGTCTGTATGACATCTGCAAGAGATGCTGCGTAATCGGGCGGCGGGTCGTGAAGCCTGTCGCCGTAAGTCGATTCAAGCACGAGGAAATCTGTTCCTTCATCGTCCGGCAGCGGCGAAGGATCCTTTATTATAGGCT
The DNA here is from genome assembly GCA_944390955.1 of uncultured Clostridia bacterium. GTDB lineage: Bacteria > Bacillota > Clostridia > UBA1381 > UBA1381 > Ornithomonoglobus_A. The sequence goes on along the minus strand of CALXRY010000053.1, from coordinate 27,786 downwards.
GGTTAGTATTGCCTACATCGCCGCTGAATACGATCTTTTTTGTCATTCCGTGCTCTGTGACCCATACTTCAATACATGACGAGCCGAGAAGATGGCCTATATCGTGAAAGCGTATTTCGATGCTTTCCGAAATTTGTATCTTCTTGTCGTATGGGCATGTATAAAAAAGCGACAGTGCGCCCTGAGCATCTTCATTATTGTAGACTGGCTCATAGAGCGCGCCGCCGCTGCGTTTTGCGCGTTTATTCCGCCATTTTGCCTCGCTTTCCTGTATATGCGCGCTGTCGGGAAGCATTATCCCGCAGAGCGAGGCGGTTTCGGGCGTGGAATATATCTTACCGCGGAAGCCACGCTTGTATAAAAGCGGCAGATTTCCCGAATGGTCTATATGCGCATGCGTCAGGAGCACGCAGTCTATCTCGGCTGCGTTCACCGGCAGCTCGTAATTTTCAAAGGTGTCGGCTCCCTGCTCCATTCCGCAGTCAATGAGCACGCGCAGCCCCATGGATTCAAGGAGAGTACAGCTCCCCGTGACCTCGTGAGCCGCGCCGATAAATGTAATTTTCATAAGCTTCTCCTATACGGACTTTATTCCGAGAGCATTTACATAATTAACTGCGCTTGCTGCTGCTACAGCGCCGTCCGCTGCTGCCGTTATTACCTGCCTGAGCGGCGTAACACGCACATCGCCTGCTGCAAAAATACCATTTATGCTCGTTTCAAGATTTATATCGGTTTTGATAAAGCCTCTTTCGCAAAGCTGTATCCCGCAGTCTGAGGCAAGCTTTGAATCGGGCGTCACGCCTATCGCGATTATAACACCGCTGACCTTAAGCGAGCCTCTTTCCCCGGTGGCAGTATTGCGTATTTTTATCTCCGACAGCATATTGCTGCCAATGAACCTGTCGGCGACAGTATCCGGCATTATCTCTATATTGCCGCGCTGCTTTACCTTTTCAAACAGCGTCGCCGCGCCGCGGAAGCGCTGAGAGCGGTTCAGGAGATATACACGGCTGCATATCGGCGAAAGATAAAGCGCGTCCTCAAGCGCCGTATTTCCTCCGCCTATCACCGCGACGTCCTTATCCTTGAAGAACGCTCCGTCGCATGTTGCGCAGTACGATACGCCGGCTCCTGTAAATTCCTGCTCGCCCTCAGCGCCGAGGGTTTTCGGCGATGCTCCGGTCGCAAGGATTATCGCCTTCGTCATATATTTATTGCGGCGGGTGTGAACGATCTTTACGCCATACTCAGCATTTTCGATCGATTTTACCGTTTCGCTTACAAATTCAGCACCGAATTTCCCCGCATGCTCGCGCATTCTTGCAGCAAGCTCCTCTCCTGATGGGTTATCGTAAAAGCCCGGGTAGTTGTCGATCTCGTTTGTGCGCATTACCTGCCCTCCGAAGGAGAGCTTTTCTATTACGAGAGTTTTCATTCCTCCACGGCAGGAATAAATTGCCGCACTCATTCCCGCGGGCCCGCCGCCTATTATTACAACATCATACATATTGATCCTCCATTTCGCCGCTTTCCGGCGTATTCACATACGCCTCTATAATATACCTTGGGCGGCGCTTTGATTCCTTATATATTTTGCCGATATATTCGCCGATAAGCCCGAGCGACAGGAGCTGGACTCCGCCGATAAACCATATCGACATCATAAGAGATGCCCAGCCCGCATCGGTGTTCCCGGCCAATTTTTCGTATATTGTATAAATTCCCATTATAACCGCGATAACGCATACGATCGCGCCGAGCGCACTTATCATTCTTATCGGGCTCACACTGAACGACGTAATGCCGTCGAATGCGAATGACAGCATTTTTTTGAGCGGATATTTTGATTCGCCGGCAAAGCGCTCGCTGCGGTCATAGTATACGCAATCCGACTTGAAGCCGGTCAGTGGGACCATGCCCCTCAGGAAAAGATTGCGCTCGGGGAACTGAGATAAAGCCGAGATGGCTCTTGCGCTCATAAGCCTGTAATCGGCATGGTTGTATATCATTTTAACTCCCATAAGCTGCATGAGCCTGTAGAAGCCTTGTGCCGTTGTGCGCTTAAAGAAAGTGTCGGTATCTCGTTTATTGCGAACTCCGTAAACGACGTCGCAGCCGCCGATAAATTTACGCACCATTTCGGGAATGACGTTTATATCGTCCTGTAGGTCTGCGTCTATTGAGATGGCGCAGTCGCAGTCGTCCTTTACCGTCATGAGCCCGCCGAAAAGAGCGTTCTGGTGTCCCGCGTTGCAAGCAAGCTTTATTCCGGCTATCTCCGTATGTTCACGCGTAAGGCTATCAATGATTTCCCATGTTCTGTCCTTTGAGCCGTCGTCAACAAATACTATGCGGCTTTTTTCATTTACAAGGCCGTCGCTGCGCATCTGTTTTATAAGCTCCAGCATTCTTGAGGACGTTTCCGGAAGCACTGCTTCCTCGTTGTAGCATGGAACAACGATATACAAATTTACACTGTCCATTATATATAATACTCCTATACACTATATTATACATCTCATTATACACTATATCGCAGGATTTTACAAGAGAAAAAATAAAAGTGACAGTACACAGGCATATTCTTTATGTAAAATTGAATGTTGTATATTTTGTAAATAAATGATTAAGTTTTTTGTCAAAGGCTTGCATTTAAGCTCTTTGTGAGCTATAATGAAGGTGATTTAGGGCTATATAAATAAATTATCTTAATTTTTTATATATGAAAGTCCCTCCTTGATTTAATTGGGGGTGTGGTCTGTAAATATATGATGCCACAGAGATGGAGGAATTTCATTATATTTAAACACACAAAAGCCGTATAAAGCATAATTATCATGAGCTTTATACCAGGCAGAACAACTAAATTTTAAGGAGGCAGATACTAATGCTTTACAAAAAGAACCTTTTGACAGTGCTTATTGCAGCATCGCTGGCGCTGTCCGGCACAGGCTCATTTTCGGTATTGGCGGCAGAGACCGAGGGACAGAACGCAGAAGAAATTGCCGCGCTCCCATTTACGGATGTCACATCTGATGACTGGTATTATTCCTATGTTTCAGAAGCGTATTCTTTGGGAATCATTAATGGGACCTCGGAGGATACATTTTCGCCGGAAAGCTCGCTTACTGGAGCCGAATTTCTAACAATGCTCTACCGTACTGACAGCGGCAATGCAGGTGATGATTCAGAAGCCGCGGACAGTGAAAGCTGGTATACTGCGGCTGTTGAATGGGCGGAGCAAAGCTCGATTCTCACGGATGTTTCTTCTTTTGACCCTGATGCGGCTATCAGCCGTGAGGAAATGATGGTATTCCTGTACCGCTATCTGCAATATAAAAATGTGGAATTAGAAACGGCATCGGAGCTTTCAGCCTACACTGACAGCAGCGAAATTTCTGAAGATGCGCTTGAAGCCGTGCAAATGCTTGTTGGCGAAGGTATAATCGAGGGCGACGGTACGACCCTGCGTCCGGCTGATGATCTGTCACGTGCGGAAACGGCCGCGATACTTGTGCGTGCGCTGGAAGCAACTGGGATAATGGGTAATACGCCGCCCGATGCGCCGGGCACTGGCGGTTCGGATGAGGTTACACAGGGCACCTCGGCAAATACGATAGATACAGACAGTGAAATAAGCGGTGAGATGTATACCTCTACAGGCGATGATGAGAACGCACTCAGAATAACAGGAGCAGAGGTCACGCTCGACGGCATAACCGTGGATAAATCCGCAGGCGAGTCGTCAAATACCGAGGACGGCGATTTTTACGGCATGAATGCGGCTCTGCTCGCAACCGATGGAGCTAACGTGACAATAACCGATTCGGAGGTGAGTTCCTCCGCACAGAACGGAAATGGAATATTCAGCTATGGCGAAGGCACCTCGGTAACGGTTTCAGATACAGTCATAACAACGACGGCTGACAATTCGGGCGGCATACAGACGACCGGCGGCGCGTCTATGACAGCCTCGGATCTTACGGTAGACACATCCGGCAGCTCGTCGGCGGCCATACGCTCTGACCGCGGCGGCGGTACGGTAACTGTTGACGGCGGAACATACACGTCAAACGGTTATAATTCGCCCGCTGTTTATTCGACTGCCGATATAACTGTTTCAAATGCGGAGCTGACGGCCAATAATTCCGAGGCGCTCGTTATTGAAGGGCATAATTCTATCACCCTTAATGACTGTGATGTTTCGGGCAATATGAGCGATACAGAGGGTGCAAGCTCAGATGAAAACGTGCATAATGTTATGATATATCAGTCGATGTCGGGCGACGCTGAGGTAGGGACATCTACCTTTACAATGAACGGCGGCTCTCTGCTCAGCCATAATGGCGATGTATTCTATATAACCAATACTCATGCGGTAGTAACGCTTTCCGGTGTTGAAATAACTAACGAGGATGATGAAAGCTATCTTATGCGTGTTACCGGAAACAGTGCTTCGCGCGGCTGGGGACAGGCAGGAGCGAACGGCGCTCAGGCAGAGGTGACAGCCGATGCTCAGACTCTTGAGGGAGATATAGTCGTTGACACTATCTCAAATCTTGACTTCAGCCTTACGAACGGTTCTGATTTCACCGGTACTATAAATATTATAGATAACGAACAGGACGGGGAGGCGGTATCCGATAATGCAGTCGTTTACATCAGCGAGGATTCGACGTGGACGCTTACCGGCGACTGCACTCTGACAAGCATTGAAAACGACGGAACGATAGACTTTAACGGTTATACGATAACACTTGCCGACGGTACAGAGCTTTCGGAATAATATAAGCCGAGTACGCGGTATTAAAAAACGGTAAATTAAAAAACACCTTGCCGGGATATTGCGGCAAGGTGTTTTGCTTCTTAAAACAGCGCAGGCTAAATCAATTTCTTAAGATATTCCACAACGGCCCTGACGGCGTGGGAGTTGTTGTCGACTGTTATCATGTCAGCCGCTCTTTTGACTATTCCGGCGGCGTTTGCGACGGCGATGCCGAGCCCCGCGTCCTGTACAAGGCTCAGATCGTTTTCATTGTCGCCCATGCCTATCGTGTTTTCGTGCTTTATCCCGAGAATATCGGCAAGCTTTAGGAGCCCTGCGCCCTTTGTCGCACCCTTTGGCAGCAGCTCGTAATACCACGGGCTTGAGCGCACAAAGCTAAAATCGTCCGCGAACGGGCTTTCGTCAACTATCCGCCTGAGAGTCTCTATGTCGCGTTCCTCGACCATGAATATGACCTTGCGCCACGTCTTTTTTATCTCCTTGTAGTCAAGATAATTATCGGGGAATTTTTCAAGCCGCTTATGCTCTTCAACTATCCTGTTCGTTTTGCAGAAATAGACCTTGTCATCGGTGCAGACCTCGATGCCGACCGGAGGGAACGCCTTTTCTACGTATTCGACTGCCGGAAGCGCGTCTTCCCCGAGAGCCGCCTGCCAGACAAATTCCTCTTTTGAATAGTCATAGATTGCTCCGCCGTTAAAGCATACCATCGGAGCGTTCGGAACGATATAATCGAGCATCAGCCGCGCTCCTGCCGGAACGCGTCCTGTCGCGAATGTAAAAAGTCCGCCGTTGTCCATAAAGTATTTTATCGCTTCGATATTTTCGTCCGATACTCTTTTGTCATCCGTAAGGAGCGTATCGTCAAGGTCGGTGCATAATAAAAGCCCGTCAAACTGTGCCATAGCTGTACTTCCTTTCGCTGTTTAATGTCTGAACATAGTTACGTCCCTGTCAAGCTCCTCAAGGCAGTCGGGTGTATTCACGAGCCCTATGCCTTTCAGGTGCTCAAGTTCTGCGGAATTATTCATTTTGTCGCTTGGATCTGCTTTTACATCAGGCAGCTCAAGCGCGTCTTTTTTGATGCAGGATGCGAGCGGCTCGATATTGAGCCTTACCATCTCACGCGCCATGAGCTTTGCGTTGACAAGTCCGCCGATGTCGTTCGTGTGCGTATAGTCGCGCCCGTTTTCGTCTCCGTAAAAGAAATCCCACGCCTTTACACAGCCGGCGCGTTCATAAAATTCAGTAGTGCGCGACCACATATCGATGAACGGTATATCAAGCTCCGCACAAACATCACGCACGGCGTTCCTGTAATTTCCGAGCAGGTTTTTAAGATGTCCGTCGGGCTGGAATATTATCCTGTTTATCGGCGACGACAGCAGCGCCGTCGCGCCGAGCTTTCTTACCTCGTTTACGATAATGCGCAGGTTTTCCGAATAGCCACCCTCCGCGGCAAGCTCCGCGACCTTTTGGTCGTTATGCCCGAATTCGGCTATCACAATATCGCCCGGCTTTATCTTGTCTTTAAAGGCGTTGAAATTCGTCGAAAGACAGTCAGCGGTGGTTCCGCCCGACTGCGCATGATTTGATACGGCTATCTTTTCATTCAGCAGCTGCGGGAGTCTCTGCCCCCAGCCGCAGTAGGTCGATTTGGGATTATACGGATAATCCGCCTTTTGGTCTGTGACCGTCGAGTCACCGCATATATACAATACCGGCATGTCTACGGGCGAAACGGCAGCGGCGGCCGTTATTCCGCCGTCACATAGGATATACAGCTCCACGCCGTGGACTTTTGTTGGCTCGTCTCCGTGCATATGATAATCGCATACGCTCACGGCAAACGTAAAGTCCTTTCGTTCGCCTTTTTTTATCGGAACGTCGCTCAGCATAAAGCGACGCGTCTGCGCAAGCACGGTAAATACCGTGTCCTCCGTGCCGGTTATGTGCAGCGTGACCTCATATGTCCCGTTGGGAACGGGTATCTTTATCTCCATCGGCTCCTTTTCATATGACCGTGCATTCAAAATATCATGTGACATTATAAAAGCTCCTTTATTTTTATTGTATCTGATCGGCAGGTACAAATTATAACGTGTTACCCGCGTATTATACCTTTTTGGTATGCTTCTACCAGTGCGCTCAGCGCATCTATGCGCTTTTTCATCTCCTTGCCGACGTCGGTGTCCTCGACAAGTATGCGCTTTGGCGCTGTCGATACCGTATCAAGGCTTGAATATATATCCTTTTCCTCGGTTATCGCGCTCTCCACGCTTTCGAACGCGTCGTGCTCGCTCAGGAGCAGCCCGTGGGAGTTGAATAGCAGAGTATACCCTGCGATGCCCGTTTGTGACTGGTATGCTTTTGAAAGGCCGCCGTCTATGACGAGTAGTTTGCCCTTTGCCTTTACGGGGCTTTCGCCCTTTTTTATCTTTACGGGAACATGACCGTTTATTATATGTGAGAACGAATCAGGGTCTATCCCGAATTCTGCGAGTATCTTTTTGCATACCGACGGGTTCGAGGACTGCTTGTAATACGGGTCCTTTATCTCCTCCCAGATCGACTCGTCCTCGATAAAATATCTCTCGAACGTCGTCATCTTGTTTTTGCCGTATACGGGCGAATAGCATCCGCACCACAGGAACCACAGAAAATCCTCACCGTATGCCTTCTCGGGCGAGCCGTTCTTGCCGAAATACCCCTCGCGCGCTATCTGCTCCGCCTTATCAAGCAGGCGCTTGCCGCTCACCTTTTCGCCCTTCAGCGTAACCTCTCGGAACTCCCCGCTCTCGGTCATCGGGATGCAGCCGTGATAGAGCAGATTGTTGTTGTAGCTCAGATACATGCTGCCCTTTGAGTAAAGAAAACGTACATGCTTCTGCAGCTTCTCCGAATGCAGGAACGACGAGCGGAGCGACTCCATAAGCGCCTGCTCCTCCTGTGTCAGCCGGAACGGGTCGGAGGGATCGATAGTCGGGAAGTTTTTGTCCCTGAGCTTATATTTTTTGCCCTCGATCAGCACCGTGCCCTTTTCATAATCGATGCGGTCGAGCATTATATGATTGTCCATCAAAAATTCGGGGTGCCTTTTTATTACCTGCGCCTCGAGCTTGAACTGTATTATCGATATGGCCTTGTGCATCTTTGCCCAGAGTGCGCTGTCGTGCTGCGACAGGCGTACATGGTTCGGGTTGCGCAGGCGGAAGCATTCGCATGGGTCCGAACCGTATGTCTCCATTGCAAAGACGGTCAGAGGACGCATGTTTATGCCGTAGCCGTCTTCTATGCAGTCGAAATTTGCGTACTTTGTCGAAACGGAAAGCACCGTTGCTATGCACGCAAGCGACCCTGCCGCCGCGCCCATCCACTGGACGTCGTGATTGCCCCACTGTATATCGACGCTGTGGTAATTTATGAGCGTATCAAGGATTATGTCGGCTCTCGGGCCGCGGTCAAATATATCTCCTATTATGTGCAGCCGTCCTATAGCGAGCTTTTGGATAAGCTCCGCAATGTCTACGATGAATGCGTCGGCCTGACCGAGCTTTATGATGCAGCTTATCGATTCGTTGTAGTAGCCCTCCTTGTCGCTGCCGTAATCGGTGGGGGAGTGGATAAGCTCGTCTATAGTGTCGCCGAATGAGCGCGGCAAAAGCTCGCGTACCGCGGCGCGCGTATATTTTGATGATACCAGGCGGCATATCTCCACAAGCCTGTAGAGCGTTATCTTGTACCAGTCGTCAAGATTAAGGTCTTCCCGCCGCTTTATCCAGTCAAGCTTCTGCTCGGGATAGTAGATCAGCGTGCAGAGCATCTGCCTGTCCTCCTCGGAAAGTGTCCGTCCGTAGATGTCGCGTATCTTGCTTTTTATCACGCCCGAGGCATTCTTTAATATATGTAAGAATGACTCGTACTCTCCGTGGATGTCGCTCATAAAATGCTCCGTAAGCTTTGGCAGCTTCTGCCGCGACTGAAGCCGTATGATCTCCGAGCATGCGGATTTTATGTCAGGGTACTGCTCCGCCAGCAGCTTAAGATAATCTGTATCGTATCCCATTTAAATACTCCTTTTTTCTCTTTCTCTTTTAACAATATTCCGATATTTTAATTATATAGCAGGCAAGGAAAAAAATCAATATAAATTTGATTTTTGTTCAAAAATCAGACAATGCATGTCTGATTTTTAAATGGACATCTAATAGTGAATAATGTATAATATATATATGATATTCTGCGCAATAGAGGGAGAATTGCACAGAAAAGACAGAGCTTAGCGGTTATGTGAAGAAGAGAGAAAGAGGGAATGCAAAATGAAAAATTTTAAAAAGCTCATTTCCGCAGTAACGGCGTTCGCCATGACGGCAACGATGTTCGCGGGACTGGGCATAAGCGCGAATGCGGAGGAGACCGTATATGGCCCACTTACATATGAAGGCGCTACAGACGCAGGATTTTCAACGCCTTGGAGAAGCTCTACATCTATTGTGAGCAACATGGGCGGCAATACAGGCGACTTTGTTTTTATGACTAACAGCGGAAGCACAAACGGTACTGCTTATTCTACGTTCGGACCTGTTACAGCAGCGCATGTAGGTATTAAATATGATGCATATTTTACAAGCGAGCCGACACAGATGAAATATGTTGGTATAGGCAACTCTACTCCGGTAAGAATTGGCGGTAATGCTGTTGCAGAAACAGGGACTGTGTTTGCTGTGGGCAATACTGCTGCCGGATCCAGCGAGAATACGGGGAACATAGTCATAAATGGAAATATTACAACAGATATAGAACCTAACCAGTGGGTCAGCGTCTACGGAATAGCTGATTTTAGCAACAAGACTGTTGATCTGACGATAACGGCTTATGGCAGCGATAGTGTTCTTTATTCGGGAACTGTAGATTTTATTGATACAAGCGTTTCAGAGATAGGCACCCTCTCTTTGAATGTATACAGAGGCGTGACAAACCCCGCCATATACTTTGATAATTTTGAAGTGATCACATACGAGGAGCCTATTCTGACTGTTCCGAGTAATTCTGTGGAAGTTGACATAGACGAGACAATAAGCATAGCAACCGTGGAAAATGCTGAAGAGGTTACAGCGGTTGCCGATACCGAAGGCATTGTAACAACAGAATATGCTGACGGCAGCGTTAATATCACCGGCGTAGCGGGCGGAAAAACAAATGTAACGATCACTGCCACAAGCGCTGACGGCGTTTCCGTTTCACAAGTTGTTGAGGTGCTTTCTGGCGGTGTTGATGTCACAGACGTTGACGTCACATATATTTACAGAGATACTGACGGTGATATTGAAATAGGAGAAGGGTATACTATCAATAATGCTGTTGTAGGAAGCACTATAGCTGCTGACAGCGTAGAATATCCCGAATCCATAAGCGCAGCCGATTACAGATATGTTGATCCTTCTGTTGAGGATTATACCGTTGTAAGCGGTACAAATACGATAGAGGTCGTTTATGCGGACAGACAGGCGGCTGTATCGAGTGTAAATGTCGAGTACAAAAACGGAGATAATGTTGTGGCAACCAAGACGGAGACTGTTCCGGCAGGCTACTACGAGCAGGATACTTATACATACACAAGCACAAATTATGTAGTAGGCGATGATGACACGATCTACGCCGTAGGTTTGGATTATACAGATGACGCAGACAGTCAGGATATAAACAGCAACGACAATAATAATCCGATCAACGCAGTCATCAGACAGAGCGTTGCGCTTACAACAGATACAACTATTTCGTACGATGTAACCGAATCGCCGGATGCAATATACTATGCGGAGTTTGAGGATGCTCTCGGTCTTACGGCAGAAAATAGTGTAAGGTCAAGATATGTTCCTTCCGGCGGACAGATGACAACGACCGAAACAGCCGGACAGGAATTTTATCCGATAACAGAAACGGGCTATTATCAGATAATTGTGGTTACCGGCCCGAGAGCCAGAGGTACTGAGATATTTGCTTCGGCCGCAGAGGCTCAGGCTGCAGCAGAACGCGGAACAGGTCTTGTTCTTGTAATAGGTTCAAATAACGATCAGTACGGAGCTTATGCCGCAAAGACAGTTTTGCTTGAGGCAGGCGACAACCTTGCAATAAGAGGCTGGGGCGGTGGCGCTGGAATAACAACGGACTATCTTGACTATATCGTAGTAAGAAGAATAGTAACCGGCAACATCATAGGACCTGACGGCATGACGGTTCTGACCGGCGGCCAAAGCGAAGAATATACCTTTGATTCGGGAGTGGCCGGCGAAATTGATTGGTCGGTAGAAGGCGTAGACGGCGTAACTATAGAAGACGGAGTTCTTACTGTAGCTGAAGATGCAGGAACGGGAACCGCAATGATCACTGCAACAGTCGGTTCGGGTGAGGCTGCCGTAACAGGAACAAAGGAAGTTACGATAGCGGCTCCGGAAATAACGAGCTTTACGTTTAACGGTGCATCGGCAGTGACGCTCGGTGCTGAAACAACATATTCGGTTTCGGGAGTGACAGATCAGTTTGGAAAAGATATAACATCGTATGCTGCGGCCGAGTACACATCGGATGCTCCGGAGATTATATCGGTAGATTCAGTATCGGGAGCGGCAACGGCAAACGCTGTAGGTACAGCAAATGTGACTGTTGTTGTCACAGTCGGCACAGCAAGCGCACAGCAGTCAAAGAGCGTGGATGTTGCTAAATTCTATGCAACTGTAGAAGCCACAGGCGATACTACGATCGTTGACATAACAGGAATGGTTACAAACGACAATATCACGGGCTATAAGGTAACTACGGCGGACGCCGAGGGCAATCTTGTAAATGAATATGTTGCTGACCTGAGCGACGTTTCAAGCGTTGTTGAAGCAGACGCAGTTACAATCACAGCTGTATATAATGAGGACGGAACGCTTGACAGCGCGACTATAGGTAGTGTAGAGGCAGGAGATGCCGCACCTGTTGTTGAGGGCGCTACAGTTTATATCTGGGATTCGTTTGATAAAATGCAGCCGGTAGACGTTGTAAGCGCAATAACGGTTGATACAACCGGCGCTGCAATGGTTGAGGTTTCACCTGTATTCACATATGAATATGATGCAGTAAGCTTTGACGGTGAGGGACACCAGCTTGACGGCGTATTTGCAGACGGTCTGTATAATTTTGAGGTTACAAAGGATACAACAAACAGAGCCGATATATATGTAAACGGCTATATGATAGGCAATAATGTCGATCAATACGGCGCCGGCAGAGCTATGGATGACACTGATAAGGTTTACAGTGTATCTGATATAGCTGTAAACGGCGGAACAATTACTGTAAGTACTGCAGATTATGCCAGCGGTGGGAATGACGGAGCAAATCTCAACAAGATAGTTGTTGACAAGGCGGCTACGATAGTAAACAGAGTGCCTAAGGTATATGTTGTAGGTGATTCACTTGTTGCAGAATATTACGGTGAGACGTCTGAGCTTGTAGGTTCGAGCAGAACCGGATGGGGACAGGTGCTTGAGAATTACTTTACTGATGATGTTGAGGTAGTAAACTGGGCAAACAGCGGAGATATAGCAAGAAATATTCTTAATACTTCGTATGTTGGAGTTATGAACAGTGCACAGGCAGGAGATTATCTGATAATCGAATCGGGCTATAATGATGCAAATGAAAAGAACGAGACTACTGAAGAGCAGTACGTGGATTATATGCAACAGATGATAGATGGATGCAAAGCAAAAGGTGTTACACCTATTCTTGTTTCGCCAAATGCTTCGGGCCATTCATGGGGCTTTAATATAGCGTATTCTGGAGCGATGAGAACAGCGGCATCTAATAATCCCGACGTATTGTTTATAGATTTGACACAGTTGTCATATGATTATCTGAATGAGCTTTACAGTGGTGACAGAGATGTAATCAAGAGAAACTTCGGACTTGATGTGGGTGATCCTATAGACAGAGGACTTCACTCATCGTATCTCGGAGCCATGAAGTATGCTGAAATAGTTGCACAGGAAATGTATGATGCTGGTATTGATTTCATCGATACAAGCTTTACATGGTCTATTGAAGATGGAGAAGGCAACACAATCACAGTACAGGTTCAGTAAACCATAACATTACACACCGCTGCGCATCATGCGCGGCGGTGTTTTTGTGCAAAACAAACACAAGCAGTAAAAACAGTATTTGACGATGTACTGCGGCGATGATATAATTAAGATAAGCAAATAAGTCGAAAGGGAAATAAATAATATGAAATATCTTATAGGAATAGACCTCGGGACTTCGGGAACAAAGACAGTGCTCTTTGATACTTCTGGAAAGGTGATTGCATCAAAGACTGTGGAATATCCGATGTATCAGCCGCAGAACGGCTGGGCAGAGCAGGAGCCGGAGGACTGGTATAATGCCGCCGTCGAAACGCTGAAATACGTCTCGTCGTTTGTGGACCCGTCGGATATCGCCGGAGTCGGGATATCGGGTCAAATGCACGGGCTTGTCATGCTCGATGAAAACGGCGGAGTTATCCGCCCGTCGATAATCTGGTGCGACGGCAGGACCTCGGCGGAATGTGAGGAGATCACGAAGCTTGTGGGACGTGAGCGGCTTATTGAAATAACGGCAAACCCTGCGCTTCCGAGCTTTACCGCGTCAAAAATACTGTGGGTAAGAAAACATGAGCCGGAAAATTACGCAAAATGCCGTCATATCCTTCTGCCGAAGGATTATGTGCGCTACAGACTGACCGGCGAATTTGCGACTGACGTTTCGGACGCGAGCGGGATGCAGCTGCTTGATATAGCGAACAGATGCTGGTCGTATGAGGTGCTTGAAAAGCTCGATATAGACAAGTCGATGCTTGCAAAGGTATATGAATCACCGGAGGTCACAGGCAAAATAACAAGCGAGGCCGCTGCGGTGACCGGACTGAGGGCGGGAACGCCGGTTGTGGGCGGCGCCGGAGACAATGCGGCGGCTGCCGTCGGCACGGGTGTTGTCGAGGACAATAAGGCGTTCACGACTATCGGTACGAGCGGCGTCGTTTTTGCGCATACTTCAAAAATGACGTTTGACAAGGGCGGAAGGGTGCATACCTTCTGCTGTGCCGTGCCGGGCGAATGGCATGTTATGGGAGTGACGCTTGCCGCCGGTCTGTCACTTAAGTGGTTCAGGGATAATTTCTGTGAAAGCGAGATGAAGACTGCAGCCGAAATGGGAGTGGATACATATTATCTTACCGATAAAGAAGCGGAAAAGTCGCCTATAGGCTGCAACAGGCTTATCTATCTGCCGTATTTGATGGGCGAGAGGACGCCGCATCTTGACGCCGACTGCCGCGGGATGTTTTTCGGGCTTTCGGCAATGCATACAAAGCGTGACCTGATAAGGGCGGTCATGGAGGGTGTTTCGTATTCGCTCAGGGACTGCCTTGAGATATTAAAGGAAATGGGCGTGGATGTTTCGGACATGACGGCGTGCGGAGGCGGGGGCTCGTCACCGTTGTGGAGATCAATGCTTGCCGATATATACCGCTGCCCTATAAAGACGTGTATCTCAAAGGAGGGTCCGGCGCTCGGAGCTGCGATACTTGCAGGAGTGGGAGCGGGGATATATCCGTCGGTACGCGAGGCGTGCCGAAGCATGATAGCCTTTAATCCGGCACAGACGCCAGATATGGACAATTCAGAAAAATACGAGCACGTATACGAAGTTTACAGACAGCTTTACGGCTGTGTAAAGGACATGTATTCGATGCTTGCGAAATTATAAAAGCTGATTTTGTGGTAAACAAAGGGACTGATTCGCTTTTTAGTAACGCATCAGTCCCTTTATATTGCTTACAGCATATCCTTCCACCCCGTAATATAATGGTCGGCATACTGTTTAAGCACGTCTGTATCTCCCTCATTCGAGGGGTCGTATATGGCGCAGGCCGTAAATCCGGCTGCCTTTGCGCTTCGGATCCCTGCGACTATATCCTCATATACGGTGCACTGCCCAGGCTCAACGCCTATGCGCTCCGCCGCAAGAAAATATATGTCCGGATGATCCTTGCCCTTGTTGACTTCGAATGAAAATGCGTATTCATCGATAAGCCCGAATACACCAAGCCGCTTGAATGCCGCCTGACAAAGCTCTTTGTAACCCGATGTGGCGATTGCTATCCTTGTTCCATGTTGCTTTAGGTGCATAAGATATTCCTTTGCATAGGGCTTAAGAGGAATGCTTGTTTCATATGCCGTGTCTACGGCCGCTTTTATTTCGGCGACAGCATCACGCGGAGTTATGTCAAGATTGTATTCGTTTATAAGCATGGGCAACGATTCCTCGAGTCGCAGCTCTTTAAGAGCCGCACCGGCCTCGTCGGAAAAATCAAGTCCGTACCGTCCGAAGAAATTCCTGCATGCGACCCACCACGCTCCCATTGAATCAAGCAGTGTTCCGTCAACGTCAAATATAGCGCCCTTCAAGCTATCACTCTCCTAATATGATTATTATACAACACTTTCGGATGTTTTTCAAGTAAAAAAATATATTTTATACAGGGGATAATACTTCAGAGTGTGTTTGGCCTTTATGCTCCGAATATGATTGTGTGCAAGATATTAAATTCTTCTCCGGCGGGAAGCGCGGTAATATCGGGTTTTTTCGAGAAATCTGTATGCAAACCGACAGGATCGGGCGATCCCTGCCAGGGCTCTATGCAGATATACGGCGCGTCCGGCATTGTCCAGAACAGAAGATATTTAAAGGCGCTGAAGTCGACCTCGGCAATTTTTTCTCCGCTGCAATGTACTATAGCAGCCTTTTTTGAGGATAGCCCCCTGAACATCAGTGTATCGTCGTCAAAATATTTGTATTCGAGCGGCAGGCTTAGGCTGTTTTCAAGTATCCGGCGCTTTTTGCCGTTTGGGAAGCTCCCGTCAAATTCAAAGGTGTCGAGCGTTTCCGGTTTTTCAAATTCAATCGAATATTCCTCTATCCCGCCGGGAAGGTAATAGCCCTCATGCGCTCCTATTGAAAAATACATCGTGCCGTCCGACATGTTTTTTACTGAGTATCCGACCTTAAGAGAGCTTTTTTCGAGCGAGTATTTTACGCGCAGCTCAAATTCAAACGGAAATATGCTTAAGGTTTTTTCATGCGACTTCAGAAGGAAGGTACAAGAATCATCCGACGTGTCCTCTGGTGTAAATTCCGAATGCTTTGCAAAACCGTGCTTCGGCATTGAATATTTCTTTCCGTTTAATGTATAGCTGTCGTCTATAAGCCCTCCGCATACAGGAAACAGCAGAGGCGCGCGACTGCTCCAGAATTTTTCGTCGCCATACCAGAGGTATTCGCGTCCATCTGTGCCCGTAACGCTTTGCAGCTCCGCTCCGAGGGAGCTTATGCGAATGTTCAGATATTCGTTATGTATAATTTGTTCCATTTTCTTTTCTCCCTGAGTTTTATAATGTAATCATTATAACATATCGGCCGCATTAAATCAATCTTGTATTTTTAAATGTAATATGCTATAATTAACATATACATATATTTATGAAAGAAGGGTAAATATGAAAAAATTGATTTCGGTGATAATGGCGATTGTGCTGCTTATGCCTTCGGCGTTTGCCGCGTTTGAGGATATGGAGGGCACCGGCAGTGAGATGCAGAACGCTGTGAACACCATGGTTGAAAAGCGGTATATAAATGGCACGTCGGAAACTGAGTTTTCGCCGTTCAAGCTGATAAGCCGTGCGGAGCTTGCGGCGGTCATGCTTAGGATACTGAACAAAATGGATAACACGCTTGAGTGCACGTTTACTGACGTAACGAAGTACGACTGGTATTATTACGTTGCAGCTTCGTCTGAAAAAGAGGGGATCATAAACGGTTTTGACGATGGGACATTCAGGGGAAATGACAGCATAACAAAAGAGCAGCTTGTGGCGGTGCTTGTCAGGGTGCTTCAGGATTTGAACGGGACTCAGGTGCCGGATATCGAGCTGACCTACAGGGACGGCGTTTCGGACTGGGCACGGGATTATGTCAAGATAGCAAAGAACGAGGGGATAATAACAGAGCGTACGGATAACACCTTCGGCGGCGGGGATTTTGTCAGCCGCGGAAATGCAGCCGTTATGATAATGCGCATGTATGCAAAGATAGAGGATAAGCTTGAATACGATTCCTTCGTAGGCGAAAATGCTGTTCCAGAGCCGATGCCGACTCCGGAGCCGAAGAAGATCATAGTCCTTGACGCGGGTCACGGAAAGGACTCTGGCTATATGAGCGATGAGGAGAAGCTTGCCGAGGGCTGGCTATATAATGAAAATACAGGCACCTGGGGAGAGTGGAGGCATTGGAAGTCCTGGACGACATGGCAGGACTGCGAGGGCTGGGGCTGTTCGGGGCGGGCGCCGTCCGGAGGCGGCTGCTGGTATCCGATGGCTAACGGCGACAGGGCGATAGAACCTGATATAAACCTCTCAAATGTAAGCTATGCAAAGCAGTATCTTGAGGAAATGGGCTATGAAGTGCGTCTTTCAAGACCGACCGCAGACGATAATCCGTCGATGACAAAGCGGCTCATATACTGTTATCCTAATAACGACACAACTCAGGCGCCTGACGCCGACCTGTTTGTATGTGTTCATTCAAACGCTGGCGGCGGCCGCGGAAGCGCATATATAGCGCTCGACGGCTATTATGATCAGGCAGGCATCTCGCCGACATATGCTCAGGACGGCAATACTCTCGGACAATACATAAACGATAAGATAGTTGAAAATACGAGCTTGTCCGCATATTCCGGTGGACGCTATGAAGCATTACCGGAGCTGGTGCTGTTCTGTAAATGCCCGATAACAATAGCATATCTTGAGATAGGTTTCTTTGACAACAGCAGCGATCTTGAAATATTGAGAAACGAGTCGGAGCAGATAGGACGCTCCATCGCCGAGGGCATAGACCGATACTGTAAGGAGTTTCTTGAATAGCAAATAAAAAAACAGATAGAGCCTGCGAGCTCTATCTGTTTTTTGGGTTACTGCATAAAACCGAGATTAACAATTGCTGTATCAAACTGGTATGACTTTATAAATGCATCTCTTACATTTTCGTTTGTGCATACTACCAGCGTTTCTGAATATGGAGCAAATATACGGCAGTCATATATGTTTGCCGAAATGCTTATGAATGATTCGTCGGCTCGTAATATGCCGTTCTCATTTTCAACCGGAGTTGGATCGCTGCCGCCGTAGACAACGATGCAGTTGCCAATTGTTGAGTTTTTGACCTCGGTCTTGCTGTCGATACCGTAGCTGAGGATGAGATTATTATCTGTGTTAAGTCCATCTATGGTAACTCCTCCCGAGCGTACAACAACGCTGCCGGAGCCGAAGCCGTCTGTATATGTTCCTGGTTCATCTATATAGAGACTTACAAGCTCGTCCATGATCATGGCAAATTCTCCTCTTGAGATCGCATCATTGGGCTTGAGCATACCGTCTATGCCGGTATAGCCGCCGTTGCCTACTACAGCCTTTGCGTAATCGGAAGCCCATGAGGCAAGCTGATCTCTGTCGGGGAAGGAATCGAGCGCATTGTCGGCGGGAACACATATCTGACCCGTGATTGTAACGTATGTATTGCCGTCTTTTTCCGAAGTGGTATATGTCTGATTAGATATCCGGCTGTATTCCGAGAGCGTTTCCTCAACACTGCTCTCCACACGCGGAGATACGGTGACATCGCGCGGAACGAACTGGAATACTCTCGCAAGCACTGCGTATGTTTCCTGGAATGTGATGTTGTTGTTCGGATTGAAGTTTCCGTTTTCATCTCCTTCGAATGCGCCCATATATACCGCCTGCTCAACGGATTCCTTATACCATGCGTCATCCGGAACATCGCCGAAGGAGGTATCTGTTCTCTCTGTAGCGCCGAAGGCTCGTACAATTATCGCAGACATCTGCGCTCTTGTTATGGGCTCGTACGGTCTCACGGTGTTGTCCTCATATCCTGTAAGAAGTCCGTTATTTACTGCGTTATCGATCGCTACGCCCATTTCTCCTTCCGGCATATCACTGAAAGCAGCAAAAGCTGAAAATGCACTTCCGACCGAAACAGCCCCTGCAATCATCAGCGCTGCAAGCTTCTTTAGATGTTTCATTATGGTAATCAGTCCTTTCTGTTTTTGTGAATTGTATCACATATACATATTATACACTAAAACAGTGTGCTTTGTCTACTTTATTTATTAATTTTTTTTAAATTTTTTTTATTTTTATTGAATTTATAGGTATTGTATAGTATAATATACCTATAAAACAAGAGGAGAAAACTTAAATGTATAATATTGCCGGAATAAATGTTGATATGGCACCAAAATATCCGCGAACTCTCAGGCAGAGCGAAGCTTATTTGACAGATGAGGCTTCGGAGTCCGACATAAGGATACGCTTGAGTGATGAATTTTTGGAACATAAGCAAAGAGAGAACCCGCATCTTACGATTGAGGACTGTGAATATATATGGCTCGGGAGTGAGTTTTATGAGCTGCTGCCGGAATTCGGAGGCCTGCTGCTGCATTCATCGGCGGTGGTATATAAAGGCGAGGGTTTTCTGTTCAGTGCGCCATGCGGCACAGGAAAGTCAACGCATACGCAGATATGGCTGAAGCGCTTTGAGGGAGCATATATCCTTAACGATGATAAGCCGGCTATAAGGCTTACAAAAGACGGCTTTTACGTTTACGGCACGCCGTTTTCGGGAAAGACTGATCTTAATGTTAATGAGGGTGTTCCGCTGCGTGGGATATGTATGCTTGAGCGTGGTAAGGAAAACAGCATAGAAAAAGCTGATCCGGAGGCTGCGCTTTTCGGAATATTAAATCAGACGGTCAGACCGGTATCGGAAGAGCGTATGGATAAGCTACTTAAAATTCTTGATAAGCTAATCACAACGGTTCCGGTATATAAGCTCTGCTGCAACATGGAGCTGGAGGCTGCCGAGGTATCTTACAGAGGAATGACTCAAAACAGATAGAGAGGGATGTATATGAAAACAAAGAAGGGTTTTATGTTAAGAAGCGTAGGTGGAAGGCACGTTGTTGTTGCGGTAGGAAAGGCTTCCGAGGAATTTAACGGTCTCATAACTCTTAACGATTCGGGAGCGTTTTTATGGAATGCTCTTGCAGAGGGCTGCACCTATGACGAGCTCCTTGCGAAGATGCTTGAGACCTACGAGGTCACGGAAATGACCGCGCGCGCGGGATTGGATCAGTTTCTTGAGACTGCAAGGGGAGCGGGCCTTATCGTAGATGATTGATAACGGATAGTAATTTATAAGAAATTTAAAAACAAGCATGAGAGGCTAAAAGCAACAGACCATGCTTGTTTTTTTGATGTGCATTAATACACAAATTCAAATTCAAGATCGCCGATCTTGACGATTTGTCCCTCGCGGATACCCATATTGATGAGCTCCTCGATAACGCCTCTATTAAGCAGAGCGCGCTGAAAATATGCAAGAGACTCGTTGTCCGAGAAATTCACGCTTCCACCGATGGCTTCTATCCATGAACCCTCTACGATAAAATACTCATTTTCACGTCTTATCGTGAAGCCTTCGCCGCTCGTGTCGCGTTCATCTTCCTCAATATCCATTTCCGGCTCGAATATCTGTATCGGCGGAAGCTGCGAAAGCTCGCCGTATACCTTAAGCATAAGCTGCTCCACACCCTGACTGGTCGCTGCCGAAATAGGGAACACCTCGTAGCCGCGCTTTTTCATTTCCTCAAGAAATTCGTTGTATACAGCCTCGTCCTGGATTATATCGGTCTTGTTCGCGGCGACTATCTGCGGCCTTTCCTCAAGCGACATATCGTATTTTGATAGCTCAGAGTTGATTATATCGAAATCCTCTATCGGGTTTCGGCCCTCGACGGACGAAACATCTACCACATGGATGAGTATCCTTGTCCGCTCGATATGGCGCAGAAACTCGTGACCGAGACCGACGCCCTCGCTTGCACCCTCGATGATTCCGGGAATATCGGCAAGCACAAAACTCCTGTGCTCACCCAGATCTACGACTCCAAGATTGGGCTGAAGGGTTGTGAAGTGATAATTTGCAATCTTTGGGTCCGCCTTTGTGGTGCGCGCAAGGATAGTTGATTTTCCTACGTTCGGAAAGCCTACAAGTCCGACGTCCGCAAGCAACTTCAGCTCGAGGATAATTTCGCGCTCATCGCCGGGCTGACCGTTTTTTGCAAAATTAGGCGTTTGACGCACTGCTGTTGCAAAGTGGTCGTTGCCCCAGCCGCCGTTACCGCTCTTTGCGAGGACATAATCTTTGCCGGGGGTGGAGAGGTCGGCGATTATTCTGTTTGTTTTTGCGTCACGCACGACTGTCCCCTGCGGGACTTTTATTATTATATCCTCGCCGGATTTTCCTTTTCTGCGGCGGCGCATGCCGTCCTCGCCGTTTTGGGCGGTGTATTTTCTTTTGTATTTAAAGTCCATGAGCGTCGTCATTCCGAGTTCGACGCGGAAAACAACGTTTCCGCCGCGTCCGCCGTCGCCGCCGTCGGGTCCGCCCGCGGCGATGTATTTTTCACGGCGGAACGATATTGCGCCGTTGCCCCCCTTTCCGGCTTTAATGAATATCTTTGCTTTATCTATAAACATATACAGCCCTCCTTTCGATGGGCGC
The DNA here is from genome assembly GCA_944390955.1 of uncultured Clostridia bacterium. Classification (GTDB taxonomy): domain Bacteria; phylum Bacillota; class Clostridia; order UBA1381; family UBA1381; genus Ornithomonoglobus_A. The sequence continues at coordinate 6,272 of CALXRY010000053.1, read as the reverse complement.
AGAGAAAATGCGCCTCTGCAAAAAACAAGGCTGCCGCGTTTTACCGCGGCAGCCCTTGCAATCAAACATTAGTCGGCATAAACGCTGCACTGCTTTCTGTCTCTGCCTTTTCTTTCAAACTTAACTCTGCCGTCAATCAGAGCAAAAAGAGTATCATCGCTTCCGATTCCGACATTGTTGCCGGGATGGATCTTTGTGCCTCTCTGTCTTACAAGGATGTTGCCTGCAAGTACAAACTGACCGTCAGCACGCTTAGCGCCAAGTCTTTTCGACTCGCTGTCGCGGCCGTTCTTTGTGCTACCCATACCTTTTTTATGAGCCATTTAAAACACCTCGCTATCTCCTAAAAATCTTATGCGTTGATCTTTGTTATCTCTACCTTCGTAAAGGGCTGTCTGTGACCCTTTTTGCGTCTGTAGTTCTTCTTTCTCTTCATCTTGAAAACGTAGATCTTCTTGCCCTTGCCGTTCTTAACGACTTTAGCCTCTACGCTTGCGCCGTCAACCGTGGGAGCGCCGACCTTTACGTCTTCGCCGTCGCCGGTCATCAGTACCTGGTCAAAGGTAACTGCCGCACCTTCCTCAGCCTCAAGCTTCTCTATGAAAAGAACATCGCCCTCGGAAACCTTATACTGCTTTCCGCCTGTAACTATAACTGCATACATAATCTGAACACCTCCTGTTAATTAGTCGAGGACTCGCTATCGCAGGCGCCTTTTCGAGACTTTCAAGCCTGTTCTATGCGGTCACCATAATATTATAACAGAATAATACGCACTTGTCAACTGTTTTTTTTAATCTTCTTTTATATTTATTACTATACCAACCGAAGGCTTAGGGAAAATACTTAATGTGCTTTCAGGCATTTTTTCTCCTGCTGCCGTAACATTCCTTATTTGGTCTGTTTTTACGGGATTAAGCATAAACATAACATCAAACTCGTCGTTTTTTAGCGCATTGAACAGGGACGTATAACTCCTTGAGGCAACGACGCGCTCGTGATACGTTTCGTCGGTTATGCTGAGTATATCCTCAAGCAGGAGCTTATTTAGCGCTACAACGTCAAGAGAGCAGTACGCTTTCGACATTTCCGGCAGTAGCTCTTTTTTGATAAAGTCCTTATCGGTAAGCGTCATTTTGTAAAAATATTCTCCGCCGCAGTACATTGCTATACGCGTCTCATGCCGAGTTGTCGCGATTTGCTTTTTCATCGTTTCAACTATGCTTTCATCAGTTGAATCAACGATTATTTTTTCAACTTTAAAATGATCCTGAGCGCATGCAATGAAGTATTCCTCCTTAAAGCCCCGCGGGCACTTAACGGCCCTGTGTACAGGGAGGATTACGATTCCGTCCGAACCGGAGTTTATGAGTGATACCATCGTATAATTATACGGTTCAAGTCCGCTATGCTCCGGGTTATTCGCCTTTTTGTAATTTCTGTACTGCAAACACGTTTCATATCTCGTCTGTCCTTCCGATATGTAAAGGGGAAGGCTCTTGAACTGTTCGATAATGAGATCAATAGTGGGCTGATATGTTATTACCCAGACGCGCTGGTGCATATCCTCGTAGGAATCAAATTCAACATCGGGCTCTTCCTCTGCAAGATCGGTCATGAGGTTAAGGAGCAGTTTGTCTCGTTCCACATAAAGACAGCTTATCATACTCATATCAGCGTTGGTAGCCGTCAGGAAATCATATCTGTCCTGCATCGATACCTCTCGTATTTCTTCACAGGACATGATAGTACCGTTACCAAGTTCCTCAAGCTCCATAAGAGCTATAAAGCTGCGGTTGCTGTATTGAACATCGCCGACTTGGATCGTTTCCTCGTACATATATATAGCGGGCTTCTCGTCACGCATCAGTATTCCTTCGGCAATCCAGTCTCTAAGGTAAGCTGCTGCTCTTGTGAATCTGTTATTCGTTTCGGAATCATCATCATAACTTCTGCCGGAAAACAGTCTTACTGAATTATATTTGCTCATATCAAAAAGCGCCGCTTTTTCTTCCGGCTTTATTTTATAGTAAGGAGGTGAAACTACCTCGCCAAGATTGCTTATTTTGTCAGGGTTATATCTGTATCCTTTAAAGGGTTTTATGTTTGCCATGCCTTTTTTCAGTCCTTTCCGTTCCAAGCCCATCGATGATCGAATATATCTCCTATATTGGCATAATCCCCATTTTTAATAGTATTCAAACATGTATGGCAGAATATACTGCCGAGTTCATTATATCATATATTTACGGCAAGTCAAGGTGATTTTGATTAAATTTTATTTACACGCCAAAGATTGTTGTTTTTCTTTAAAAATAACACGTGTATTTTGTGCTTTTTGTCGAATACTAAGGTTGAAAAAAGCTCACCGCAGTCATATAAATTACGGATTTGCGGCGAATTTTATAAAACTGGATTATGAAAGGAGCAAATTATGAATATGCAGGGCACGGGAAAATTTATGAAGGGCATGGCCGCAGGGCTTGTTGTCGGAGCGGCTGTTGCAATGGTGGCTGATCCATTGAGCGACCGCCAGCGTCATAAGCTTCAAAAAAAAACAGAGGGTGTATTCAAAAATGTCGGCGGCATTATAGATACTGCCGTTGAGATGATGAGATAACTTTTGCTGTTGCAGGAGAAAATGCGGAAGCATCCGCATTTTCTTTTTTTATTCTTTTGCATACAGCTAAATTTATTCCTTTTGTTCCATCATGGTGCAAAATGCGTCTGTATTATGAATATACTTACTGTAATCCAATTAATTTCTATTGACATAAATACATGTCTTATGTTATCCTACTATTGTTATAGGATTTAATAAAAATCCTAAGAAGAAAAATAAGAACAGATGGAGGATCATTATGAATAAGAGAATACGCAGATTTGCGGTACTGCATTCAATATGCCTGTCAATGATCGCGTCGTCGGCGGCAGGAGCGCTTGCGGCGGATTTCGGTGACACAAAGGATCACTGGGCGGAGTCGGCCATTAATGTATGGTCGAACCATGATATAATTATTGGTCATGACGGTGCATTCCGTCCCGATGACACAGTAACAAGAGGCGAGCTGGCTGTTATGTTGGACCGAATAATGGGCTATCAGGAAACTGCGGAAAATGTATATTCCGATCTTGACGATACCTGGTATACAGAGGCAGTTCTGAAGCTGGTTTCAAGTGGAGTGCTTCAAGGTTACGATAATGAGATGAGACCTGAGGACCCGGTAACTCGCGAGGAGGCGTCGGTTATGCTTACAAGAGCGCTTCAGATCGCTCTGCAGAGCGGGGATGCTCCCTCGTTTACCGATACGGACAGCATAAGCGAATGGGCTGCGGAGGCTATATACGCTCTGGCGCATAAGGGCTATGTAAATGGTTTTGAGGATAACGCCTTTCGTCCTCAGAACAGTATGAGCAGAGCGGAGTTCGTAACGATAATAAACAATGCAGTAAAGGGCTTCTATAAAAGCGCCGGAACATATACGGCTGATGAGAAGCTGAGCGGTATAGTTATCGTAAACAGCAGCGATGTAGTTCTTGAAAATATGGAGATAGACGGAGACCTGATCCTTGCGCCGGGCGTAAAGGACGGTATCGTGACATTAAAGAATACTACCGTTTCGGGAGAAATAATAACTCAGGGCGGAAGCGTATATGAGGATAACGGCAGTGGAGATGATGGCGGCGAAGATAATGGCGGCGAAACACCGGAGGCAACCCCCAAGCCGACAGCAGCTCCTGGCGGAGGCGGCTCAGGAGGAAGCTCCGGCGGCTCGGACATAGCGATAGCTTCTGAATCGTCTATAATAGTAAACCGCAGCTATGCTGATAAAACAGGAAGTGTTATATCGGGAGGGAACCGATATACAATAGGAAAGAATGCGTTTTCAAGTTTGAAGGAGGCAGTTGAAAAGGCAAACAGTCTGGACAAGAAGGCTAATATAAGACTTCTGAGCAACATTGCTTCGGACAGCAGCGTAGAGGTTATGGGAAGCAATATCACCATTGATGGTGGAAACTATACGATAGAGTTTGCCGAGGGCGTGAAGGATGGTATCCAGGCTGTAAACGCAGAGGGCTTTTCGCTCAAGCGCGTTTCAATAAAAATGAACGATGAAGCCGACAAGTGGAACGGTTCGTACGGTGTACAGGTATACGGCGGTAATGCGGAGCTAAGTAATATTTCAGTAACGGGAGCCGACGCGGCAGTGCTTGTGAACGGCTCGGAGGTGACGCTTGACGGAACGGTAGATGTCAGCGGCAACGAATTCGGCGGCATAGAGGTATCAAAGGGCGCCGAGATACAGACTTCTCCGAAGCTCAAGGGCAGCGCATCAAATTTGAAAAACGACAGTGAGTCTGCGTCAAAACCAACTGTATGGATAGATAAGGTCAGCGCGCTTACAGAAAGCGTTGTTGAGGTAAGCGGGCTTGAGAAAATAGATATATCTGAGAAGGATCAGGCGCATTTCTTTATAAACGGGATACCTGAGTCGATGCAGGCAGAGGCGTCGACGCCTGAGGAGCTGAGTGATGCGGTTTCAAATCCTGAGATCAAGGTCATCACGATAACGGATGAGATAACGGCAGACGAGGCGCTTTCGATAAACAGAAGCGTAGTCATCAAGGGTCAGGGCGCTGCAAGGTCAGCCGAGGCCGGAATAACATTTGACAACACGGATGGCATAGAGATCGTAAACGCCGGCAATGTGACGCTTGAGGATATAAATATCAAGATAATAAATAACGCCGAGGGCTGGCAGGGGCTTTATGGAGTTCAGGCATATGGGACATCGGAAGTTTCGCTGAAAAACATTTCCGTAACGGGAGCTGACGCAGGAATACTTGTAAACGGAGCGAATGTGACGCTTGATGGAGTAGTGGACGTAAGCGGTAATGCGTTCGGAGGAATTGAAGTAGCAAAGGGCATTGAAGCGGAAACTGCGCCGCTATTAACGGGCTCTGCGGAAAATCTTAAAAATGATACGGAAACCGAGGAGCAGCCTACAATATGGATAGACAAGCTGAGTGAGCTTACAGAAAGCGTCGTTGCTGTGGACGGACTGAATAAAAAGGCAAACAATGAAAAGGATCAGATGTTCTATTATCTGTCGATAGAAACGGAGGAAGAAGAGGATATCACTTCGGCTGACGTTTCGAGCCTTGAGGAGCTTGAGGATGCGCTTGCGGATGAAAATATAAAGACAATAAATGTATCGGGCAGTATCGAGGCCGACAAGGTTATTTCGGTGACAAGACCGGTATCCGTTGCAGGCGTTGAGGGCGCATCGATAATATTTGATAATACAGACGGCGTTGAAATAGTAAATGCCGGCGAGGTTACTTTTGAGAATATATCTTTTGAGGTAATAAATAACGCCGAGGACTGGCAGGGACTTTATGGGATACAGGCATACGGCGCATCGAACGTTACACTTAGCAATGTGTCCGTAAGCGGAGCTGATGCGGCGATACTTGTGAACGGAGCGAATGTGACGCTTGACGGAGTGGTGGATGTAAGCGGTAACGAATTCGGCGGTATCGAAGTGTCGAAGGGCAGTCTTGTTGAAACTGCGCCGCTGCTGATAGGTTCTGCTGAGAATCTGAAAAACGATACCGAATCCGCGTCAAATCCGACAGTATGGATTGATAAAGTAAGTGAGATTACCGAAAATGTAGTTGAAGTAAGCGGACTGAACAAGCAGGAAAAAACAGAAAAGGATCAGCTGTATTTCTTTATCGGCACGTATGCTGATGCTGGAATAAGTGAATAAGCAATTACGAATAAAATTAAATAGGACGGCAAGCAGGGGCTGCTTTTTGGCGTAGCCAGCATGTCAGAAAGCTGAATAACTGAGTGATTACGTCAAGACAACAAAATGCGTCATAAAACGGCGCATTTTGTTTTGTTTTCGCGGAGTTGTATCTAAAATCAATCAACCTGCTGTGTCTTTGATATGGCGGCTTGCTTTTTGTTTAATGTATACAATTTATTATGTTGGTAAATATATCTGATAGCTAAACATCATAAAAAACCATGTCGTTTTTGTTACAAAACGGCCGCTTTTATTACGCATTTGTTACAAAAATGTTTCTCCGAGAGAAAAAAGGTGTTGACAAAGCGCGGATTATGGTGTATAATGCTACTTGTAATCGAATTGTAATAGAACAGAAATCAAAACGTAACCGGTGAAATATTTTTGAAACCAAATTCGCCGGTCTGATATTATCGGGAGGTTTTATTTGAATTATGAAGAACTTTAAACATTCAA